>CAMYJX010000008.1:41339-89404 GCA_947258825.1 uncultured Pseudomonadales bacterium
ATGGATTTCGACGCGCTGCGCGCCGCCGCACGCCCACAGAGCCGCCTGCTCATGTTGAGCAACCCGCAGAATCCAACGGGAAGAGCCTACACCCGGGAAGAGTTGGATGCCCTGGCGGCGTTCTGCGTCGAGCAGGACCTGATCCTGTGTTCGGACGAAATCCACTGCAGCCTCATTCTCGACCGGAAGGCGTCGCACATCCCCATCGCCAGCCTGTCCCCGGAGATCGGCAACCGCACCATCAGCCTGTTTGCCGCCACCAAGACCTACAACATACCGGGCCTCGGCTGCGCGGTCGCGGTGATTGCCGACAGGGACCTGCGGCGCGCCTTTCGGCGGGCGCAAGCGGGCCTGGTGCCCGGCGTCGGGCCTCTGGCCTACGCGGCATCTCTGGCCGCCTTTCGGGATCAGGGTCCCTGGCTGCCAGCTCTGCTGGACTATCTGCGCGGCAACCACAGCATGCTGCAGGCCGTCGCGGGCACGCGCATGACCCCCGTTGAGGCCACCTACCTCGCCTGGCTGGATGTGAGGGATCTCAACCTGGAAGACCCGGGCGGCTATTTCGAGCAGCACGGCCTGGGCCTGTCCGACGGCGTCGCGTTCGGCGGCCAAGGCTACGTGCGATTCAACTTCGCCTGCCCCAGACCGCTGCTGGAGCGAGGCCTCGAGCGCCTGGGGAAGGCGTTGCAGTCCCCATGATCTGACGCGGTCAGCCAGCTCGACACCCGCGCAACCCGAACAGGGAAGCATTGATCTCCCCAGGGCCCTAAAGTACGATTGCCGGCTTTCCCCAGGCAGCTCCCGCTGCCTGTTGTCGTTTAGGGGTTCGGGAAGGCGGCCAAATTTGACCGTTGCCGAGGCTCATGACGTAGGAATCTTGCCATGAACCATCTGATGGAGACCTATAAACGACTGCCCGTCGCCTTTACTGAAGGCTCCGGCTGCTGGCTGCAGGACGCCGATGGCAAGCGCTACCTGGACGCGCTGACCGGAATCGCGGTTTGCGGGCTGGGTCATGCGCACCCGGCGATTACCAAAGCAATTTCCGATCAGGCCGGCAGCCTGCTGCATACGTCCAACCTCTACGAGCTGCCTCTGCAGTCAGAACTGGCCGACCGCCTGTGCGAGCTTTCCGGCATGGATCGGGTGTTTTTCGCCAATTCCGGGGCCGAGGCCAACGAAGCCGCCATCAAGATAGCGCGGCTGCACGGCCACCAGAAAGGTCAATCCCGCCCGGCAACCATCGTGGTGGACGGCAGCTTTCACGGCAGAACCATGGCAACGCTGACGGCCACCGGCAACCGCAAGGTACAGGCCGGGTTCGAACCGTTGCTGTCCGGTTTCGTCAGGGCACCCTTCAACGATCTCCAGGCCATCAGGCAGATCGCCGAGAATACCAACGAAGTCAGCGCGCTGTTCGTGGAACCCGTGCTCGGTGAGGGCGGCATCGTGATTCCCGACGACGAATACCTTCCCGGGCTGAGGAAGATCTGCGATGACAACGGCTGGCTGCTCATGCTGGACGAGGTACAGACTGGCAACGGTCGGACCGGCGCGTATTTCGCCTATCAGCACACGGCTATCCTCCCGGACGTGGTGACGACGGCGAAAGGCCTTGGCAACGGAGTGCCCATCGGCGCGTGCCTGGCTCGCGGCGAGGCCGCCACCACATTCCAGCCGGGGAACCATGGATCTACTTTCGGCGGTAACCCGCTGGCATGCGCTGCGGCGATCGCGGTGCTGGATACGCTGGAAAAGGACGGTCTGATCCAGCGCGCGGCCGAGTTGGGCGATAGAATCGTCGATGGCCTGCGGGAAAACCTGAAGGGCAACAACATGGTGCGAACCGTTCGCGGCAAAGGGCTGATGATCGCCGTAGAGCTGGAAGAACCCTGCGGCGAGCTGGTGGCCGAGGCGCTCCAGGCAGGCATTCTGATCAACGTCACTCAGGACACCATCGTACGGCTTCTGCCGGCGCTGACCATGAGCGACAAAGAGGCCGACGAGCTGGTGTCCCGGGTTTCCGCGCTGATTCAGGGCTGAGCCCCTCGGGCGTACGCCGGACGTACGACACCGAACCGCTGCGCCAGGTAACCGGAACCGGAACACTCACCAGTGCCCACTGAACCTATGGCGATCGAGACACATGGCCAACCGTGATTTTCTGACACTGCTGGACTGCTCCTCCGAAGAGCTCGACGACATCGTCGAACGGGCCCGCGAGCTCAAGACACAGCGACAGGACCGCAGCCTGCATCAGAGCCTAAGCGGTCGAACCCTCGCCATGGTCTTCCAGCAGAACAGCACCCGCACGCGAATGGGCTTCGAAGCCGGCATGTCCCAGCTGGGCGGTCATGCCGTGTTCCTGAGCCCGGACGATACCCAGCTGGGGCGAGGCGAACCCATCTCGGACACGGCCCGCGTGCTTTCGGAGATGGTGGACGCCGTGGTCATCCGCACCCCCTCGCACGAAGACCTGGTGACGTTTGCGGAAGCGGCCTCCGTTCCGGTCATCAACGCCATGACATCCCGGTTTCATCCTTGTCAGCTGCTCGCGGACGTGCAGACCTACACCGAGCTGCGCGGCCCCATCGCCGGTCGCGCGGTGGCCTTCGTCGGCGATGGCTACAACATGTGCCATTCCTATATCAACGCCGCCCGGCAGTGGGGATTTCAGCTGAAGATCGCCTGCCCCGAAGGCTACGAGCCCGATCCAGAGATACTGGCCAGCTGCAACAACGCGGTGCTGGTGGGGTCTGCCAGGGAAGCCGTGGATCAAGCCGATCTCGTGGTAACAGACGTGTGGTCGTCCATGGGCCACGACAAGGAGGAGCAGGCCGGGAGGATGACGCGCTTTGCGCCCTATCAGGTGAACGAGGACCTGCTCGATCAGGCCTCGCCAGAAGTGGTGTTCCTGCACTGTCTGCCTGCCCACCGGGGCGAAGAGGTCAGCGAGACGCTGCTGGATGATCCCCGCTCAGCCGTCTGGCAGGAGGCGGGAAACCGCCTGCATACGCAGAAGGCATTGTTGGAGTTTCTGCTGACCTGACGCTCTGCGAGTGTTTGGTTAGCGCGGTGCTGCGAACGGATCCTGACTGCTTCAGAGCCTGAGTTCTTCAAGCCGGAACGGTTTGGCGATGTGATACCCCTGCATGTAGTCCACGCCGATTTCGCGTACGCACTTCATCACGTCTTCATTTTCCACGTACTCGGCAATGGTCTGCTTGCCCATGTAGTGGCCGATCTCGTTGATGGATCGCACCACCGCGTAATCACCGGGGTTGTCCACGATGTCTTTGACAAAGACGCCGTCGATCTTGACGTAGTCCACCGGCAGGTTGCGCAAGTAGGAATACGAAGACAGGCCGGTGCCGAAATCATCCAGCGAGAACCGGCAACCAATGATCTTCATTCGGCTCATGAAGTCCCGGGCATTTTCCAGATTCGCAATGGCCGCCGTTTCCGTAATTTCAAAGCAGATTTTGCTGGTGGGCGCCTGACTGCGGGAGAACTGCTCCAGCACGAAGTCCGGGAACGTCTCGTCGTTCACGCTGTGTCCTGAAACGTTGATGGAGAAGCCACCGAAGTTGTCCAGCATGCCCCGGTTCTCGGACATCCATTGCATCACACGCTCGATGACCCAGCGATCGATGATCGACATGCGCTGGTAGGTTTCCGCCGCAAGGATGAATTCCGCCGGCGGCATCGCATCTCCCATCTCGTCGAGCATGGTCAACAGAATTTCGTAGTGGTCCTCGTCTTGCCGATTGCTGCCCACGGCGGAAATCTGCTGGCAGTTGAGGACCAGCCGGTTCTCGTTCACCGCCTTGTCGAGCTGGGTTACCCACTCCATGATGCCATGGCGGTTCTGAATGACGGCATCCCCGAGCTCGTATTCCTGGACCCGATTACGTCCGGCGTCCTTGGCCGCGTAGCACGCTTCATCCGCATACTGCATGACCGCGTCGACGCCTTCTATGGACTGGTCCACGAACACCAGGCCCATGCTGGCGGACAGCGCGTACTCCCGCTCGTCCCATTCGAAGCGCTCGCCGCGTACCGCGTTCAGAACCTTGTCCGCCAGCTCGCGGGCAACCGGCGTGGAGATCTCTTTCAGCAGAACGCCGAACTCGTCGCCGCCCAGCCGGGCAACCTGCGCCTGCTCGTCTGCCAGCGTCCGGGTCAGCACGTCGGCGATGACCTTGAGCAACTCGTCTCCGGCGGTATGGCCGCTGGTGTTGTTCACGATCTTGAACTGATCCAGGTCTATGTAGAGCAGCGCGTGCAGGGTCTCGGTGCCTCTCGCTTCCTGGATGGCTTCATGCACGTGCCGTTCGAACTCCTTGCGGTTCATGAGCTGGGTCAGATCGTCGTGGGCCGCCTGAAAGGCGAGCTCGCTGTGCATGTTTTCCAGCATCCGCTGAGAAGCACGCTCCATGAGTGGCAGATCGTAATCGTCCAGCAGGGTGATCTGCCCCTCGTGCAGACCGTCCGCCATCTCCTTGAGAGAGAGATCACGCGACTTGATGCCTTTGCGATTCACCAGAACGAAAGAGCTGGCCGCATCGCCAACGAAAGCCACGGTGAGTATGAGCGGCCGTCCGGACGGGTCCGCCGTCGCAAGCCACTCGCCAACCTGTATGCGTCGGGCACGCTGTACCGCCTGCTCGAAGCTTTGACGCACCCGCTCGTCCCGCGCATCGCTTGCCGGATTGGTGTCCGGCAGCATGCCCTCCAATCCCAGTAGAGCGGGCGCCTGATCGCCGGCAACCTCGGTGAAATTGACGGGCGTTCGCTCCCCGGCCGTATCTCCCACGAGCGCGGCTGAGAGCGCCATGATCAGAGGGGTGCGCTTGCTGGGATCGAAAGAGATGCTGTTCAGACCGTCCACGATGCGCTTCAGCAGCGTATCCGGGTCGATGAATTCGGCAGCGCCGGCAGCGATCTCTCCCGACAGCTGCCCCCAGAGCTGGTCGAGCAGCGAAAGCTGATCTCGCCATTCGTGGCTCTCCGGACCACGCCGCAGGTGCGTATGCACCAGCAGATTGCGCCAGCCGGGGTTGAGCAGCTCAACCACCAGATCAGGAACGCGCCTGTTTTCGAGCCGCTGCGACAGCTCCGTCAGCACGGCACGTCGTGCCCGCTCCAGTTTCTGCTGACCTTCGGAAGCGCGTACCGTTCGCTCGATGTTTCCCCGATAGGCCTGCACCTGACGGTCCACGAGGGGATTGAGCTCGTCCACGACCTCCGAGAAGACCTCGGGGTTCTGATCAAACTCCTTCACCACGCGCTGCAGCAGCTCGTCGACGCGCTTACCCACGTCCCTGTCGATGCCTTCGCGCACGTCTTTGGAGTTACCCAACCTGGCCAGCTGGTTCAACATCAAAACGGCGCTGTGGGGGCTGTCCGGCTCGTAGCGCAGAAACTCGGGATCCTGCGCTGCCAGCTTGTTGAGGGTTATCTCGAGCCGGCGAACCCATTCCCGGACACCGGGGGTGAGGTAGCTGTCCGACTCGATGGAATCGACGAGATTCTCCATGACATCGAGCGTGTCGTAGTCTTCCTCGGTCAGCCCTTTCCGGTCTCCATGATGATGCTTGAGCACTTCCATCAGGCGGGGTTTCAGCCGCTGGTCGCTCAGCTGCGCGTCACCGAGCTCTTCTTCGATGGTCGCCAAAGCGTCCAGAATATCTACGCGGTTGAAGGTCTCGTCAGCCCTGGCGCCCGGAGCCGCCAGCATCTCGTCGGTAGGCTGGCCGCGGATCGCGGCCGTGCGCCGGGACAGGTTGAGTATGTTCCGGGCGACGTTGTAGACCTCGCTGCCACGGCTGGAAGACGGCACAAACGGATTGCTGTCGACCCGTGCAGCGGTGGGGACACCGTCCGCCGCCATCGCGGCTTCACGCACGGCAGTGTCCATCTCCTGATAAACCTCTGGCTCCACTTTGACGCCGGAGGGCGAGCGGCGCACGGATGCGCGGACCAGCGACTCGCGGATCTCCTCGACGGAGGGAAACAGCTCGCTGTCGGCAAAGAGCTTGGCCAGCGCTTCGTAAAGCGTACCCAGCACGGCGAGCAACGCTTCCTCGAAGTAGCGGTAGATGTCCCGGCGCACCTGGAGGCGGAATTCCATCTTCTTGACGACGTCATCAAACGCCCAGGTCAGAACCGCCGGCCCTACCGGAAGGGCGTCCTTGTGGGTCCAGGGTTTCGCAACCAGCCCGAGCTGAGCCCGCATGTCCAGAAGCTGGTCGGAATACCGGCCCTCCGCCTTGGAGATGATCTCAGCAACCGCCAGCCAGTCCTCGAAGTCTTCGGTGTCGACGACCTCCAGCTTGGTGGTATCTGCGCCTTCCCGACGGCGTCGCTTTTCCAGTACCTCTTCCAGCTCGCTAACCTGATCGATCTGGCGAAGCACTTCTCCGACAAAGTCGGAAATCAGAGCCTGATGATTTTTCTCTATGACGTCCAGACCCTCGAAAAACATCATCTGAGCGGCGTTGGTGCCCGCATCCCGCGCGCTGGTCAGCAGCTCTTCCGACGCCTTCATCAGGAACTCTCCACCGAGACGTTTCAGCGCGCGCTCGACCACACGCCTCACCTTGGTGCGGATCTGCAGCGCCTGCTTATCGGTGATCCTGCGATCGCGGAGAAGGGTATCGGGAATTTCCTCAGCGCCGGCACGCTGCGCGACCCCGCCGCCTGATTCACGAGCCTCCTGCCCGGCGTCGCCGGCAGATTCGTCGGCCCCGTCTTCTCTTCCAGTCACGGCGGAAGCCGCGGACCGGGCAAGCATGCCGGATGCGACGGCGAACTCTAACAGGGAATCGAACGCGCGGTCCGGCAACCCCTGGTCGAAAACGACCCCGATGCCGTTGCCGTTTTCCAGAATCCTCGCGATCTTCGCCTGGGTTCTGAAGTGCTCATGCCCCTCGGGGGTAGGCACCGAAAAGTGAATGGCGACGGAATCACCGCTGACAGGATTGGCGCCCGTTGAGGCGAGCGAACGTGACGCGCCCGTACCGGTAAGCAGCATTCCCTGCTGGCAGAAATCTCGAACCGTGCACAACCACGAACGGCCACTTTCCGGATGCAGCAGAGCCGAGAGAGAGATGGGTTGTCTGGTATGACGGCGCCGATTCAATTTGCAGCGTCCTTCTGCGAAATCGCCGGGACATTACCCCATATGACGGGGTAAATCACGTGATGCCGCGCTCATCCCTGGACGATGCGATCCCTGCCGGACGATTTCGCCCGATAAAGCGCTCGATCTGCGCGCTGGATCACATCTTCTACAGATTCCCCCGGACGAAATTCCGCGATGCCGATGGACACCGATTGACGTGGATTGGAATCGTTGCCGATCACGTCCAGATCGCGAACGCTGGCGCAGAGCCGATCGGCGACCCGCTGTGCCGCGTCTTTATCCGCGTCTACCAGCACGAGCAGGAACTCTTCGCCACCAAAACGGGCAACGAAATCGACGGAACGAACCACCTGTTCCGCGCAGCGGGCAAACGCCTGAAGCACCCGATCGCCCTGTTGGTGACCAAATCTGTCGTTGACGCGTTTGAAGTGATCGAGGTCGCAGTAGCAAAGGGTAAAGCCAACGTGCCCCCGATCTCCCAGCGCCTTCTGCCGGTTCAGCACCTCCATGATGTAGCGGCGGTTGTAGAGCCCCGTGAGTTCGTCCCGCATGGCGAGATCCGCCAGCTGCTGAAGCGCAGCGTTGAGGCGGTCGTTGCGGCGCTGAAATGCCAGGCGCAGGGCCGTCACTTCCCCGGCCATGAAGAACATCACCGCCAGCATGGCGGTGAAGCCTAGGGTCAACGGTAGCTCTGCACCAGCCAGCGGGCCCGAACCGCTGTACAGCAGCGGTTGAACCAGCAGGTAAGCGAACCAGGTGATCAGCGTCAGATAGCCCACCTGCCGCTTGGCCAGGTGCAGCGCCGCATGCAGGATGCCGAGCAAGGGGACCACCAGCAGCAGCAGACGCAGTTCGTCGGGAACGAACAGCGCCGACGCAACCACACCCACGTTGGCCCAGCAGGACTTGGCAAAGGTCAGCGACCCCGTATCGAATCGTCCGTCCTGTTTGTCCAGAGCCATGAACGCCGCCAGACCCAGCCCCCAGAAAGCCAGCAGCGAGTAGAGCGCGGGCTCGAACTCGGGACCCTCCGACGCGGCCGCCAGGCCGATGCAGACCAGGGCGTACGCCATCGCGCCGGCAAGAACTACCAGCGTGCGAGCGGGTTTGCGGATAGCCAGCTGGCTGAGGGTCAGCAAAGTCTTCGCGGCTCTGTATCGAAGAGCAAACATTGTAGGGGTCGGGCACCAGGCAAAGCGCAGCATCAGGTGACGCCTTGTAAGCCACTTGTGAGGCGACGGTCGAGCTGTAAAGGATCTGGACGGGGCAGTTGCCTAGATGGCTCGCGACACCGCCTGTCGCCAGCCATCCAGCAGCTCCTGACGTCGCTGGGCCTCCATGGCGGGGGTGAATTCCCGCTCCAGCTGCCAGCGCTGCCCGGCTTCGTTCAGGCTGCCGAGCATACCGGCCCCCAGCGCTGCCAGCGAAGCCGCGCCCAACGCCGTGGTCTCTGTAATCCGCGGCCTCTGAACGGGGCAGCCGGTGATGTCCGCAAGAAACTGGCAAAGCAGATCGTTGCCCACCATGCCGCCATCAACGCGCAACCGATCGACCTTTGCCCCATCCTCGGCCATAGCGATCAGCAGGTCCTCCGTCTGGTATACGACGCTGTGCAGCGTGGCGGTTACGATCTGGTCGCGGCTCGTGTCGAGGGTCAAGCCGGTGAGCAACCCTCGAGCGTCCGGTTTCCAGTGGGGCGCGCCGAGCCCGGTAAACGCGGGAACCAGATAAACGCCAGCGGTGTCACCGGCGGTGCGCCGCGCGGCATCCTCGGTATCGCCGGGCGCCTGAATCAGGCCGACCTGATCGCGAAGCCACTTGATGGCAACGCCGGCGGCGAAGATGCTGCCTTCCAGGGCGTAGGTCACGGTCCCGTCGAGCCGGTAGGCCACGGTGGTGAGCAACTGCTGGGTTGATACCAGCTGCTGAGCGCCGGTATTGATGATGGCGAAGCAGCCAGTGCCGTAGGTGCTCTTGCTCATACCCGAATCAAAGCATGCCTGGCCAATGAGCGCGGCTTGCTGGTCGCCGGCGACGCCAAGAATGGGCACCGACGCGCCAAACCATCCTGCATCAGCGACGCCGAAGTTTCCGGCGCTGTCGAGAACCTCGGGAAGCAGCGAGTGAGGGATCTGCAGGTAGCCAGTCAGCTCCGGGCTCCAGCGCTGGCTGCCGATGTCGAAGAGCATGGTGCGAGAGGCATTGGTGGCATCGGTGGCGTGAACCTTACCTCCGGTCAGGCGCCAGATGAGAAACGTGTCCACGGTACCAAAGCAAAGCTCGCCCTCCAGAGCGCGCTGGCGGACGCCTGGAACGTTTTCCAGCAGCCAGGCCAGCTTAGTGCCGGAAAAATACGGGTCGATGACCAGACCTGTTTCCCGTGCAACAAGTTGTTGCACGCCATCCTGGCGCATCGCCTCGCAGCGGTCCGCCGTCCTTCGATCCTGCCAGACGATGGCGTTGTAGACGCACTCGCCCGTCTGCCGGTCCCATACCAGGGTCGTTTCGCGCTGATTGGTAATGCCGATGGCGGCCAGGTCCGCGGCAGAAACCCCCGCCGCGACCAGGGCCTCCCGCCCCGCCGCCAGCGTGGTCTGCCAGAGCACCTCCGGATCCTGCTCCACCCAGGCGTCGGCTGGAAATATCATGTCGAAGGGTTGCTGTCCGACCCCGGCAATATTTCCCTCAGGATCGAAAATGATGGCGCGGGAGCTGGATGTCCCCTGATCGATGGCCATGATGTGGCGCATATTCCCCCCGATCCGGCACGTTGCGAGCACCACAATATATAGTGGTGTTCCAGTTCGTGCGAGTATCCACAGCGGATCCACAGGATCTCAAAACCCTTCGGCGACTCAACCAACAGCTTATCCACAGGTAACGCCTTGCATTCCCCTGCCGAGCGCTTTATCTTGCGGATGGTTGGGCAGGAAAACCCAACATATAGCGGTCGGAAGCCTTTTCAGGCGAATAAAACACAAGATAGCGGCATACTGAGAGCAGCTTTATTGTCTTTTTCCCGGCCCTTGAAACCGCCAACCGGAATGAGTCCGGAAACCAGAAACACAGAAATCGTGTTCGGAGGGGGCGCGTTTCCCGTAATTCGTAATCACTAGGGGTTGTGTTTCCGTCGGTAACACCGTTGGGAAGGCCCCAGCCGCTGCAGTCCGCGAATTTCGGGAAGAGATGCCGCTTAGGAACCGTCGGGAGCCAATTGCGCAACATGCACACTGACACGCTGGAAAGCACACGTAACAACACCACCGGAACACAGGACGAGCCCTTGCAGACTTCGTCCGAACAAACTTCGTCCGAACAAACTTCGCACGGGGCGGAAGCACAGCCACAACCGTTCGAGGTGTCCGAGCCGCTGCGGGAACCCCTGCCGGCATCCATAGCCGCCACGGCGCCGGGACAGCTGAAAGTAATCAAGCGCAACGGTACCGTCGTGCCCTACACCGACGACAAGATCGCCGTCGCCTTGACGAAGGCATTTCTAGCCGTCGAGGGCGGCACTGCCGCCGCATCGCCACGAATCAGGGAACTGGTGGCGGAGCTTACCGGGCAGGTAAGCGACACCTTCAAACGCCGCTTCCCTTCCGGCGGAACGATCCACATAGAAGACATTCAGGACCAGGTAGAGCTGGCGCTGATGCGTTCCGGCGAGCACAAGGTTGCCAGAGATTACGTCCTCTATCGTGAAGGCCGGGCACGAGCCCGTGCAGAGCAGCAGGCCCAGCAGCCCGAGGCAACGTCAGCCGCAGAAGCGTCGATCCAGGTGGTCGGCGAAGACGGCAGCCTGAAACCGCTGAACATCGCGCGCATTCGCACCCTGGTGCAGGAGGCCTGCACGGAGCTGGAGGACGTGGACGCCGAGCGCATCTTGGGCGAAGCGATGAAGAACATGTATGACGGCATCACGCAACGCGATGTCGCCACATCTCTGCTCATTACCGCACGTACGCTGGTAGAGGAAGAGCCGAACTATACCAACGTTACCGCGCGTCTCCTGCTCGACGAGCTGCGCACCGAAGCGATGCGCTTTCTGGACGTTCATGCGGCCGGCGGCCACCGCGCCACCCAAAGCGAAATGACGATGCTGTATGCAGACGCCTTCAAGGCGTTCATCCTGCGAGGCATAGAGCTGGAACTCGTCGCGCCGGAGCTGGCCGGATACGACCTCGATGAGCTTGGCGCGGCGCTCAAGCCTGAGCGCGACCTGAACTTCACCTACCTCGGCCTGCAGACGCTGTACGACCGATACTTCATCCACAGTGATGACATCCGCTTCGAGTTGCCGCAGGTGTTCTTCATGCGGGTAGCTATGGGGCTCGCCGCCCGGGAAGACAACCCCAACGCCCGGGCCATCGAGTTCTACGACCTCCTCTCTTCCTTCGACTACATGTCCTCTACGCCGACGCTTTTCAATGCCGGAACGTTGCGGCCGCAGCTGTCATCCTGCTTCCTGACCACGGTTCCGGACGACCTTGACGGGATCTACGGCGCTATCCGCGACAATGCGATGCTGTCGAAGTGGGCCGGCGGCCTGGGCAACGACTGGACACCCGTACGCGCGCTGGGTTCTTACATCAAAGGCACCAACGGCAAATCACAGGGCGTCGTACCCTTTCTGAAGGTGGTCAACGACACCGCCGTCGCTGTCAATCAGGGCGGCAAGCGCAAAGGAGCGGTCTGCTCCTATCTGGAGACCTGGCACCTGGACATCGAAGAGTTTCTGGTGCTGCGCAAGAATACCGGCGACGATCGGCGTCGAGCGCACGATATGAACACGGCAAACTGGATACCGGACCTGTTCATGAAACGGGTGTTCGAAGACCAGGAGTGGACGCTGTTCTCTCCCAACGAAGTGCCGGATCTGCATGACCTCTACGGCCGTGCCTTCGAGAAACGCTATGAGGATTACGAGGCGCAGACCCGAAGCGGCGAGCTCACGCTGTTCAAGCGCGTGAAGGCCGCCGACCTCTGGCGCAAAATGCTCTCGATGCTGTTTGAAACCGGCCATCCATGGATCACTTTCAAGGACAGCTGCAACGTCCGCTCACCGCAGCAGCACATCGGCGTAGTGCACTCCTCCAATCTGTGCACCGAAATCACGCTGAACACCTCCCAGGAAGAAGTGGCCGTGTGCAATCTGGGCTCCATCAACCTTGCCCAGCACATCGTGAACGACAAGCTGGACATAAAGAAGCTCAAGAGCTCCGTGCGAACGGCCGTCCGAATGCTCGATAACGTCATCGACATCAACTACTACTCGGTACCCCAGGCGCGCAACTCGAACATGCGCCACCGTCCCGTCGGCCTGGGCATCATGGGTTTTCAGGATGCCCTGTACCGGTTGCGGATACCTTACGGCAGCGATGCAGCGGTAGCCTTTGCCGACAGCTCCATGGAAGCCATCGGCTACTACGCCATTGACGCTTCCTGTCGGCTGGCCAAGGAACGGGGCGCTTACCCGAGCTTCTCCGGGTCGCTCTGGAGCCGCGGCATCCTCCCCATCGACTCTCTGCGTATGCTGCGGCAGGAGCGTGGCGAAGATTACCTGGACGTGAACTACGACACCCGCCTCGATTGGGACAAGCTGCGCAGCAAGGTGCAGATCAACGGCATGCGCAACTCCAACGTGATGGCCATCGCGCCCACGGCGACCATCGCCAACATCACCGGGGTGTCCCAGTCCATCGAGCCCACCTATCAGAATCTGTACGTGAAATCGAATCTCTCCGGAGAGTTCACGGTGGTTAACCCCTACATGGTCAGAGACCTGAAGCGCCTCGGCCTGTGGGACAAGGTGATGGTGAATGACCTCAAATACTTCGATGGCAGCCTGATGGCCATCGAACGCGTACCCGAAGACCTGAAACATCTGTACGCCACGGCTTTCGAAGTAGAGCCCCGCTGGCTGGTGGATGCGGCTAGCCGACGCCAGAAATGGCTCGATCAGGCGCAGTCGCTGAACCTGTATATTGCCGGCGCCTCGGGCAAAAAGCTGGACATCACCTATCGAATGGCCTGGCTGCGCGGTTTGAAAACGACCTACTACCTGCGCGCCCTGGGTGCGACCAGCACCGAGAAATCCACCGTGGACCGGGGCAAGCTGAATGCCGTTGACGCTTCCAGCGAGCGGGCCAGCGTGGCCTCCGGCAGGGCCGGAATCGAGGCGGCATCCGGCGCATTGCCGGCTGCCGATTCGGCTCCCGGGCCAGAGCAAGACATCACAGCGATCAGGCCGGCGGAGGTGCCGCTGGCCTGCTCTATCGACGACCCGGACTGCGAGGCATGTCAGTGATCGCCGTAACCCGCAGTAAAGGAGTAATGCCATGTTGAGCTGGGAAGATTACGAAGAAGAAGAAGAACAGCTGCAAGCACCCGCGAGGCGCGAAGCCCCTTCAGCCCGTTCAGACGCTGCCCCGGATGTCGAAGCCCGGGTCATGGAGCCCGAACCGTCCATCGTGGTGGCTGAGCCTGCCGGGGAAACGGGAGTCGGCGCGGTGGAAAAGACAGTCCAGGCGCCGCCCCCGATGGAAGCCGCTGCCTCAGCGGAAGCTAACGCTCCGGTGGAGGCCGGAACGCCGAGAGACGAGGTGCTGCTGCAGGCGGAAGCCGCGCTGGCGGACCTGGATGCGCCCATGGTCGGCGACGGCGAGGCCGAAGAGTATCAGCGGGTTACCGTCGACCAGAAGCGCATGATCAATTGCCGAGCCGATCTGAATCAGCTGGTGCCCTTCAAATACGACTGGGCCTGGCAGAAGTATCTGGACGGCTGTGCGAACCATTGGATGCCGCAGGAAGTCAACATGACTGCGGACATCGCTCTGTGGAAGGCCGAGGGCGGGCTTACCCAGGACGAGCGGCTCATCGTCAAGCGCAGCCTCGGTTTCTTTTCCACCGCAGACTCCCTGGTGGCGAACAACCTGGTGCTGGCCATCTATCGCCTCATAACGAATCCGGAATGCCGCCAGTACCTGCTGCGCCAGGCATTCGAAGAAGCCATCCATACCCACGCCTATCAGTATGTGATCGAATCGCTGGGCATGGATGAAGGCGAAATCTTCAACATGTACCACGAGGTGCCCGCGGTCGCTCGTAAAGCATCGTGGGGATTGAAGTACACCAAAGACATTTCCGACCCCACGTTCACCACCGGAACGCTGGAAACGGACAAGGTGCTGCTCAAGAACCTCATCGCCTATTATTGCGTGCTGGAAGGCGTTTTCTTCTATTGCGGATTCACGCAGATCCTGTCCATGGGACGGCGCAACAAAATGACCGGAACGTCGGAGCAGTTTCAGTACATTCTGCGCGACGAGTCCATGCACGTGAACTTCGGCATCGATGTCATCAACCAGATCAAAATGGAGAACCCTGATCTGTGGGACGAAGAGATGCAGAATCAGGCTCGACAGATGATTCTCGAAGGCACGCAACTGGAAATCGAGTACGCGCGCGACACCATGCCGCGAGGCGTTCTGGGTATGAATGCCAACATGATGGCCGATTATCTGATGTTCATCGCCAACCGACGGTTGGCGCAGATCGGACTCGCCGAGCAGTTTCCCGGGGTCAGGAATCCTTTCCCCTGGATGTCCGAGATCATGGATCTGAAAAAGGAAAAGAACTTCTTCGAAACCAGGGTAACCGAGTATCAGACCGGCGGCGCCCTCTCCTGGGACTAGTTGCCGACGTTGTACAAGCAAGCCCCTCCAATCGGAGGGGCTTTTTTTTGAGTTAGCACATCCCAGGCCCTGGCGCTGCCGTGGCAATTGAGGTATTCAGTAGCTGGGAAGGAAAGGGGTACTGGCATGCAGCTACGAGCGACCGTTCTGGGTGGCGGGTCCTGGGGAACGACGGTGGCGTCACTGGTATCCAGGAACACGCCCACCTTCATCTGGGCAAGAAATTCCGCCACCGTAGACGAGATAAACAACGATCACAGCAACGAAGCCTATCTTCCCGGTGCCCGTCTCTCTCCCCGATTGAAAGCTACCGCAGATTTCGAAGAGGCCGTCACTTCGGCCGACGTCCTGATCATGGGCGTGCCTGCTCAGACCTTCCGCGACACTCTGACCGAGGTCAAACGATACCTGCGCCCCTGGGTTCCGGTCATCAGCCTATCCAAGGGTCTGGAGCAGGGCAGCTTGCTGCGCATGACCCAGATCATCGACGAGCTGCTGCCCGGCCACCCCCCAGGCGTGCTCAGCGGCCCCAACCTGGCGCGGGAAATCCTCGCAGGCAGCGCGGCCGCCAGCGTGATCGCCATGGAAGACGAGACCATCGTCCGTCACCTGAAGGAAGTCTTCGGCTCGGGCCTGTTTCGCGTTTACACCAATACGGACGTGATCGGCTGCGAGCTGGGCGGCGCGCTGAAGAACGTCGTGGCAATTGCGGTAGGCATGGGGGACGGTCTCAATGCGGGAGACAACACCCGGGCCGCGGTCATCACTCGCGGGCTGGCGGAGCTGACGCGCATGGGCATCGCGCTGGGCGGGCGCGCCTCGACCTTTGCCGGCCTCGCGGGCATGGGGGACCTGGTCGCAACCTGCACCAGCCCCCAGAGCCGCAATCGCCACGTGGGAGAGAAGCTGGGCCAGGGTCAGCCGCTGGATGAGATCATCGCGGAAATGAATATGGTCGCCGAGGGCGTGAAATCTGTGCCCGCCGTTATGGAGCTTGCGGCCGAACACGACATAGAGATGCCCATCACTCACGAGGTGCACCGAGTGCTCTACGAGCAGGGGACGCCGGGCCAGGCCTTCCGCGGGTTGCTGCGCAGGGAGTCCGGCGCGGAGTCTGATCCGGCCTAGCACGGGCGTAGCACGGGCGTAGCACACGCCGGGCCGCCAGGACGCGACGAGATCAGTCTTCAGCAGCCGGCGCTTTCCGGGCGGTCAAATTTATGACGTCCGCGTAAGTCGCCACCGCGCGATCCAGCTCTTGAGTTTCGAGAAACCGTGCGAAGGGCTCGCTGAAGACCTCGCGACGCACACTCCACCAGGTCTGGAAGCCTTCTCTGGAAAAGTACGTCAGCATCAGCCGCTCCCACCCTTTCCAGACCTCGTCTTCCAGGTAACCTTTCCGGTGCTGATAAAACATGTTTTCGAAGTCTCTGAAGGTCATGTAGAAGAGCTGGGAAACCCGCGCTTTCTCATCCGGCTGGAGGTCGCCGAAGTTCTCCATGGCCTGCACATACAGGAAACTTAGGTCCGGCGTGGCGGCCAGCATCCGGTTCATGGCGCCAAAGTCTGAAACGATGGCCGAGTACGTGGAAGCTCGATCCGTTTCGGTGCTTTTTTTGATCTGCAGGGCCAGATAAACCAGAGAGACGAGCACGGCGATCGAGCTGATGAATTCTCCGATGTTGCCCAGCTCTTCCAGAGACATGGCTCAGCCCGACAGATCCTGCAACATCTGCTTCAGGGCTGCGACGAACGCCAGAGGCTGGTCCAGAAACAGGTGATGCTGAGCGTTTTCGATGGCCACCGCGGGAAAATCCTGCGGGATCAGCTCGCGCATGTAGTCCAGCGTCCGGCTCGAGAACAGCTCGCTGTCAGCGCCATAGATGACGCCCAGCTTTAGGTTGAGATTCCGGTAGTCTTCGGGCGTGCGCACGACGTCCTTCAGCGTGCCCGGCAGATCGTCGTCAAACTTCCATGACCAGCCGCCACCATCTACGGGCATGAGGCTGTGGCGGGCGATGTACTGCAGAACATACTGATTTTCACAGGGCTGCGGGGGCTGCAGGCGAAACCGCGCCAGCGCCGTCTCGCGATCGGGATAGACTTTGGCCCGGCCGCCCATGGCAGGACGGTCCGGCTCCGGCTCGTCGGGATCACGGATGCCGGAGTCGACGAGAACGAGCGCGCCGAATCGCTTGGGGAACAGGGTCGCCGCTTTGACCGACATGTAACCGCCAAAGCTGTGGGCAACCAGGGTCACGTCGGTGCCGAAACCGGCATCGTCGCAGACCGCGCGAATCTCTTCGGCATAGGTGGCGCCGTGATATTCGTATCGGTAATCCGAATCGCCCATACCCGTGAGGTTCATGGCTGCGCAGCGGTGGCTGTCGAGAAACTGAGGCGCAACGAAATCCCACCAGTGGGCATGGGCGTTCATCCCATGAATGAAGAGCAGCCCGGGTTTGGCGCTGTCGGTACCACCCGCTGCGCCCCAGAGCTGATAAGCAACGTCACATTCGTCCACCTCGACGGTTCGCTCCTCGAAAGGCGTCTCGACCGCTTCGAAAAACCATTCCGGAATGGTGGGAGCGCTGCTCTTATCCCAGCGCGCCATGATCAGAGGGCGCCAAAGCGCTTGAGGTGAAAGTCCACGTTTCCGAACAGGGTGTCGATGGTGGTGAGGCGCTTGAAGTAGTGGCCGACGCGAAGCTCCTCGGTCATGCCCATGCCACCATGCAGCTGCACGGCGTTCTGGCCAACGAATCGACCCGATTTCCCAACCTGGACTTTGAACGCGGATACAGCTTTCTTGGCCTCCGCCGCATAGCCTTCGTCCAGACGCATGGCCGCCATGTACATCAGCGACTTGGACTGCTCGTGCTCCATAAACATGTCGACCATGCGGTGCTGCAGCACCTGAAATTTCCCGATGGGCTGGCCGAACTGCTCCCGCGTCTTGCAGTACTCCACCGTGTCCTTGTAAAGCACTTCCATACAGCCGACGGCTTCAGCACCGATGGCGAGAATGCCTTCGTCAACCACCTGCTCGATGATGGGCAGGCCGTTTCCTTCGTCGCCAACGAGCGCCTCAGCACCTACCTTTACGTTTTCCAGGGTAATTTCCGATGCCCGCAGCGCATCCACCGTGGGGTAGTCACGCCGGGTAACGCCCTGGGCGTCCGCAGGAACCAGAAACAGCGACACGCCGTGGAGGTCACGTTGATCACCGGACGTTCGGGCGGAAACCACCAGGATGTCCGCCGCCGGGCCGTTGAGCACCACGGCCTTGTAGCCGTTCAGCACGTAGCCATCGCCCTGCTTGGCCGCCGTCGTCGTGAGATCTGCCAGGTTGAACCGTCCCTGGGGTTCCGCATAGGCCAACGCGCCCTGGAGGGAGCCATCGATGATGCCGGCCAGATACTTTTCCTTCTGCGCCGCAGAGCCGCCGATCTTCAACGCGCCGCCTGCAAGAACCACCGTGGGCAGAAACGGCTCAACCACCAGCCCCTTACCGAACTGCTCCATCATGAGCATGGATTCTATGGCGCTGCCACCAAACCCGCCGTCCGCCTCGGAGAACGGCACGCCCAGCCAGCCAAGCTCGGCAAAGGTGTTCCAGTTGCCAGTGCTGAAGCCCTGCTCGTCTTTGACGTTCTTCTGCCGGGCTTCGAAACCGTAATCGTTCTGAATGAAGCGCTCCACGCTGTCCTGCAGCAGCGTCTGCTCTTCGGAAAATGAAAAATCCATAGCTTCCCCCTGACCTAACCCTGCCCTGGCTCCAACAGCGCCCTGGCAATTCTGTTCTTCTGAATTTCGCTGGTACCGCCGGAGAGAGACCATGACCGGCTGGACAGCATGGCCTGCAGCGCAGGCAACGCGTAATCATGCCCGATTGCGCCTTCGTTATCGATGAGCAGCGCATCCGGGAACGGCACGCCATAATAGCCGAAGGCCTCCACGAGCAGCTCGCTTATTCGCTGGCCGACTTCCGTGCCGCGGAGCTTCAGCACCGCCGCCTGGCGCTCCGTAACGTCATCTGCAGCGGCCCGGCTGAGCACGCGCAGCTCCAGCGCCTCCAGCCCGGCC
Organism: uncultured Pseudomonadales bacterium; assembly: GCA_947258825.1. Taxonomy (GTDB): domain Bacteria; phylum Pseudomonadota; class Gammaproteobacteria; order Pseudomonadales; family Azotimanducaceae; genus UBA7803. The sequence goes on from CAMYJX010000008.1 coordinate 60,267, forward strand.
AGCTCGACTTCCACCTCGGCAACTTTTCGGCTGAATTCCGGGCTCTCCAGCAGGGATCCGCCCTCCTCCATGCAGGCCTCTGCAAATGCCTTCAATCGCCCGAGCTCAACCTGCGATTGCGCCACCCGGGCAACGCCGACCGGTTCGAGATCCAGCAGCGCCTCAGCGCAGTCCCAACCTTCGTTCTCCCGACCGAGCAGGTTGGCGACCGGAACCCTGACGTCGGTGAGGGTCACCGTGCTTACGCCGTGCTGATCTCCCAGCATCCGAATCGGGGTGACCTCGATCCCCGACGTCGTCATGTCGATGAGCAAAAGGCTGATGCCTTCCTGAGGCGGCGCGCTCCCGGCAGCCGTTCGGACCAGACAGAACATCCAGTCGGCCCTGTGGGCATCGCTTACCCAGGTTTTGCAGCCGTTCACGAGGTAGCTGTCGCCCCGGCGCGCAGCCCGGGTGACGAGGCTGGTGAGATCCGAGCCCGCCCCGGGTTCCGAAAAACCCTGGCACCACCGCACCCGCGCCTCGCGGATGGGAGGCAGAAAGCGGTCCTGCTGCTCGGCGGAACCTCTGGCACAGAGCAGGGGCCCAAGGAGGTTCACGCCAAAGACGTCCATCCTGGGCGTCTCCGCATAGGCGGTCTCCCGGTCCCACAGATATCTCTGCACCGGCGTCCAGCCTGTGCCTCCCTGGGCAACCGGCCAGCCGGGCACGGACCATCCGCGGGCGACCAGCGCATGGAACCACGCGATTTCCTCGGGCCCGGTCTGCTCGGGGCGCTCGGAGGCCGAACCCCGGGGGTTGCGGGCCGACGGCGGCCAGTTGCGATCGATAAACGCTCTGATCTGCTGGAGAAAGGCCTGGTCCTCGTCGCTCAAAGCAAGGTTCATGGTCTTTGACCGAGGTGGAAAGCGCCGAATCTTAGGCGCCGCGTTCCAGCTTGACAAGAAATCGGGGGGGTTGTGGGGGGGGGGGGGAGGTCGTTGAGGAGGGGCCGTTGGGGGCTAGGCCTCGGGCGCGATCCGGGTACCGGCTCGAGCATCGAGGGCGTCGACCAGAGACCCCAGCCTGGCGATGCTGGCAGAACAACCGGTCGCGGAGACGAAGTGGACGGCACTTTCGACCTTCGGCGCCATGGAGCCGGCCCCGAACGCGCCGGCACCCAGCAGGCGCTGCGCCTGGTTCGGCGTGAGCGCCCTGAGCAGCTCCGCAGCCGGAGACCCGAAGTCACGAAATGCACCCTCCACATCGGTACCGAATATCAGCCCCCGGGCGTTCAGCGCGCAGGCGAGCAGCGCTGCGAGTCGATCCTTATCCACCACGGCCTGGCAGGGCGCTCCCCCATCATCGACGGGCACGCCACCACCACCGCCGGCGATGACATGGGCGTGGGCCAGCAGCTGGCCGATCACCGGCAGTTCCGGCACGCCGCGCGGCTGCGGCGATGCAACCACACGGCGCCAGCCCCCGGGGTCAGGCAGCCAGACGGCATCGCCGATCGGGCGGTCGCGCACGACGGGCCCCACTGGCTTGTCCGGCTTCTGGAACGCAGGATCTCCCCGCTGCACCTCTGCCCTCGTGAGCAGGGCTACGGTTCTTTCGCCGCCGGCTTTTTCGAGCGCGGCGCCAAGCAGATATCCCAGCTCTCCCTGGGTCTGGGCCACGTGAATGTCCAGATCCGTCGGTTTGAAATCGGCATGGAGCAGCCGCCCGACCTGCGGGCCGTTGCCGTGCACCACGAGCAAGCGGTAACCCAGCGCGCAAAGCTGCGCCAGCTCCCCGGCAGACTGCTCGATGGCCCGCCGCTCGCCCGCGTACGACAGGTCCCCGGTGGGTGGGCTGATGGCGTTGCCGCCCAGGGCGATGACCAGTAACGGCCGACGGGCCTCAGAGGCGGTCTCCGAACCGGTCACAACAGCCTGTGCTCACGCAGAAACGGCTCGAGATGGTCCATCAGCGTCGGCGTTCCTGCATCGGCGTAGGAATAACGGGCACGCAGCACGGGTATGCTGACCGGGACAACTCTCGCGAAGTCTACGGGCGTACCTGCCACCACCACTTCAGCAGCCGAGTCGTCGATGGTGCGCTGCAACGCCTGGCGCTGATCCGGGTTGTAGCCCACCGCCGGCAGCACCGGTCCGATATGCCGATAGCGCCGGTAAACGGACTCGATTTCAGGCGCGGCTGACGCTCTGGGATCCACCAGCGTCACGCCCGGTAAACCACGGACCGCCTGGTAGCCGGCGCCGAAAGACATGCCGCCGTGGGTCAGCGTTGGGCCGTCATCCACCACCAGCACCCGCTTGCCGTGCACCTGTTCAGGATGGTCAAGCGCCACCGGCGAGGCCGCGAGCACCTGAGGCACCCCGGGTCGCAGCTCGCGCAGCGCATCCGCCAGAGCCCCGGTCTGTTCCGGCCTGGCGACGTCCGCCTTGTTGATCAACAGCAGGTCTGCCGCACGCAGCGCCGCCTCCCCAGGATGGTGAGACAGGAGCTGATCCGGGCGCAGCGCGTCCACCAGAACGATGTGGAAATCCGGCCGCAGGAAGGGCAGGTCGTTGTTGCCCCCGTCCCATACCAGAAGTTCCGCCTCCTGCTCTGCGGCCGCCATCACGGCCGCGTAGTCCACGCCGGCGAAAAGCAGGCTGCCGGCAGCAATGTGCGGCTCGTACTCCTCACGTTCCTCGATGGTGCAATCTGCGGCATCGATATCCGACAGGCTGGCGAAGCGCTGCACCCGCTGCGCGGACAGGTTCCCATAGGGCATGGGATGGCGCAGAACAGCCACCCGCAGGCCCAGCTCTCCCAGCGCTCGGGAGACGTGACGAGCCGTCTGAGACTTGCCGCATCCGGTGCGAACGGCCGAAATCGCGATGACCGGCACCGAAGCGCGGAGCATGGTGCTACCCGGCCCGGCCAGGTGGAAATCTGCACCACAGGCCAGCGCCCGGGAGCCCAGGTGCATGACCTCTGCGTGGGTCACGTCGCTGTATGCAAAGTCGACCTGGGAGACCCGATGTTGCGCACACAAGGCCTCGAGGTCGCTTTCCGCAAAGATGGGAATGCCTTCCGGATACAGTGCACCTGCAAGCTCCGGCGGGTACCGCCGGTTGTCAATTCCGGGAATCTGCGCCGCTGTGAAAGCCACCACTCGAACGTTGGGATTTTCCCGATAAAGACAGTTGAAATTGTGGAAATCCCGCCCGCCGGCCCCGCATATCACCAGGCGCCGACGTTTCAATCGGGGAGCCCCAGCACCCGCTTGGCAATGATGTTGGCCTGAACTTCGTTGGTTCCCCCGTAAATGGTCACGGCGCGACTGGCCAGCCAGGAACGGGCCGCACCGAGCTCATCCTCGGTGAACGCGCCGCCCTGCCAACCCAGACCCCGAGTGCCCATCAGGCGCATCAACAGATCCTGACGATCCTGAGCTAGGGTGGAACCGAAAAGCTTGAAGATGGAAGTCGCCTCGCCGGGCGTATCCCGGACGCGGCTCTCCTCCCCTACCCGCCGCTGGGTAAGCTTGAAGGCGGCGTCGTTCATCTTCCAACGCAAGACCTCGTTACGAAGAACCGGGTCCGCAATGCGGCCATCGTCCAGCCCCAGGTAGCGCCGGGCAACGTCGGCGACGTCAAGGTCCACGGTAACGCCCACCGGCCTGGGACGCGCGGAGCTGACGCTCAAGCCGCCCTGGCCGGACCGCTCGTGCTGCAGCAGACGCTTACCTACGGTCCAGCCGTCGTTGAGCGGCCCGATCAGATCTTCTTTGCTGGCGATGGCGTCATCGAAGAAGGTTTCGCAGAAGGGCGAGCTGCCGGAAAGGAGGGCAATGGGCCGCACCGTGACGCCGGGCTGATCCATGGGCAGTAGAACGAAGCTGATGCCCCGATGCTTGGGCGCGTCGAAATCCGTGCGCACCAGGCAGAACATCCAGTCCGCCGTCTGCGCCCCTGAAGTCCAGATCTTCTGACCATTGATGAGGAAATGATCGCCCTTGTCGTCGGCACGGGCCCGCAGGCTGGCCAGGTCGGAGCCGGCACCCGGCTCGCTGTAACCCTGACACCAGGCGGCAAGGCCCAGCGCGATACGCGTTAGGTGACGTTTCTTCTGCGCTTCCGTTCCGTACTCCAGCAGGGTAGGGCCCAGCATGCGGGTCCCCATGTTGATCAGCGCCGGCCGGGCGTCGATGGCGGCCATTTCCTGATAAAGCACCCGGGCCTCATCCTCGGAGAGCCCACCCCCGCCGTAGGCTTCAGGCCAGGTGGGCACCGTCCAGCCCCGCTCCGCCATGCGCTCCAGCCACAGGCGCGTGTCCGGATCCTGAATCTCTTCTTTCGTGCTGCCGCTGGGAATCTCGCCAGGGCCACGCGCACCCGGGGGACAGTGCTCCGCCAGCCAGGCTCTCGTCTCCTCGCGGAAAACTTCCAGATCGCTGCTCATCGAATTTCTCCCCACACCTCAAAATTGGCGGTTCAACCCGGCCTTGATTCCGCCACCCGCGACAACGCACAGCTTATCCCGAGGCACCCCGATTGTGGAAACCCAACGCCCGGCAGACCTCAGAACCAGGAACGGCCCTCGTTCTTGGCGTGGACCGGTCCGGGGAGCCGCATTCCGCAGACACTGTCGCGGCGCCGAGGCGGTCGATTTGACTCGTAGAGGCAACATCGAGCGCGGAGGGCAGGCCGGAGGCCCGACGCGAGGTCTGCGAAATGCGGCTCCCCGGACCGGGCCGCGCAAAGCACTGCAAACGCGCCTGGCTCCGAAGTCCATATTCAGGGAGTGAGCAGCGTAGAAAATCCGCCCCGATCTGTGCACCATAGCTGGCCTGAACAGCCAGATCCCCTGCAACGGAAACCGCACCATGAGTTACAACACCATCCTCTACGACGTCGAAGACGGCATTCTCACCCTGACACTGAATCGACCAGAGATACTCAACGCCTACAACCGGGAAATGCAATCCGAGATGCTGGACGCCTTCGACCGGGCGGACGCCGACGACGACGTCAGGGCCATCATCGTCACCGGGGCCGGCCGGGGTTTCTGCGCGGGCGCCGATCTGTCTTCCGGCGGCAACACGTTCAACGCCGATGGCCGGGAGGATCGCGAAAGCGGCCTGCAGCGGGATGGCGGCGGCGTTCTCACGCTGCGCATTTTCGAGCTGAAGAAACCCATCATCGCCGCTATCAACGGCCCCGCGGTGGGCGTTGGCGTGACCATGACCCTGCCCATGGACATCCGCATCGCCGCAGACGGAGCCAAGTTCGGCTTCGTTTTCGCCAGGCGCGGCATCGTGCCCGAAGCCTGCTCGAGCTACTTCCTGCCTAGAATCGTCGGCATCAATCAGGCCCTGGAATGGTGCTACAGCGGGCGCGTGTTCCCCGCCCAGGAGGCGCTGGACGGCGGGCTGCTGCGCAGCGTCCACGACAAGGCGGACCTGCTGCCGGAAGCGCGCCGCATCGCCGGGGAAATCGCCCAGAACACGTCCGCCATCTCGGTATCCCTGATCCGACAGATGATGTGGCGCATGCTGGGCGCCGATCATCCAATGGAGGCCCACAAGCTGGACTCCCGAGGCATCTACTACACCGGCAAATCGGCCGATTCCCGGGAAGGCGTAGAGGCCTTTCTGGAGAAACGCGACGCCAGGTTCCCGGGCAAGGTCTCGACAGACATGCCTGAATTCTTCCCCTGGTGGGAGCAGCGGGAGTTTTCCTGAACGACCGTCGCAGTTTCCAGCAATCCGAAGCAAGCGAACAAAGTGGAGAGAAAACGATGAGCGAACCGGACATCCCCCAGAAAGCGCCCTACCCGGTGGAGGTTAAAGCTGGCGAGAAGCTTTTCTGGTGCGCGTGCGGAAAGAGCGCGAAGCAGCCATTCTGCGATGGATCCCATCAGGGAACGGACTTTACCCCCATGCCCTACACGGCGGAGGAAGATCGCACGCTGTACTTCTGCGGATGCAAGCACACGAAGGGCGTGCCCCTGTGCGACGGGTCCCACAGCACCCTCTGAGGCTGCACCGACATGCTACGTCGCCTGTTCCGAGGCGGAGACCCACTGGAGGACGCTGACCCGCAGAAGCGGCGGCAGGCGGTGCTCGGGCTGTCCGATGCGGAAGCGGTGGAAAGAGCCGGCTGGCTGGAAGATCGGCTCACCTCGGACCCGGACGGCGCCGTACGCAGCGCCTGCCTCGAACGCGTCAGCAGCGTCGAGCGCCTGGAATCGGTGCTGGACGATCCGGGTCTGGGCGAAGCCGCGGCGCGGCGCATTATCCACCTCATCCCCGCCGTGAAACCCGGCGAGCATCCCCGGGTAACAGAAGCCCGTCTCCGGCTGCTGCCTCCTGAGGACGCGGGGAAGCTGGCCGCCGAATTGAAGGACGTCGATCAGCTGGTGGCTCTGGCCCTGGAGGCTGCTGATCCGCTCAGGCAGACGCTGCTGGCGCACCCGCTGCTGCAAGCCGCGAACGGGCTTGCCAGCCTTGAAAAACGCTCCCGAAATCATGACAAGAAGCTGAATCGACACGCCCGGGAGGCGCTGGCGGCGCTGAAACAGCAGCGCCAGGAAGCAGAAGCCGCCCACCGCCGCGTCGAGGAACTCGCCCTGGCGCTGGAACGGAGCGTCGCAGGCGCGTCGGCAAGCACCGAGCAAAGCCGGCGACGCGCCCTGTACCAGTCATTCATCGAGCATGCAGACCGCTACGACCAGCTGCGCGTCTCGCTGTCTTCCCGGGGCGCGCAGCTGCCAAGCATCGACGACCTGCGCGCGGCCACGCCGGCGCCCATCGAGGAAACCTCAGGGGCAGACTCGGTGGAAGACTCGGTGGACAGCTCGGTGGACGACTCGGCAGGCGTCGGCGTGGAAGCGCCTGCAGCAGCGGCCGCTGAGGTCACAGACCCCTTTGCCGAGCTGACGGCTGCCTTTACCGGGCTGGAAGAGAACCTGGCGGATACCGGGAATCTGGACGCGCTGAGAGACGCGTGCAGCCAGCTGACCCGGGACTGGCTGACCCTCGCAGAGGAAAAGACCCCCGCGACGGAACAGCTGGCGGTGTTCAAATCCGTTTCCCGGCGCGTCGAGCAGTTGCTCAGCGCCTACGAGCGTCTGAACGCCGCGGTCCTACCCGATGCGGCCGATCTGGACTTGCCCGGAACTCTGCCCGAAGGCCTGGAAAGTCAGCGCGCGCTGTGGGCCCGAGCGGCAGAAAACCACAGGCTGGCAAAAGATCTGGCAGCGTTGCGCAAAGCGATCAACTGGCCGGAATGGGCGGACCCCACGCCACGCTACGCGCGGCTGCAGGAAATTCTCAGCGCGCTGAAGCAGGCGCGTGCTCGCGCAGATGACCTTCTGAGGGGACAGGTGGCGCAAATCAGGCAGAAAGTGGAGCAGCTGGAAGCGGCCGTCGAAGACGGCGGTCTCAGCGAGACGCAGAAGCTGTTGAGCGAGGCCAGATCGCTTTGTGAAATCGTGCCCGCGCCGGACATCGCCGAGCTGCAGAAGCGCCTGGGGCGCAGTGCGTCCCGACTGGCAGAGCTCAAGGACTGGCAGACGTTCGCAACGACGCCGAAACGCCAGGCGCTTTGTGAGGCGATGCAGACGCTGGCCGAAAGTCCCCTTGCCCCAAGGCGCCAGGCCGATCGTATCAAGAAGCTGCGCGGCGAATGGCAGGCGCTGGGCCCGGTCACCCAGGCGGCAGATCGAGCGCTGGCGGACGCGTTCAACGAGCACGCGGAAAAGGCCTTCGAACCCTGCCGGGTGTTCTTCGCCGAGCAGGCAGAGCAGCGCCAGCGCAACCTGTCGGAGCGACAGCGCATCTGCGACCAGCTCCAGACCTACCTGGAGGCGACCGACTGGCGGCTGGCTGATATGAAAGCGGCCGAGCGCATCATGCGGGCTGCGCGCGACGAGTGGCGGCGCTTCCACCCGGTCGATCGGAAGCCGGGCGCCGCACTCGATGAGCGGTTCGAGGCGCTGCAGGAGCAGTTGCACCAGAAGGTAAAAACCGCATGGGAGGGCAACCTGGCAGCTAAGGGCGAGATCGTGGCGGAAGCCGAAGCCCTTTCCGGCAACGACGCTTCAGCCAAAGAGCGCATCGCCGCGGTGAAAGACCTGCAGCGGCGCTGGAAGGACGTCGGCATCACGCCCCGCAAACCGGATCAGGAGCTGTGGCAGCGTTTCCGCGCCGCCTGTGATCACGTATTCGCAGAGCTGGACGCCAGCAGAAAGGCGCTGCAGACCGAAAACGAAGCCAGGAGATCCCGAAACGAGCAGGCGCTGGACGGGTTTGCAGCGACCCTGGCAGGGACAACCGTCGACTCGGCGGAAGCGTCCGTGCTGAGGCAATTCATGAAGCTGAAAGCCGAGCTGACAGATCTGCCCGCCGGGGAGAAGCGCTCACTGCTGCGCCGTCACGACGAGCTGAGCGAAAGCTATCGCCGGCTCCTGGCAAAGCGAACAGAGGCCGAACAAAGCCAGATCCTGAATCAGCTGCGACTGGCCGATGCGGCTGCCGTGGCAGCGGATGGCGGTACCGCAGCAGACGTCGAGCAGCTGCGCGCCATGACCGTGCACGCGGAGCTGGCGGCGGGCCTGGAATCGCCTGCAGACGACGAGCCGCTGCGGCTGCAGCTGCAGGTCGAACGTTTGAACGCCGGCTTCTCCGGATCTGCTGAAACACCGGACCCGTTGACCCTGGCCCGGCGCTGGAACGAGATGGGGGCAAAATCCGAGGCCGCCGCGCCGCTTCGGGATCGATTTTTTGCCGCGCTGGCGAAGGGTTGGGACTGAAGGCCAGCGGTTGAGCTCGACGGGATTGATCAGGGCAGCTCAAGGCTGTTTATCAGGGCAGCTCAAGGCTGTTTATCAGGGCAGCTCAAGGCTGAGGCTGGCCCCACCCAGCGCGCTGTCACCGATGCGCAGACGCCCCTTGTAGAGCTCTACCAGCTCCGCGACCACGGCCAGCCCGATACCCTGACCCGACTCCGCCTCGTCGGCACGCGTGCCTCGATTTAACACCGCATCCCGTACCTCCGGCGCAATGCCGGAACCATCATCTTCCACGACGATGCGCACGACCCCGTCGCGGTTGCCGCTGATACGGATGCTCGACCGGGAGTACTTGAACGCGTTTTCCAGCAGGTTGCCAAGGATCTCCATGAGATCTCTCTCATCCGCCCGCACGGTGAGATACGCGGGAACGTCCAGCTCCACCCGAATTCCACGATCCCGGTAGGCGATTTCCAGCGCCCGCAACAGGCGCTCGATCAACCCGCGCAGCTCTATGTGACGGCTGACGATCAGAGGTCCGGCAACCGACGCTCGGGACAGCTGATGGGTAACCGTGGTCTGCATCCGGTCCAGCTGTTCGGCAAGCAGATCACGCGGTTCCGAGGGTACCCGCTCGAGCGCGTTGCGGATCACTGCCAGGGGAGTTTTCAGGCTGTGGGCCAGGTCGTCCATCGCCTTGCGATAGCGGCTGCGGCTGCGCTGCTCATGGGCGACGAACCGGTCGAGATTTTCCGCCAGCCCCGTCAGCTCCAGGGGATAGGCTTCGCTCAGATGCTCCCGGTGGCCCTCTTCCATCTCCCGCACCTCCTGCGCCATGGTCCGCAGCGGCCGCAGGCCCCATCGCACCGCCAGATACTGGGCAAGCACGAACAGCAGGGTCACCGCGAAAAGGCCGATGGAAAGGTTGCGTCTGAAGCTCTGGATCGCCGCGTGGAACGGCGCCCGATCAGCACCGACGCGAAACGTGAGCAGGGACTCGTCGGGATCTTCCCAGATCACCGCGTAGCTGAGGAAGATCAGGCCGTTACCGTCGGCGCCTTCGGCGCCAAAGCGGAATTCACCCGGGTGCAGCCGGGGACCCTCCTCAGGGAAGCTCACCCCGCCGGTCACAGCGGACGGCGAACGCCATCGGGTATTGCCTTCGGCATCGGTGACCCAGGCGTAAAGGCCGCTTTCAGGCTGCCCCAGCCGGGGTTCAGGCATCTGATCAGGCAGCGTGAAACCGACAACGTCGCTCTGCACGGCACCCATGAGCGAGTAAATCACCAGACGTAGCTGTTCCTCCGCGCCAGACAGCACGCTGAGCCTGAAAGAACGATCGAGAACCAGCCCGGTGAGCGTGAGACAAGACCCGAGAACCAGCGTAGTAATGAGCAGCAGCCGGGTCTGGATGCCTGATTTCAAGCAGCCGTGTCCGAATTGAAACGATATCCCTGCCCGCGCACGGTGCGGATGGGATTCAACGGCACCAGCTTCTTGCGCAGCCGACCGACGAACACTTCGATGACGTTGCTGTCCCGCTCGAAATCCTGCTCGTAGAGGTGATCCGTGAGCTCGGTTTTCGACACCACCCGGCTGGGATTGAGCATCAGGTACTCGAGCACTTTGTACTCGTAAGCGGTGAGCTCCACCAGGGACTCGTGCACGCGCACTTCTTTCTTCGCGGTATCGAGGCTCAGAGGACCTTCCGATATCAGCGGCGACGCGTATCCCGCCGCTCTTCGCAGCAGGGCGTTGAGCCGCGCCAGCAGCTCCTCCATCTGAAAAGGTTTGGTGAGGTAGTCGTCAGCCCCTGCCTCCAGGCCCTCCACCTTGTCCTGCCAGTTGCCACGCGCCGTGAGAATCAGAATCGGGAACCGCCGGTCCTCCACCCGAAGCTGGTTGATCAGCTCTATGCCTCCAAGCTTGGGCAGGCCGAGATCGACCACGGCCGCGTCGTACTCGTACTCGCGACCGTAGTACAGGCCTTCCTCGCCGTCCTGGGCAGCATCCACCACGTAGCCCGAATCTTTGAGCTTGTTGCGCAGCTGCTCTTGCAGCTGAACTTCGTCTTCCACCACGAGTACGCGCATGTCATCGATCTCCGGAGCGCATGTTGCCCTGCTCGTCCACGAACACTTTGTTGACTCGTTTTCCATCCACCAGCACCCGAACCTCGTAACCCCGCTTGCCGTTCCGACCCGCCGGCGCCGCGGAAAGCACGCGTCCTCCCGTCTGCCGACGGACGATGTTGGTTGCCTGCTCGAGAGAAACGCCCGGGGGTTTCACCAGGTTGTTGGGGCGTAGTTTGGGATCAGCGGCAGCCCAGAACGGAGCAGCGCCGTAAGCGGGCGATTGGGAAAGCACGAGCGCCAGTGCCAGGAGACATCCGGCGAGCGAGCTGATGCACGCACGGGCGTTCATACTGCTGATCTCTCCGCAAAAAACCCGTGCATTGTACTCCCAAAATCGCATTTTCTTTCGACCGGCGTCACAGGCATACCGACAATGCAGGTCATTCTGGGGGCCACAGCCTGAATGGTCTCTGAATGGGGAGCTGGAGCCAGGCTGGGGAAGCCGTTGATGCGTGACTATCGAGCCGTCTGATCCGGCGCCGGTTCCCGCGACAGCGCGCCTTGCCGGTATTTTCACCCCAGCCGACGACTCTCTCGTTCAGCTCTGCCAGTGATAGGTAATCGTCGCGCGAACGGTTCTCGGCTCCAGCGGATGAAAGTGAATGTCTTCCACGCCCTCAGCCGGCTCGCCGGGCAGCCGGGAAGCATAGTAATAAGCGATGTCGTCGTCGTCTGAATCCAGGACGTTGAATACGTCGAGCCGGAACTCCATGGCACCCCGGCGGTAGCCGGAGCCTGCGTTCAGCAGCCAGGAATTATCCGACCTGACGGAGTTGTCTTCGATCAGCGGTGCCTCGCCCAGGTAGCGCACTCTCGCGCTGAGGCTCCAGCCGTTCGTCCAGTTGGCGTTCGCGCCGACCACGAAGGAGCTTTTGACAGCACCCGGGATCTTTCTGCCGCCATCCTGCGCGGTCTTGAACTCCGCATCCGTATACGAGTAGGAGGCGTTGATGGCCAGCCAATCGGCCGGCCTCCAGAAAGAAGCGGCCTCGATCCCGAGGCGCCTGCTGCCGTCATTGGGTTCGGTGGCCCCGGCATCGCCAACGAAGACCAGCTCGGAATCGAGTTCCAGCCAGAAACCTACGAGGGTTGCATTGAAGCGGCGCCCCTGCTCGAAGCGCAGGCCCAGCTCAGCCCCATTTGACTTTACCAGAACGTCGACAGGACTCGCCGGGTCGCCGCTGGCGGGATCCACGGCAATGGTGGCACCGCGGACGTCGTTGGAATGAAAGCCGCGCCCCCAGCTGGCATAGCCCTCCAGCTGCGGCCCGAACCGGTAGGCGAGGTTAAGCTTGGGGCTGATCAGGCTGTCGTCGCCGGAACCGCCGTTGAGCTCGCGGAACGCCGAGACGTCCCAATGGTAGTAATCAGCCCGCGCGCCGAGGGTGGCTCTCAAACGCTGCGAGAGGAAGACCTCGGCCTCGCCGTAGCCGCTGACCGACAGCTGCTCGACGCTGTCCCGACGGGTCGTCGCGATGCGCGCTCGCGCCACCGTGTCGTAAAGACCGACCTGGTCGATGTCATCGTAGTGCAGATCGCTGCCCCAGTTGACGCGTACCGGCCTGTCCCAGAGCTTCGAGTCCACACCGCCGCTCGCCCACAAACCCCACTGCGAACGATCGTCACGCTGCTCGAACTCGTCGCCGTCGACCGGATCGTCGAGAAGGTAGGTAAAGTTGGAATACAAGGTGAAGTCGTAGTCGACGAAGTAGCCGCCCAACTTCCACCGCGTAAAATCCAGCTCGCCAGTCACCGCGTACCGCTGCGTACGGCCGCCAAGATCCGGGTCGATGAACCCGAGCTCGTCGATGAGACCGGACCGCACCGCCCGCCGCGGGATCTGATCGGTGGCGTTCCATTCACCGTCGTAACCCTGCAGCGACAGGCGTGCCCTGCCGCCAGCAACATCAAACCCGTAGCTCAAGAACAGCTTGTACTGCTGAAGATCCTCATCAATATCCCAGGGACCGTCGTAAAAGGCAGCGTCGAGCGCGCCGGTCAGCACGCCGTTGCCCGATCCGCCAACATCCACGCTTCCCGCTACCAAGCCGCGGGCATAATCATCCTTGCCGATCGTGCCCTGCAGCAGCGACTCCTGCAGACGCTCGTAGAACGAAAAATCCACGCTGCCGGCGGAAGAAAAGTCACCGACGCTGGCATGATAGGGACCCTTGCGGTAAGCGGTGGTCTCCACCATCTCGGGAATGATGAAGTTCAGATCCAGGTAGCCCTGGCCGTGGCCGTGCGTGCGCATGTTTACCGGTACGCCACCGGCGCGGGCGAAAAAGTCGGTGCCGTGGTCCAGGTTGAAACCCCGGAGGAAGTACTGGTTCGCTTTTCCCGTCCCCGAGTGCTGCGTTGCCACCATCCCGGGCACCGCTTCGACCAGCTCGCCCACCCGCAGCAGGGGCGGCAGACGGATATCGTCGTAACCCACAATGCCTTCGGACGCGGTGTCGGCAATACCGATCAGCTGCAGGGACCGGCCGTAGACGACTAATTCCTCGATCGAGCCTTCGACCGAGTCTTCAACCCGGTAGTTGCTGGCACTTACTGCTGCTGATTCGGCGACCGCTGCACCAGCTGCGAACAGCAGGCTCAAACCCGCCGGCGCGCACCAGCGTTTCCAACTGGGCGCGGTCAATCAACACCTCTCACCAACGCTTTGCTCACCGAATGTCAAAAACAAAAATTTATCAGGCCCCGAGTCAGGCGTCACGGATCGGCCATGGACCTGACGTGACGTTCTCAGCCAGCAACACACGTCTATGTTTTTAACCGACGGATCTAAATATGGCAAGTATTTTTACTAACTTGCTTTTCCAACGGGTAGCACTTTGCCCCACCAGCACGGGTTTTCCTGGGATCAGCCGGTATGCCTGACCTGCGTGCTGACCAGCCCGTGGTCCGCACCAAGCACCACCACGATGTCGGAACGCTCCGGCATGGTCTCGAACATCCAGCGGGTGATCCGCTCGTAATGGGCGACAAACCGATCCAACTGTTCCGTCGTCATACGACGCTCTGCGGGCAGGCTCTGCTCCTGCTGCGTTCGCCAACGGGTTACCGCCGCCATGTCCGGCACCCGGATGTAGAGCCAGAACGCGACCTGCGCCCACAGCTGCGCATACTCGCCCATCAGAGCCTGGTTGACGAAACCGCGCCAGCGGCCGCCAGGGTCTTCGAAGGACTCCAGCGCGTTGAGTGGGCTCGCCAGATGCGCCTCCGGTTGCGGCGGCGCACCCAGGCACCAGCCCTCGAGCACAAAGCAGTCCAGGGGCGCCCGTACCCTGGGCCATGCATCCCGCGGGCAACGATCGTCCCGCCCTTTATCAAAGCGGGGCAGAGCCACCCACCCGCTGCCCTGCAACGCGCGCAGGGTCCGTCGGCAAAGGCCGACATCGTGCGTGCCGGGCACCCCCCGGGTGACCAGCAGGGGGTGCACGGTTCTTGCCAGCTCACGGCGCTCGTCGAGGGTCAGGTAGAAGTCGTCAATGGAACCGGTCGCCGCTCTAACGCCCAGCCGCTGCAGCGCATCTACCAGCAGCGCCGCGAGGGTGCTTTTGCCGGCACCCTGACCGCCGCTGATGCCGATCACCCGGGGCAGCACAGTCCCGCCTTCGGAATGCTTACTCGCGCCCCGGAGCGATCCGCCTGCAAACCGCAAGGCCAGGCCGGCAGCCAGCACGCGCCAGTCCGCCGGCGCCTGCGCGTCGAGCTGATCGAGCAGCCTCTGCAGCGCCGGGTCCTCGCGGTCGAGCGCAAGGCGCTCGAATACCTCGGCGCGATTCACGCTTCCACGCTCTGGCAACGGGCAGCACCTGGATCGATGCTCGAGGCCGGGGCGCGGGAACCTTCATCAGTCACCGGGTCTAACCTCTGGGCTAAGGAGGAGCGCACATCATGACATCCATCAGGTCCGCGAGCATCTGGTACGACCGTGGCGTGCAGCTCGTGAAACACTTCGACGGCGCGGCCTCGGTGATGCTGCGCCTGATCCTGGCGCCGGTTCTCATTGCCGCAGGGTGGGAGAAGATAACGGGGGACAACTGGTTCCACCACCAGATGGACGCCTTCCCGTTTCCGTTCAACGTCCTGCCGGCGGACATTTCCTGGTTTTTCGCTGCGTGGACGGAATTCCTCGGCGGCATCGCGCTGCTGCTTGGCCTCGCCACGCGCCTGATTGCCATCCCGCTTGCAGTGACGATGTTTGTTGCCGCCTATGCGGTGCACCTGGACAATGGCTGGCCGGCGATCGCGCCGTCGAACCCACCGGCCGTATGCGTGCCCTCGTCCGAAGCCCATGCCGCCTCTAACGTCTTCCAGCGCTACATCAAATGCTACAACGTCAACCAGCGCACCATCGAAGCTTCGAAGCGTCTGAGCAGAGCCAGGGACATTCTCCGGGAGCACGGCAACTACGGCTACCTGAACGGCAGCGGCAGCCTGGTCAAGCTCAACAGCGGCATCGAGTTCGCCGCTACGTATTTTACGATGCTGATCGCGCTGCTGATCATCGGCGGGGGGCGTTATCTCAGCCTGGACTACTACCTGGGTCGCTGGCTGAGACCTGGCCGCACAGCCGCGGAGCGCTGATGATGCCAACCCGATTAGCCGTATAATCTGAGACCGTGCGAGCAGCAGTATCTATGGGCATGAGGAAATACCGTTTGAAAAATTTTGCATCCGTGGTGATGGGCGTCGTCGTGCTGTCCCTGCTGGCAGCCTGTGCCGGCAGCCCGGCTTCAGACCCGGGCAGCCGTGCCGAGCGCGGCGACCAACGCGGCGACCAACCGGTCGTCATCGAGCAGAGTCCCAACGACGATCGCGAGTACCGCTTTCTGACCCTGGACAACGACCTGAGGGTGCTGCTCGTCTCGGACACCGAAACCGACAAAGCGGCGGCCTCTCTGGTGGTATTCCGGGGCAGCTTCGACGAGCCGGATGCTTTCCCGGGGTTAGCACATTTTCTCGAGCACATGCTTTTCATCGGCACCGAGAAGTATCCTGAGGTGGATGCCTATCAACATTTCATCGCGCAAAACGGTGGTGCATCCAACGCGTATACGGCGGGCGATCACACGAACTACTTTTTCGACATTCAGCCGGAGCAGTTTCCCGCTGCCATGGACCGCTTCTCGCAGTTCTTCATCAGCCCGTTGCTGGATGCCGACTACGTCGATCGCGAAAAGAACGCGGTCAACTCCGAATACCAGATGCAGCTGCGCAGCGATAACTGGCGCAGCATGGCCGTCAACACCGTGGCGATTAACCCCGACCACCCTGACTCCCGCTTCAGCATCGGCAACCTGGAAACTCTGGATGACGGTGTTCAGGAGGCGCTGACGACATTTTTCGAGCAGGAATATTCCGCTGATCAGATGGCGCTGGTGGCGCTCAGCAACCAACCGCTGGACGAGATGGAAGCCTGGATCGGACCCATGTTCAGCCAGATCGAGAATCGCAATCTGGGGCCCGTATCCAGAGATGAGCCGCTGTATGTGGAAGGCTCACTGCCGGTGCAGCTCTACTACCAGACCATCAAGGACGGCTACAAGATCACCTACAACTTTCCGGTTCCCGCCACTTACGGCTACTACCAGAAGAAGCCCGACCAGTACATCAGCAACCTGCTGGGTCACGAAGGAGAAGGCAGCCTCTACCAGCGGCTGAAGCGAGCAGGATGGATCGAATCGCTGGCCGCCGGCGTGGCCAACGTCGATGAACGCAACGGTCTGATCGTGCTGAGCATCGATCTCACCGAATCCGGCTATGCCAACCTGGAACGCATCAACCGCCTGACGTTCCGTTATATCGAGCTGCTGAAAAAGTCGCCGCCCGAGCCCTGGCGATACGCCGAGCAGGCGCGAGTAGCCGAGCTGGGCTTCCGCTTCCAGGAACAGTCTTCGTCCACCGGTTTCGTTTACCGGACCGCACCCGCCCTTATGCACTATCCACCGGATGACGTGCTGGTCGCCCCCTACCTGATGAGCGAGTTCGACGCTTCGCTGATTGAAGACTTCCTGGCGCGGCTGACCGTCGACAACGTGATCGTGGAGATCGGCGGCCCCGACGTTCCCGTGGACAGCGTCGAGCCCTGGTTCAAGGTACCGTACAAACTGGTCTCTGGCCCCCCCTCCAGCCTGACTGCGGTGGGGGTGCCTACTGGGATGCGCGCAGGGGCGCTCCAGAGCGCTTCGGCCACCGTTACCGCTGGCGGCGAGCTGAGCCTGCCGGCGCCGAACCTATACCTGCCGGCAGATCTCCAGGTGCTGGAAAATGACGACAAGCTTCCCGAACTGCGTTACGAAGGCCCCGGCATAGCGCTCTGGGAAGACCGCGATACCAGCTTCGGCACGCCCAGAGCCAATCTCTTCCTGTCGCTGGGTATGGAAGGCGGCATTCAGTCCGCAGAGGATCTGGCCATGGCTTCCATGTACCGGAGCCTGGTCACGGATGCGCTGTCGGCAGAGGTTTATCCCGCTTATCTGGCCGGGCTCGGCTACGGGATCGACGTCAACGGGCTGGGATTCGAGCTCTCGGTTTCCGGTTACAGCGACAAGCAGCTGGTGCTTCTGCGCACGGTCCTTGGCGGGCTGACCCGTCTGGAAATCGACCCCGAGCGTTTTTCAGCGTTCAAGACGGAACTGCTCAGGGAATGGGGTAACTATCGGGACGAACGGCCCTACACCCAGACTTACGGCGCCTTGAGCTACCTGCTGCTGTCCAGCCGCTGGCCACCGGAAGCTCTCATCGCGGCGCTGGAAAACCGCAGCGTAGAAGACCTGGAGCGCTGGCGCGCGGCCCGCATGTCCGACTTCAACGTGCAGGGGCTGTACATCGGCAACGTCGCCGACCTCGGGGGCCGCGATCTCGTCGAAGTGCTGAAGTCAGAGCTGCCGCTGAGAGATTTCCAGCGGGTGGCGCCCAGCGTGAAAGCCATCAGCTCCGCGTGGCGCCATCAGATAACCATCGACCACCAGGACGCCTCCATGGTGCTCTACCTGCAGGATCCGGACAGCGATATCAACTCGCGCGCGATCAGCGCTCTGGCGGGTCAGATGATCAAGCAGTCCTACTTCACCAGCCTGCGCACGGAGCAGCAGCTGGGCTACGTGGTGTCCGTCAGAGCGCAGACCATAAGAGATCGTGGCGGGCTGGCGTTTATCGTGCAGTCTCCCGTCGCTTCGCCAGCCAGGCTCGAAGCCCTGACCCGGGAGTTTCTGAGCGCAGAGCTGACCACCGTCGCGCAAATGGAGGAAAGCGAGTTCCAGCGTTTTCAAAGCGGGCTGATCGGCCGGCTGACAGAAAAGGATCGCAATCTGGGGCAGAGAAGCCGCCGTTACTGGACCAACCTGCAGCTGGGCGTAACCACTTTCGATACCCGGCAACGCATCGCGGCGGCCGCGTCGATCCTCAGCAAGGACGACGTGCTCGCCTATCTTCGCCAGCTGGTGAACCGCTTCGACCAGGAGCGCCTGATCGTTTTCAATCGGGGCAGATTTGAGGACGCGCCACAGGGCGGCACAGAGCTTATCGATGTGGCGGGCTTTAAGAACGCAGGCTGAGCTAGGCTTGCGCGCGGCCCTTGCTGGCGATCTCAACCTCGGCACCCGGAGCACCATCGGTGGGATTCGGCCCAGCGGAATTCAGGTCTGATTTCGGAACCCCGAGCTGCATCCGATAGGGCGGCAGCGATTCGAGCAGGGCGCGGCCGTAGCGCTTGGTCAGGATGCGCCGGTCCAGTAGCGTGATGCGACCGTGGTCGGCCTCGTGACGTATGAGTCGGCCGCAGGCCTGAACCAGACGCAGCGCGGCGTCCGGCACCGAGATCTCGTAGAAGGGGTTACGGCCCTGGGACTCCGCCCATTCCGCCATGGCCTGGTCCACCGGGTCGTCGGGCACGGCAAACGGCAGCTTGACGATAACCACGTGCCGGCAATAGTCGTCGGGCAGATCAACGCCCTCGGCAAAGCTGGCCAGCCCGACCAGATAGCTGGCTTCTCCCGCATCCACTGCGGCACGATGGGTCTCCAGCAGGGCCTGCTTGGAGCCCTCCCCCTGTACCTGCAGCTTGCCGGCAAATTCATCCGGCAGCTGCCTGAGCACCTCGTGCAGCTGCCGCCAGGAGGTAAAGAGCACCAGGCCGCTGGGCTCGGGCGTCAGCATCATCGGCAGCAGCTCGGCCACTTCCTGGCTGTGGGCCTGAAAATCGCTGGGATCCGACGCCATGTCGGGAACCCGGAACGTTGCAATGTGGGGGTAATCGAACGGGCTCGGAATGCGCAGACCGGAGACCCCCTGCAGCCCGGTTCGTTCAAAGAAACGGTCGAAACGCCCAAGCGCCGTCAGGGTTGCCGACGTGCAGACGGCGGCGAAACAGCGGTCCCAGAGATGTTCCCGCAGCAGGTGGCCGGGCTCTATGGGCGCGCTCACCAGCTCTACGTCCTGCTCGGACCGATTGGCCCAGCGGGCATACACCCCCGCATGCCCCTCCAGCCCTGCAAACTGTCGCAGCATTGCCAGAACCCCGGCGGACCGAGTCTGCTGCTGGCCAAGCACCGGCAACCAGTCTTCGGCTTCGAAACTGTTCTGCCACTGAATTTCCCCGGCCAGCACATCCTGCAGCATCTCATGGGCCTTGATCAGATCGGCATGCACCTCACCCATGGGCCCGGCGGCGTTTTCAGCCAGCGCCTGAAGATCCCCGGGAACTTCACCGAGGCGAAACCGGTATGTCTGCAGCGTCTCGTCACGCTCGGCAAACGGCAGCAGGTCCACGGCGCCGTGCAGCAGGCGCAGGCCTTCCTGGGCCTGAGCGCCCCTATCGGCGACGCGGGTGGCAAGATGCACCAGGTCATCCGGCCTGGCAAAGCGCTGGGTCATGCTGCCCAGCACGGCAGCAACGTTCTCGAGCCAACTGCACGTCGCAAGCAGCCGGGCCCGGGCGGCAAAGTGCTGCTGGGTTTTATCGGGAAGATGATGTGCCTCGTCCAGCACGTAGATGGATTCTTCCGGCTCCGGCAGCACCGCCCCACCCCCGAGAGCCAGATCGGCGAGAAGCCACACTTGTTGTTGGCGCAGCCGCGATGATCCGTGGTCACCTGGCGCCACATCTGCTCGTCCACGCCACCGGCCCAGCTGTCCAGCTCGCCGTCCCAGCTGCGATCCGCAAAGGCTTTCAGCATGGACTGATAGAGGGCCGTGCCATCCTCAGTGAGGGCATCGAAAAGCGGGATCTCCTGCTGGTCGTCATAGCGCAGCCGATCATCCAGACGCTTCAGACAGACGTAGCGACCGCGTCCCTTGGCCAGCGCGAAGGTGAAGCGAATGCCCGCGTTGCGCTGCAGGTCGGGCAGGTCCCGCAGCACCACCTGCTCCTGCAACGCGACGGTGGCCGAGCTGACGATCACCGACTTTCCCAGTGCCCGGGCAATGGGAATGGCCGGAAGGGTATAGCCGGCCGTCTTGCCGGTGCCGGTTCCCGCTTCCACGGCGAGAATTCTGGGCGCATCTCCCGTCAGGGTTCTCGCCACCTGCGCGACCATCTCCCGCTGGCCCCGGCGCGCCCGAAAACCCCGCGCCTGCAGCCAGGCCCGATAAGCTTCCTGAATCTCGGCTTTCAGCGCGTCAGTGAGCACGGCCGGATGCAGAGGCGGTAAGGGTGGGGCTGAGGAGCGCGGACGATCACCGTCGCAGCTTAGCCCGGCCGGATGAGCCGCACCAGCGCAGATGTCTGATCCGGGGCGCGGACAAAGCAGCTCGACCGATGGGACGACGTCAGCTGAACCAGCCCCAGAAGCCCCTGGACAACCGCTTCTTGCAGGTGCTGAATTGAGCGCTGTAGCGCTGGGCGCGTCGCGCTACCTTGCTGGCGTATCCTTTCACCCTTGCGTCGCTGCGCCAACGGCCCGATGCGTAGCCCGAGATACCCGAATAGTAGGCCAGATACAGGTGGTAGGCATCCTGCTTGGACAGGCGCAGCTTGCGGGCGCTGCGGTCGTTGTACCAACCGATGAAATCCAAGGCGTCGTCAAAGTCGTCCCGATCCACCATCCAGCGGCTGGTGGCTTTACGATAGTCCGACCAGGCTTCATCGGTGGCCTGGGCATAGCCATAGGCGCTGGACGGACGCCGCCAGGGGATGACCCAAAGCAGTCGGCCTCTGGGAGGCTTCGCATCCGCAACGTAGCTGGACTCGCGATGCACGAAAGCCATGCCCACCGGAATCGGCAAGCCCCACTCGCGCTCGGTCTCCAAGGCAGCTCGATACCAGGAGCGCTTCTCATCGAATATGCGACAGATGTCGTCGGGCTGCCTCGGCGGCGCGCTGGTGCATGCGCTGAGAGCGAGCACCACCAGCAGCGAAAACCTAGTCCACATCATATTCTTTAAACAGCGCCAGAAGCGCCGCCTCGTCCATTGTCGGAATGCCGAGCGATTCCGCACGCGTGAGTTTGCTGCCCGCGCCAGGCCCGGCTACCACCTGGTGGGTGTTTTTCGAGACCGAGCCTGCCACATTTGCCCCCAGCCGTTGCAGACGCTCCTTGGCCTGGTCCCGGGTCAACGCATCAAGCGTGCCCGTGAGCACCCAGGTCTGGCCCTCGAGGGGCGTCGCGTCAGCATCCCCGGTCTCCTTGGGCCAGCGCACGCCCGCCTCCAGAAGATCATCGACCACCTGGCGGCTTTCCGGGTCTTCAAAGTAACCGTGCACGTGACGGGCAACAATCGGACCCACGTCTGCCACCGCTTCCAGATCCTCAATCGACGCCGACATCAATGCCAGCAGATCGCCGAAATGGGCCGCAAGATTCCGGGCCGTCGCTTCGCCGACTTCACGGATGCCCAGGCTGTAGATGAATCTCGCCAGGGTGGTCGTTTTGCTGTCTTCCAGCGCTCGGAGCAGCTTTTCAGCGGATTTCGGGCCAATTCGCTCCAGCGGGATCAGCTGGGCTGCAGTGAGGTGGAACAGGTCGGCGGGATGCCTGACCAGATCTGCCGCCACCAGCTGTTCCACCAGCTTGTCGCCCAGGCCCTCGATATCGAGCGCCAGCCTGGAGGCAAAGTGCCTGAGGCCTTCCTTGCGCTGGGCCGGCCGACCAGCGGGCAACTGCCTCCTCCTCGACGCGGACGATGGGGCTATTGCAGGCGGGACAGGCTTCCGGCAGCGTCACCGCCCTGGCATCCGCCGGACGTCTGGCAGCGATGACCGCCATTACCTGGGGAATCACGTCGCCGGCACGGCGGATCATGACGGCGTCGCCGACATGGAGGCCCAGCCGGGAAACCTCGTCCATGTTGTGCAGGGTGGCGTTGCTCACGGTGACACCCCCGACAAACACAGGATCAAGTCGCGCCACCGGGGTGATCGCGCCGGTTCGACCCACCTGAAACTCCACGGCCCGCACCCGGGTCGTCGCTTCTTCCGCCGGATACTTGAAGGCGATGGCCCAACGCGGGCGACGCGTCAGGGTACCCAGGCGCTGCTGCAGTTCCAGCCGGTTGACCTTGATGACGGCTCCGTCGATGTCGTAACCCAGCGCACCCCGTCGCGTCAGCAGCGAATCGACGTAGGCCTCAGCACCCGCAATGTCCTTCACCATGCGGGTTTCCGGATTGACGCGCAGCCCCCACGCGCGCAGCGTTTCCAGCACTTCCATCTGAGTAGCCGGCCGCCATGCGTCGTCCACGATACCGACGCCGTAGCAGTACATCGTCAGCGGCCTCGAAGCGGTTACTCTCGGATCCAGCTGCCGCAGGCTGCCTGCGGCACCATTACGGGGATTGACCAGCGTTTTTTCACCGCGTTCCCGGGCAAGGACGTTGAACGCCTGAAAATCCCCCTGCGCCATGTAGATCTCCCCTCGAACCTCGAGCAGCCTGGGCACAGCGTCGGCGTCCAGCAGCAACGGCACCGCGCCGATCGTGCGAACGTTGGCCGTGATGTCTTCCCCGGTTTCTCCATCGCCACGGGTCGCCGCGAGAACCAACCGTCCCGCTTCGTAGCGCAGCGCGACGGCTACCCCGTCTATTTTCGGCTCACAGGTGAACTCGAGCGTCTCTTCGGTCTCCAGTCGGGAAAGGCTGCGGGTCAGCCAGTCGTCCAGTTCCTGCCGGGTGGTGCACTTGTCCAGAGACAGCATCGGCAGCTCGTGAGTGACCTTGGAAAACTGGGTAAGCGGCGCGCCACCGACACGCTGCGTAGGTGAATCGTCACTGATCAGGTCCGGGTATTCGGCTTCCTGGGACACCAGCTCGTCGTAGAGGGCGTCGTACTCGGCATCCGCAATCTCCGGATCATCGAGCACATAGTAACGATGATTGTGGTGTCGAATGAGCGCCCGGAGCGCCTCGACCCGCGCTCCAGCCTCGGCCATCTCCTTAGGGCTTCGGTTCATGCCCGCATGGACATCGCCCGGCGGCAGAAATCGGCTACACGCTGACGATAGTGCTCCACGGTCTGGCCTGTCATGACGCTGCGCTGCTCATCCTTGAGCTCGCCGCCCAGCTGCAGCGCCAGATCTCTGGCTGCCGCGAGCATATCCTCCAAGGTCTCCAGCGGCTCCTCAGGGCCGGGCAGCTGCATGAAGAAGCAGACGCCCGGAGAGCGGAAGTCTTCGATTTCTGCCATGTCGAAAGTACCCGGCTCCAACACGCTGGCCACACTGTAACGGATGGCCCGGGTCAACGGCTCCACTCGGTGGAAGATGTTCATCTCTCCGTAACGAAGACCCCGGGCACGCAGCGCTTCCACGAGCGCAGGGCCTTCAAAACGCTCGCCGCGAGCCGCCAGCACGTTGATCACGATGAGCTCTTGAACGTCCGGTTCGC
This sequence comes from uncultured Pseudomonadales bacterium, assembly GCA_947258825.1. Taxonomy (GTDB): domain Bacteria; phylum Pseudomonadota; class Gammaproteobacteria; order Pseudomonadales; family Azotimanducaceae; genus UBA7803. The sequence continues at coordinate 84,002 of CAMYJX010000008.1, forward strand.
CTCCAGCTGATGCGGCTTCACGAGCCGAATAACGGCCACGTTCCGCACTGCGCCCGCCCCGGCCGAGTTCCCGCCCGGAAGCCTGCTGCCGGTCCCGGCTCTCCCGGTCCTGCCTCTGGCCGTCGAGCACACGAGTTCCGGCCTTTGGTCGGTCTGCAGGCGGCGAAGCCTCCGGCTGGCGCCGCCCGGCCCAGCGTCGCGGCTCTTTCGGGTCGTCCGCCAGGATGGGCTGGTCGGGCATGATGACGTCGGCGATGCCATCGCGGCCGGCGTCTCCTACCACTTCCGCCACGCCGGGTCGCCCTGGAGACGTCGTACCTACAGCCGGGTCGATCCTGGGCTCTGTGCGCACGTCCCCGGCAGCAGGAACGGTCCGAGGCGGCGCCGTCTGGGACTCCGTCCGGGCCTCCGTCCGGGCCGCATCATCCGGGTCAGCAAGGCTTGCAGATTTCCCCGCGGGCGCCTCGGGGATGAGATCGTGCTCATCATCGCTGTGCAGCGGCTCGAGCAGCAGCGCAGCGTCCTCATCGAGCTCCAGGCTGGCCTGCTCCGGTTGCTCCGGACTGCCAGGCTCCGTCTGCTTGCCACGACCCCTGAGCACCCGGCCTCCGCCATTGGGCAGCTCCGACCGCAAGCCGGCCATGTCGTCCAGCTTCTGCGGCACGATATCGGGAACGATATCCAGCCTCAGCGGATCCCGCCTCGCGCGCCAGGCGATCCAGAAACCGTGAGCAACAACGGCCGCGATGAGCAAACCGCCACCGATCAGGATGAAATCCTTAATATCCACTTTCGGCTCCTCAGCCGCCTGAGCGGCCACACTTCTTCTGGAACGGGGTTATCCCGACAGCTTTGTTCGGTACAACCCGCGTCTAGACCGCAGCCATGGCCGCGGCTTCTTCCACGTCCACCGATACCATCCGGGAGACCCCCGGTTCGTTCATGGTCACCCCCATGAGATGGTCGGCCATCTCCATGGTTATTTTGTTGTGGGTGATGATCACGAACTGCACATCAGCAGACATTTCTTTAATCAACTCCGCGAAACGAGAAACGTTACTGTCGTCGAGAGGCGCATCAACCTCGTCCAGCAGACATACCGGACTCGGATTGAGATGGAAGATGGCAAAAATCAGCGCCACCGCCGTCATCGCTTTCTCGCCGCCAGACAGCAGATTGATGCTGGCGTTTCGTTTCCCCGGCGGCCGCGCCATGAGCGTGACCCCGGTATCGAGCAGATCCTCCCCGGTCAGTTCCAGATAAGCGTGTCCTCCGCCGAAAATTTTTGGAAAGAGCTCGCCCAGACGAGCATTGACTTTCTCGAACGTGTCTTTGAAACGCGAGCGCGTCTCACGATCGATCTTCTTGATGGCATGCAGCAGGGTTTCCAGCGCCTTTTCCAGGTCTTCGTTCTGCTGATCCAGATAGGTTTTTCTTTCTGATTGCGTTTCGAACTCATCGATGGCCGCCAGGTTGATCGGACCTAGGCGTTGAATGCGCCGATCTACCGAAGCCAGCGATTCCACCCAGGCATCTTCCGTCGCCTCCTCCGGCAGGGCGGCCTTGACGGCGTCCAGCTCGAATCCTGTGGCCGCGATCTGCTCCAGGAGGTTGCGCTCCTCCACTGCAAGACCCTGCCGGTCTACCCTCGCGGTTTCGAGACGCCCGCGAACAGTTCCGACGGCATCCTCGGCTGCCGATCGCTGTTCTTCAAGGCTGCGAATCTGCGCGTCTATCGCCTCGAGGCCTTTACGCGCCTCGGTGAGCTGCTGCTCGACGGCAAGACGATCCTGCAGCTTCGACTCCAATTCCTGCTTCAGCTCCGGAAGCGGTCGGGCGCTGCTCTGGATGCCGGTTGCCAGCGTCTGCGACTGCTCTTCGAGCTCGCGGCGTTGTCGCAGCAGGCGTTCCCGCGCCGTTTGACCTGCAGTCAGCTTGGCCTCGACACCTCTCAGCTCGCCGTTCAGCGCATGGTAGCGGTCACGATGGGCACGGGACGTTTCTCGAGCTTGATCCAGCTGACGCTCGTTGTCCTCGCGGGTGGCTGCGAAGCGCTGACGTTCTGCCGACTTTGACTCGCGCGCCTGCTCGGCCGCCACGAGGCTCTCGCGTGTCGCCGTCAGGGCCTGCGTTTCCTGGTCTACCTGCTCGTCGATCTCCGCGCGCTCACGTTCGACCCGCTCTCGCCGGGCATCGGCTTCTTCTTTCTGCACACGGCGCACGCCGTGATCCGCTTTCAGCTCCCCGAGCCGCTGATTAACGGCATTGATCCGGCCCTGCAGGGATTCCCGATCCGTCTCCAGCTGCTCCACCTTCTGCCGGCACTGGCTCATCAGACTCTGCTGCATGCCCAGGTTTTTCCCTGCTTCCTCGACCTGCATGGACAGCGTTTCGATCTGCTGGGCCCGCTCGATGATGCCCGTCTGCTGCTGGCCCTCGGCCAGAACCCTGACCCAGTCCGGACCCACCCAGACGCCCTGCCGGGTAATGATGCTCTCACCGGGCCCCAGGTTCTGGCGGCTTGCGAACGCGACATCCACGGACTCCGCGGCGTAGATGCCGTGGAGCAGGGACCCCAGCTTCAGGCCATGGCTGCGCACCATCGATGCAAGGCCCGGCAGATCACCGTTCGCGACCGGCTCGATACGCCCTTCCAACAGGGTGACACCGGCGCCCGAGAGGTCTGCCAGCGCCGCTCGGAAATCGTCTATCTGCGGAACGTGAAGGCTTTGCAGGTAATCGCCCAGCACGGTTTCCACCGCCCGTTCCCAGCCAGGAACGACGGCCAGGGCTTCACCCAGACGCTCCGCCGCCATGAGGCCCTGGCTTTCGAGCCAGCTTCCCGCGTCCGGCTCTTCCCGCCCCAGGGCCGCCTGCTGCAGCGCTTCCACGCTGGCGAGCTCGTGCCGAAGGTTCTGCAGCTGATGGCGGGCTTCGTCCAGCTGCTGCTCCCGCGTCAGCACCTCTTCCCGCGCTGCGGAAAGATCCGCCAGGCAACGGTCGATGTCGCCATCCAGAACGTGACGCTCCGTTTCCTGGCTGCCGATCTCGCGAGCCAGGCTGTCGACATCGTCACCGTCTACCAGCGGCAAACTGCCGGCATCCTCGTCGAGCTGCTCGCGGCGGGTACGCAGGCGCAGCAGAAGCTGTTCCAGATGCTCTACCCTGGAGGCCTGCACCTCCGCTTCCCGGTCGTGCCGCGCGACATCGGCGCTCAGCGCCTCCCAGGCGGTCTGCCATTCGCGATTGCGCCCTTCCAGCTCCGTCAGGCGATCGGCGGCCGCGCGGTCGTCCTTTTCAGAGGCTTCAACCTGGGGTTTCAATTGTTCGATCTGGCTCAGCAGCTCGGCGATCTGAGATTCGTCCATCTCGAGCTGACGTCCGGTTTCCGCAGAGCGTTGCGTGACCGTCTCCAGGTCGAGCTCAAGCTGTTTGACCCGCTGCTGATTGAACTGTATGGCTTCTTCTACCCGGGCGATGTCCGCGCCAAGCTGGTAATAGCGGCCCTGGACGCCGTTGAACTGCTCCGAGGTCTCCGCATGCCGCTGGCGTTCGGTCTCGATCCCGGTGTCGATTCGCTGCTGTTGCGCGGCCGCTCGCTCCAGCTCCACCTCCAGCTCGCCGATCTCGCGCTGCCGGGCTTCCAGCACCGTGTGGAGGTTCAGGAAGCGCAGCGTATGCAGGTCTGCGGTAAGCTTTCGCTCCTCGGTCTTGAGCTCCCGGTAGCGCTCCGCCGCCCTCGCCTGTCGCTTGAGACGATCGAGCTGGCGGCCCAGCTCTTCACGCAGATCCGTCAGGCGTTCCAGATTTTCACGTGTGTGCCGGATGCGGTTTTCGGTCTCCCGGCGGCGCTCTTTGTATTTCGATATGCCCGCCGCCTCTTCCAGATAGACTCGAAGATCCTCGGGCTTCGCCTCCACCAGCTGGCTGATCATGCCCTGCTCGATGATGGAATAGCTGCGCGGGCCGAACCCGGTACCGAGAAAGATGTCGAGTATGTCCCGGCGACGACAACGATTGCCGTTGAGAAAGTAATTTGACTGAGAATCGCGCGTTACCTGACGACGCACCGCTATCTCCGCATAGGCGGAGTATTCCCCCCCGATGCGGCCGTCGCTGTTGTCGAAGATCAGCTCGATGCTGGCCATGGCTGTCGGCTTGCGGGCATTGGAACCGCTGAAAATGACGTCGGTCAGGTTCTCGCCACGCAGCTGTTTGGCCGAACTTTCGCCCATGACCCAGCGCACGGCATCGATGATGTTCGATTTCCCGCAGCCGTTGGGGCCTACCACGGCGCAGCGATTTCCGGGGAGAGTCACCGTCGTCGGATCGACGAAGGACTTAAACCCAGCAAGTTTAATCTGCTTGAGGCGCATTTAGCGGGGGGAAGATCACCCGGAACCAAGTGGCAGCTAGTCTAAAGCAATTGGCAGCCGGGGGTAAAACCAAAAACCCCGGAAAAAACAGCATTTTCCGAAGCTAACGAGTGGTTTCGCCAACAATGCGCAGCACACGGATCAGAGGGACGGCGGTACCAGCCGCGCGGAGAGCTTGAGCGGCGCCTGCAGATCCGCCAGGGCGAGGGTAGCCGATCGCCATTCCCAGTCATCCGGACCCGCCGCGGTAGCGCCGGTGCGGCTGAGTCGTACTACCACCTCCACGGGTCCGGCCTGAGACAGCCGAACGGCGGGGTTCATGCTGACGCTGTCGTCAAGCATTACCGAGAGCGGCAACTGCTCCCCCTCCCGTCGCACCACGGCGTAAGGCATGCCGCCGCCCGGCGGACGCGCTATGACGAACAGCGTTGATCCTGAAGGCACGGGCTCCGCTGCGGAAATGTCCACCTGCACGCTGGGCAAAAGACTTTCCTGTTTGTCCTGAGCTGTTTCAACGCCCCCGTTAGCGGTCCGGGAAGGCGGGGGTTCGAGCAGCGCGGCGAGCTTGAGCGGGGCGTTCAGCTCAGCAAGCTCAAGGGCCTGTGACCGCCACTCCCAGTCCCCGGGACCCGCAGTCGCAGCGCCGTTTCTGCTGAGCCGCACCACCACCTCAACGGGGCCCGCCTGAGAAAGCTGAAGCGCCGGATTCATGCTGACGGTATCGTCGAGCGTGACGGAAACCGGCAGCAGCGCCGCAGGACGGCGTACCACGGCATAGGGCATGCCGCCGCCCGGCGGCCGCGCGATGACGAACAGCGTGGATCCCGCGGGCGCGGTGTCAGCCGCGGATATCTCCACTTCCACGCTGGGGATGAGATCTCCGAGCTGACTCCGCGCCTGGGCCAGCCCCGAGAGCAGGGCCAGCGAACGAGCATCGCCGAGGTCGTTCATCAAGGCGCGATTGAGATAGGTCACCGCCTGGCGGAATTCTTCCTTCCGGTAGGCGTCGATGGCAAGAATTTCCAGC
>CAMYJX010000008.1:89485-102766 GCA_947258825.1 uncultured Pseudomonadales bacterium
CGGCGTCGCCCTGAGCGTGGACGCCCTGAACGGGGTCGCCCTGAACGGGGTCGCCCTGAACGGGGTCGCCCTGAACGGGGTCGCCCAGCGTCTGCGCACGGGACAGGGCTTCGGCCGCGGCGGAATAGTCGGCAAGCTGAAGGCGGGCGATGCCCAGCAGATACCAACTGCGCGTGTCCTGCGGTTCACGAGCCACCCGCCGCGTGAGCCGGTCGCGCCAGTTCTCCAGCTGCGGCCGTTCCGCCACCGGGTCGAGCTGCAGCACGACGGATGCGCCCGCGACCTCGCTGGCCGTTGGCTCACCGACGGAAAAGTAGACGGCAAGCGCGGTCAGTGGCAGCAGCACGGCCACCAGCCATCCCGTCATCAGGGAAGGACGTGGGCTCGAGCTTTTCGGCGCCATCCTCGCGTCATCGTCACGCTGGTAGTCGGCCAGAAGGTTGGCCCCAAGCTCAGCTTCGACCTCCGCTCGGGTGCCGTCATCCAGGTGTCCGGCCTGGGCCTCAGATCCGAGCTCAGAGAGCCTGTCCTCGTAGAGCGCCCGGACCATGGCATCTGCATCCGCCAGCGGATCCGCACCCGCCTCGCTGCTTTTCTCGCGCAGCAACGGCCAGGCTGCGAAGAGCACGGCGGCGAGCGCGAGCGCGCAAACAAACACCCAGAACATCACTTATCTTCCAGAATGGATTGCAGGCGGGCGGTTTCCTGGGCGCTGAGCGGTTCGGCGGCGGGCTGGCGCAGCAGCCGCCAGAGAACCAGCCCGCCGATGATCGCGAAAACGAGGGGCGCCAACCAGAGCACCCAGGTGCCGGGACGGAACGGTGGGTCATAGAGCACGAAGTCGCCATAGCGTTCCCGCAGGTAGTCGCGGATCTGCTGATCCGTCAGCTGATCCTGGGTCAGGAGCCGGTGCACGGTGCGTCGCAGGTCCTTGGCGATGGGCGCGTCGGATCCCGAGAGGTTGGTATTGAGGCATTTCGGGCAGCGGAACTCGTCGATGAGCCCACGATAGCGGGCCTCCTGTTCGGGCGTCGCAAACGTGTAGACGTCCACTGGCCCGGACGCCGAGGCCAGCGTGGCAAACAGGGTGCCCGCCACCCATATCAGCGTCGCCAGCAGCCGCCGCAACTGCCGAGGCCGGCCCGGACGTGCTTCCGGCGCCCAACAGCGGACCCAAAAGCGGACCCAAAAGCGGACCAAGCCGGCGCTACCCATCCCCGCCACCGGCCGACGATCCGTTCAGGCGCGCCAGTGCCGGCGCAAGCTCATCGCGCCAGATGCGCGGGTTGATATCACCGACCCGCTTGTAGACGATGGTTCCTTCAGCATCCAGCAGAAAACTCTCCGGCGCCCCGTAAACACCCAGCTCCACGCCCAGGCTGCCATCTGTGTCCTGAACGACGAATTCGTAGGGGTCGCCCAGCTGACGCAGCCAGTTTCTGGCCTTGATCGGATCGTCCTTGTAATTCACGCCGACGATGCGCAGACCAGTTGACGCCCGTATGTGCAGCAGCTGCTCGTGTTCAGCCTTGCACGTAGGACACCAGGTCGCCCAGACGTTGACCAGCACCGGCTCGCCCAGCAGCGCCGAGCGATCGACCAGCCGATCGCCACCGGCATGAGCGTCGCCAGGCCTGCTGCCAACCCCATCCTCGAGCAGGGGCGCGGTAAATTCCGGAAACGGTTTGCCCAGCAGCGCGCTGGGCAGCTCGTGGGGATCGTTCAGCTTGAAGCCCGCATAGCCGATGCCGACGATTAGCAGGAATACGCCCAGCGGGACGAAAAGACTGGCACGGCTCATACGGCTTTCGCGACGGCGCCGCCGGCGGTCACTCTGGAACGCAGCCGCCGGTAGCGCGCATCGGAGACTGCCAGAACGCCACCAAACGCCATGAGCAGACCGCCCAGCCAGATCCAGCGCACGAAAGGTTTCAGCTGCAAACGCACTGCCCAGTCGCCGTTGTCCAGGGGCTCTCCCAGCGAAACGTAAATATCCCGGAAGAAGCCGGCATCGATGGCCGCTTCCGTCATCACGCTGTTGCGGGCCAGATAGCGGCGCTTCTCCGGATACAGGAACAGGGTCTCCCCCCCGTCGTCGATCCGAAAGGTCCCGCGCTGCGCCACATAGTTGGGACCGCTTCGACTGCCGATGCCTTCGAACGTCACGCTCATCTCGCCAAGGTTGTCGCGATCTCCTGGCGACATGCGCAGGTCCATCTCCACCGAAAGCACGCTGGTCAGGGCGATGCCGAACAGGGCGACGGCGAAGCCCATATGGGCCGTCAGCATCCCCCAGTAACCCAGCGTCACCCGGCCCAGACCGCGCCGTGCCCGGTAGATGAGATCCCGGAGATGAGAGGCTACCACCCAGATACCCAGGCTCACGGCGACCACGACCTGCCAGCTCAACGCGCCGGAAACGACAAGCGGCAGCACCAGCCCCGCAACCACACCGATGAGCAGAGGCCACCGAAGGTCCTGCCACAGGCGCGTCGCAGCGGTACGCTTCCACTGCAGGGCCGGCGCGATGCCCAGCGCGGCCGTCAGCGCCAGCATCAAAGGCACGAAACCGGCATTGAAGTAGGGCACCCCCACAGAAAGCTTGTCGCCGCCGGTGAACGCCTCATAGGCCAGCGGGTAGAGCGTGCCCAGAAGCACCACCGCCATGGCGATGACGAACAGGATGTTGTTGACCAGCAGCGCGGTTTCACGGCTCCAGAGCGTGTACCGGACGCGCGACCCCATGACCGACGCGCGAGCCGCATAAAGGGTGAGAGATCCCCCGACCGTAAGAACGAGGAAGCCCAGGATGAACAGCCCTCGAGTGGGATCGACGGCAAAGGCATGCACCGAAGTCAGAACGCCTGAGCGAACGATGAACGCACCCAGCAGGCTGAGCGAGAACGTCGTTATCGCAAGCAGCAGCGTCCAGCTCTTGAAGGTTCCCCGTTTCTCGGTCACGGCCAGGGAGTGCACGAGGGCCGTCCCCGCGAGCCAAGGCATGAACGATGCGTTCTCTACCGGATCCCAGAACCACCAGCCGCCCCAGCCAAGCTCGTAGTAGGCCCACCAGCTGCCAAGGGCGATGCCGAGGGTCAGGAAAGCCCACGCGAGGTTGCTCCAGGGCCTGGACCAGCGTGCCCAGGCCGTGTCCAGACGCCCGGTCAGCAGGGCCGCTATGGCAAACGCAAAGGCCACGGAAAACCCGACATAACCCATGTAGAGCATGGGCGGATGCACGATCAGGCCGAAATCCTGAAGCAGCGGGTTGAGGTCTGCACCTTCTCCGGGGGTCATGGGCACCAGCCGCTGGAAGGGGTTGCTCGTCCACAGCAGGAAAGCCAGAAAACCCATATTCAACACGGCCATGACGCCGAGCACCCGGCCTGCGAAGGCGGCAGGCAGATGCTCACCGCGCAGCGCCACCGCCAGCGTCCAGCCGGCCATGATCAGCGTCCAGAGGAGAAAGGACCCTTCGTGAGCACCCCAGACAGCGCTCATCTTGTAGTACCAGGGGAGCAGGCTGTTGCTGTTGTTCGCAACGTAGGCGACGGAGAAGTCGTCGGTAAGAAACGCCTGACTGAGGGCCAGGTAGGCCAGCAGAATAAATACAAACTGGCCGGTGACCATGGAGCCCAGCGCGTCCAGCCAGCGTTGACGCCCCCACGCAGCCCCGGCAAGACCGAAGAACGCGATGGATCCGCAAAGGCAGAACGCCAGGGCGAGGCTGAGCTGGCCAAGCTCGGGAATCACGGATCGGCTCCCGCGGCGATGTCCATCAGTTCCGGCGGCATATAGTTCTCATCGTGTTTTGCAAGGACTTCCCGGGCCTGAAACACGCCTTCAGCGTCCAGCTTGCCCTGCACGAGGATACCCTGCCCCTCGCGGAACAGGTCCGGCAGGATGCCGCTGTAAGCAACGGTGAATTCCGAGCCCTTATAGTCCGTGAGGACGAAGGCGACGCCCAGGCCGTCATCGGCTCGCTGAACGCTGCCATCCAGCACCATGCCACCGGCACGTATGGGCGTGTTCGCCGGCGCCTCGCCACCAACCACCTGATCCGGCGGGTAGAACAGGTTCAGGTTGTCGTTCAACGCGACCAGCACCAGTGCCAGCGTGACGCCGCTGCCGGCAACGAGAAACAGAACGACAAGTAGCCGATTTCGACGTTTGGGGTTCATATGCTGCTGGATTCCGTTTCCTGAGTGTTCGGAGGTGCCGGGGAGTGACGATGCAGGCGATCGGCAGCTTCGCGAATGGCACGGCGTCGCGAAACTGGCACCCACGCGGTGTTCAAGACGACCACCAGCAGGGCGGCGCCATAGCTCAGCCATACATAAAGGCCGTGCCCGCCCATGGCGAGAAACTCCGCCAGCGAGCCAAAGCTCATGTCCGACCTCCTGCCACCAACTGCTGCACCCACTGGGTACCCTGCTCCCGACGCAGTATCTCCAGCCGCAACCGACCCAGCAGGTTGGCGCCAAAAAAGCAGTAGAAGCCAAGCACGTTGACCAGCAGGGGCAACCACATCTCCGGCGGCATGCTGGGTGCTTCCGTTAGCTTGAAGGTGGCCCCCTGATGAAGGGTCAGCCACCAGTCCACCGAATACTTGATGATGGGAATGTTCACCACGCCGACCACGGCCAGCACGGCGCAGGCCCGTCCGGCCGTTTCCTGTCGGGGCACCGCCTGGCGCAGCGCGTAGAGCCCTATGTACAGAAACAGCAGCACCAGCATGGACGTGGTGCGCGCGTCCCAGACCCACCAGGCGCCCCACGTGGGCTTGCCCCAGACGGCACCCGTGAACAAGGCGAGCGCGGTCATGGACATACCGACGGGCACCGTCGCAGCAAGCACCATATCCGCCAGCTTCATGCGCCAGACGAGCAGCACCAGGCCGGCTGCCCCCATGAGCATGTAGGCGGACTGTGCAAGGATCGCGCTGGGGACATGTACGTAAATGATTCGAAAGCTGTTTCCCTGCTGGTAGTCGGGCGGCGCGACCGCCAGCCCCCAGAGCGTGCCAACGACGAGCAGGAGCAGAGCCAGGGCACCAAAAACCCAGCCAAGCGGCCCGCTGATCTGATAGAACCAGCGGGGCGATCCCAGTCGATGCCAGAGTTCTTTGAGGGTCACTACTGCTCCAAACTGATCCGCAGGGCCGCCTGCACGGCAAAAGGCCCGATGGTCAGCGACAACATGCTGATTGCCATCAGCCAGTAAATCTGCGCACTGGTACTCATACCTGCGATGGCCTGCATGATGGCACCGACACCAAATATTAAGGTGGGGACAAACAATGGCAACACAAGCAGCCCCAGCAGAACCCCACCGCGGCGAAGGCCAACCGTCAGAGCAGCGCCAACCGCGCCTATGAGGGTAATGGCCGGACTACCCAGCAGCAGCGTCAGCATGGTAACCCCCAACGCGTCCGACGGCAGGTAGAGCAGCATGGCTGCAACCGGTGCCAGCAACGTCATGGCCAACCCCGTGACGCACCACTGGGCGCATACCTTGGCCAGTATGGGTATGAACAGCGGCCGCGCCAGCAGCAGCAGTTGCTCCAATGTGCCATCTTCATAATCTCGGCGAAACATCGCCTCCAGCGAGAGCTGGTTCGCCAGCAGCACGAGAACCCAGATAATGGCTGGCGCGTAGGCGCCCAGCGTTTCCGGGTCTCCACCCGCGCCCAGCGCAAACAGCGTTATGGCGAGAAACAGAAATACCAGCGGGTTCAGCGCCTCCGCCAGCGAGCGCAGGGTGCTGGTCATTTCCCGGCGCAGCTGAACGACGAACAGCGAGCCGGGCTTCGCCGCCACAGGCGCGACGCTCATGAGCCACGTGTCCCGTGCTGTGCTGCCGCTTCCTGTACATATGCTCCTGCCAGATCCAGTACCCGCGCGCCATCCAGCGCCAAAGGCTGATGGGTTGCGCAAACCACCGCGCCATCGCGCTGAACGCGTTCCAGGATAAGCTCACGCACCATTTCCTGGCCCTGGACGTCCAGCGCTGTAAAGGGTTCATCCAGAAGCCAGAGCCTGGCGTCGCAAAGCAGCAGACGTGCCAAAGCGACGCGCCGCTGCTGCCCGGCGGACATCTGATGACACGCCACACGCTCGTAACCGCGCATTCCCACCCGCTCAAGCGCCGTCGCTACGGCGACGCTGCCCGGTTGCAAGGCCTGGTACCAGCGCAGGTTTTCCTCGGCGGTCAGCAGGCCGTTGAGCCCAAGCCGGTGACCCCAATAGAGACAAGCCGCCGCAGAGATCGTTCCTTGAAAATCCGGGTAAAGGCCCACGATGGCTCGCAGCAGCGTGGATTTGCCGCTGCCGTTCGGGCCACGAAGCTCCAGGCACTCTCCCTGGGAGAGCGCCAGATCAAGGTTACCAAACAGCGGTCTTCCATCGCGTGTGCAGGAAAGCCCTTCAAGCCTGAGTAGGATCTGCGACAACGGGTTACATCGATGAGTTGGACAGGGCGCGAATTATACGGGCTGCCGGCAGCTAAATTCGACGAACCTGGTAGCAGGGTTCGTAGGCCCTGCTCTCCAGCTTCATGCGGCCCTGAGCCACAAACTGCCGGAGCAGATGTTCCAGGGCATCCATGAGGCCTGCCTCGCTGTGCAGCTCGAAGGGGCCTTTTTCCCGGATCATGCGGATACCGTGATCCTTGACGTTGCCGGTGACGATTGCCGAGAAGGCGCGGCGCAGATTGACCGCCAGCTCGTGAGTGGGGAGATCCCGGCTCAGCCTGAGGTCTGCCACCGCCCCGTGATTGATCTCGAACGGCAGCTGATGCTCCAGCGGCACCTTCATCAGCCAGTTGAAGTAGTAGGCATCACCGTCACGACGCCTCTGCCGACGAACCCCGCGGATTTCCGAGCCCATCAGCGCGCCCACCCGGGCGGCGTCGCCCACAACGATCTGGTAGCGCTGCGCGATATCATCCCCCAGGGCCAAACGCAGGAAGGCGTCGAGCTCGTGAAAATAGTCTGCACTTTCCGGGGGACCGGTGAAGATCACGGGTAAGGCCTGCCGATGGTTGGCCGGGTCCAGCATCACGCCCATCAGGTAGAGAATTTCTTCAGCCGTACCGGCACCACCCGGGAACACGACGATGCCGTGAGAGATGCGCAGAAAGGCTTCCAGGCGCTTCTCAATGTCGGGCAATACAACCAGGTGGCTGACCATCGGGTTGGGCGGTTCCGCGGCTATGATGCCCGGCTCTGAGAGCCCCAGGTAACGGCTGTCTTTACGCCGCTGCTTGGCGTGCCCGACGGCTGCCCCCTTCATGGGCCCCTTCATGGCTCCGGGGCCACATCCGGTGCAGATGTCCAGGCCTCGCAGACCCAGCTGGTAGCCAACTTCCTTGCTGTAGTCGTACTCCCGCCGGGATATGGCGTGACCGCCCCAGCATACCACCAGGTTCGGCGCCAGATCGGGATTCAGCAATCTCGCGTGCTTGAGAATGTGGAACACGGCATCGGTGATGCTCTCTGAGCACTGCAGATTGAACAGCGGAGAATCGAGAATCTCCGTGCCGATGTAGACGATGTCTCGCAGCACGGCGAAAAGGTGCTGACGAATGCCCTCGAGCATGCGACCGTCGACGAAGGCGCTGGCCGGAGCATTGCGGATGATCAGCTTCAGCCCCCGGGTGCGTCTGGCGACCTCAATGGAAAAGTCCGAATACTGGGCAAACACTTCCGCGGCATCATCCGACACGCTTCCGGTATTCATCACCGCCAGCGCGCAACGCCGGTAGAGCTCCATGAGGTGTCCCTGCCGCGCCGAGCTGGTGAGCGCGGCGACTTCCCGTTGGGACAGCAACTCCAGGGTCCCACGGGGCCCGACGTGGACTTCGGAGCGGATTTTCTCTGTCATGTTCGAAGTTTAGCGCAGTGCTGGCTGGCCGCCCGAACCGGTCGACCGGACCGGACCGGTCCGGTGGGCTGCTTCAGCGATACCTGCCAACGATCCCGGTCAGAAATCCAGCGTAACGCCGACGTACAGCTGCCGGGGCATCGCGGGGAAATAGCGATAATTGAGCGGATTGAAGACGGTGAAGTCCGCGCGGTCCGCATACTCCTTGTCAAGCACGTTTATGACCCGAGCAAACAGCGAAGCACGCGCCGACAGCGTATAGCTGCCGCGCCAGTTGACGACGACGTGGCCATCATAGTCAGCTGTGTTGGCCGCGTTGATCTCGTGCTCACCGACGAACACCACTTCCACCTCACTTTCCGCCTGTGCCGTGGGCAACCAGCGCCAACGCGCGTTACCAAGCCAGCGCGGCGCCGTATCAACGTCGTTGCCGTCCTCGATCACTTCGCCGCCGGTAGCGCCCCCGCTGAAGTCATACCGGTGCCTCGCGTAGCTGACGGCCAGCTCCAGCGCGTGACCGTTCCAGCCCTCACTGAACGAGATTTCCACGCCCTTGGATTCAATTTTGCCATCGCTGACGTTGAGCCCCGCGGCATCCCGGAAAATGAAGTCCTTCTGCTGCTCGAGGAACGCCGCCGCGGTCCATCGGGCGGACTTGAAGCCCAGCTCTGCGCTGAACAGCCTCTCGCTGTCCAGATCAGCCACGTCCTGCCGCCGCTGGAGCCGATAGAGCTCCGTGGCCTGGGGCACACGGAACGCCGTGGCCAGCACCAGGTAGGCCGACGCGTTGTCATCAAACCGACGCTGCAGTCCCAGGCGGCCGCTGACGTTGAAAAACTCGTCGTCCCGGTCCGCCGGGCGGTTGTAAAGACACCCACCGAAGCCACAGGTGGTACCGTCATCGCGGGTGTTGCCGTCCAGCGCCTTGTTGTCGTAGTCGTAACCAAGCCACTCCGCTCGCAGGCTGTGCAGCAGGCTCCACTCGTCGTGGAACTTCCAGTCGAGGTCGTAGCTGCCAGCCACCATCAGGCTCTGCACGTCGTAGTGATAGTGCAGCCCCTGGGGGCGAACCGCGTTGTTGAACGGCGACGAATCCGTAAGCGGCTCGGGCTGGTACTCCTTCAAGCCCCCCTCCATGTATTCCAACTGGGAGCCGACGGTCATGGTCAGATCTCCCTGCGCGATGTCATAGCTTATGATGATTCCGCCGCTGCTCTGATCGTTGTTCTCCACAGGCTGACCGGGCAGGAAATGCTGCAGAAACTCCATCGAGGACCGCCGGAAGTACGGCGTGACCGACAACGGCCCCCGCCGCCAATGGCTGGCCAGTCGCAGCGACCAGGCATCCCGGTAGGCTTCCGGGTTCGGGTTAGTTTTGCGCAGGTCGCCGTCTTTATAAGCCTCGAAGCCGTAGACGAAGCCGCCTGTTTCCTGATTCAGCAGCGTGGCGTTGAGCGTGTTCTTGACCTGCCACTCCCCAACCTCCACCAGATCCACGACGGACAGCTTCTGCTGCCCGTATCCGGTGGCATCGCGATAGCCGTTGGTGCTGGCGCTCTGGAAGCTGATGCCCAGACGGTGCTCACCCAGCTCCAGCCCAGCCTGACCGCGCACCCGGTAGTAGTCGTACGGGCCACCCTCGACCATCAGCTGTCTGCCTTCGGGAACCGCGGTCAGGACGTTGACGGCGCCGTGAAGGGCGTTGCCGCCCAGCACCGCGCTGGCCGGTCCGCGCCAGACTTCGATGCGCTCGGCCATCTCGCTGTTCACTTCGAACAGATTGTTGATATTGCAGAATCCCGCCGGGCGGATGGGAATGCCGTCTTCGAGGTAGAGAAACTCGCCGCAGGCACCCGCTCCGGTGAACACCGCCGAACGAATCCCGGTGAGATGCTCCTGACCGGACCCGCGGGAAACCCAGACCCCGGGAACGCGAGCGAGCGCCTCGTTGACGTGGGTGGCGCCGATCGCCGTGATCTCATCGGCAGTGAGGACGCTGATGCTCCCCGCCGAGCCAAGCCGCTCCTGCAGCGTCGCATCCCCGCTGACCAGCAGCTCTTCGACCATGGCGTCACCGCCCGAGCGCTCCGCCGCTTCCGCGGCGACGCCTGGCGCCGGAGCGGCCATCCACAGTGTCAACCCTGCCCAGAGCAGCACTGCGCGTGAAGGCCGAAGCTGACTGACCCGGAACGCCCGAAGGTCGGGGTTCAGGGCGCACCTCCGGCTTCCATGCGCACGTGGAAAAACACATCGTGACTCGCGCCAGGCACAAGGTCCCGCTCAAGCGTCCAGCGAATATCGCTCACCCTGGCTTCCGCCGTGCTAGACGCCGCAGCCGCGCCGGGTGAGGAGCCCTCAGCGGATAAAGAGCCCTCAGCGGATAAAGAGCCCTCAGCGGATAAAGAGCCCTCAGCGGCCGCGGAAACCTCGATCAGGCAATCGGCGCCCCCTGCAGTGCCCGGCAGATAGGCCGTCCCGTCTGGAATCGGATTCGTCACAACGACGCGTCCTTCAGAAACAAGCATCTCGCTGTCATTGCTTACCGTGATCGTGTAGCGCAGCTCTTCGCCGGGCAGAACTCCTTGGGCGGAAATCAACCGCCGCTGCACGTTCCCGGAGGCGTCCAGAATCGACTCGACCTTCTCGACACGGGTGCTCAGCGTCACGTCAGCGGCGGCCGCGGGGGCAAACAGTGCGCCCGCCAGCAAGAGGACGGCCCAGGCAATGCCCGAGGGACCCGGGAAGCGTGGACGTCCTGTGGGTTCGTTCAAGATCATGAATTCCGTCTCCTGTTGGTATCGAGAGCTGCGGCGTGATCATCGCACACCAGCTCACGTCTCACGTTTAGCGGCACGGCAGCCCAGGGACCACCCCGAACGGTCGCCTACTCCTCCTGCAGCCTGAGCGTCGTTGATCCGGTTTCCGGATCAAACCATATGTGCGCCAGCCCCTGCTGCAGCTGCCGGCGCACCGTCGCACATTTCTCCTCCAGGCTGTAGTCCCGGTGGCCATAATCTGTGCCTTCACGAAGCACGAAGGCCTCAATGACCCCCTGCAGCGCGGCGGCGGAGAGCGCTTCGGGTGGAACTTTGATCAAAACGACACACACAATGTGAACCCCCGCTCACGCCGGGGCATTAGTCTTGAATTTGGCCACCAGAGGTGCGTTACTTCAATCTGCATCTAGAAGCCCGGGCGCTTCGAACTATCAACTCATGTTCCAAAGGATGGGGAACTATGACCGAGCAGGATCACATACTCGTCGTCGAGGACGAGCCCATAACGAGGGAGCAACTTGTTTCCTACTTCGAAGAAGAAGGGTTCAAGGTTAGCTCAACTGGAACCGGCGATGAAGTGTTGCCGATGGTCCAGAATGGTGACGTAACGCTGCTGCTGCTAGATATCAAGCTGCCCGGCAAAGACGGACTGACCCTGACCCGGGAAATCCGCACCCAGTCGGACCTGGGCATCATTCTGGTTACCAGCAAGCAGGAGCAGATCGACAAGATCCTGGGATTGGAAAGCGGCGCGGACGACTACGTTACCAAACCGTTCGACCCCCGAGAGCTCCTCAGCCGGGCGCGTAACCTGATTCGTCGGGTGCACATCCAACGCCAACAGCGGCGCAAGAATCATATCCGGAATTTCGATGGCTGGACCCTGGATCTGAACAAGCGCGAACTGACCTCGCCGGAAGGCGAACAGTCAACGCTGTCCGCGGGCGAATACCAGCTGCTGCTGGCTTTCATGGAGCGCGCGGGAGAGGTCATGAATCGCGACCAGCTCATGAACCGGATCCGCAACCGTGAGTGGTTCCCGGACGACCGCTATATCGACGTTCTCGTGGGCCAGTTGCGAAAGAAGCTGGGTGAAAGGGCCGCCAATGCCAAATTCATTACGACGATCCATGGCACCGGCTACCTGTTCACACCGGAAATCACCTGACGGCGCAACGTTCTACGGGGGTAGGTCGATCAGATGAGACCGTGAGCACCTCACGATGAATGGCGTCGACAGGGTCATCTACGAAAGCGCAACCACTCAGGTAAAGCGCTCGCTCTGGGAAGACCAACCGGTCATCATAAAATCGGTAAAACCCGACGCCATAACGCCTGGCGCCATCGCCCGTTTCCAGCACGAATTCCGAATCAACCAGTCTCTCACCAGCACCTGCGTCTGCCGGGCGCTGGCGCTGGATGAAGCCCAGCATCGAATCATATTCGAGGACGTCGGCGGCTTCGCCCTGCGGGATCTGGCCCAGAGTGACGAGCTGGCGCTGGATGAACGCCTGGATCTGGCAATAGCGCTGACCACCGCGTTGCAATCGATCCACGACGAGGGCGTGATCCATCGCGACCTGAATCCGGGCAACGTCATCGTGGGTGAAACGCCATCAGACGTTCACCTGATCGACTTCGGCCTCGCCAGCCTGTCTCCGAGGGAATACCCTCAGCAGGAGCAGATGGGCCACCTGGCGGGGACCCTTGCCTACATCTCTCCGGAACAGACCGGCCGGGTCAATCGCGTGGTCGACTACCGGACGGATCTGTATTCTCTTGGCGCAACCCTATATACGCTGTTCTGCCGCCACCCGCCGTTTGTCAGCCAGGACCCGCTGGAGCTGATACACGCCCAGATTGCCAGCATGCCCAAGCCGCTGCACGTGGTCGATCCGGCGATCCCTCAGTGGCTGTCCGACGTCGTTCAGAAGCTTCTGGCCAAGCAACCCGAGAACCGCTACCAGAGCGCAGCCGCGGTGCGGGACGATCTCCTGGAAGGGCAGCGTCACGGCAACGTGATCCCGTTCCGACTGGGTCAGACCGACGCGCCGGGCCAACTGGCTCTACCCAAGCGCCTTTACGGCCGACAGCTGCATCTGGCATGCATTCAGGACGTACTGACGCGAACGAACCGGGGTGAAACCCTGCTCCTGGAAATCACCGGCGCCAGCGGCGTCGGGAAAACGGCGCTCAGCGAGGTGCTGGTACGCGACGCCGCCGAGCAGGGCATGCTCGTCGCCCGCGTGGATGCCCCCGCTCTGGTTCTGCAGAATGCCGAAAGTCTCTGGCTGGCACTGCTCAGACCGGTGGTGCGGCAGGCCATGTCCATGGGCTCCAGCTCCGGCGACCGGTTGCTGTCCCAGCTGGAACGCCTGCCTGCCGTCACCCTTGCCGCGCTGTCAGCTCATCTGCCGGATCTACGGCACGGCTTGCAGAGGGCATCGGCACAAGCGGAGGCCGCCGAGCCGCTGCCTGCCGCAATTGATCGTCTGCTGAAGGCCATCCATCCCCAGCCCCTGTGCCTGGTCATGGAGGATGTGGATCGGATACCGGAGGAGTTCCTTCAGCGGCTGTTGCACGGTGCTGCACAACGTCGTCACCTGCTGCTGGCCATCACC
>CAMYJX010000009.1 GCA_947258825.1 uncultured Pseudomonadales bacterium
TCGACCGCCAGATCGAACTCGCGACCGACGATGATCATGTCGGTCCCGGCTTCGGCCAGACGTCGGAGGTCATCTTCGGCCGAGACGAGCGGCTGCACGAGGTCGACCGGGATATCCTGGTCACGTTCGGCCGATCCGGAACCGGCGATCATCAAGTCGGCGATGCCGAGATCGCCGACAACCCCATGAACCACAGCGATCGTCGGCTCGCCGTCACTCACGAAGACGATGGCCGAGGCGACAAGACCGGCAACCACGACGACCACGACGGTGCCAAGCTCCCACAAGCGCCGTCTCGCCGTCCGTCCCAGCCTCATCTCGCGGGCGACCCGTTGCTCCTCGGCCCGCGACTCCGACTCACGGTGGACGATCGATTGGTCGAGGAAGGTGCGCTCGGCCGTGCTCGGTCGAAGCGAACTGACAGCGGCCCACTTCTCGTAGTCGGCCAGGCGCTGCCCCGACAGCAGGTAGTCGGTTTGACGGTCCGAGGCTTCCCACTCGGACATGGCGATCGCCAGTCGGGCGTGGGTGACCACATCGTGCTGGCCCTCGTCGATCCAGCGACGCAGTCTGGGCCATTGGTGCAGCAACGCCTCGTGGGCCACCTCGACGGTGGGAGAACCGCTGACCGGATCGCGGTCGAGGGTCAACAGGCGATGGGCGGCGAACTTGTCCACCACCTTCTGCAAGGCCACGAGATCGGAGGCGATGGTGACGATCTCACTGCCGGAAACCCGGCGCCGAGCCCAAGAAACCTGCTCAACGATCATGACGAGACGGAGGAACAGCTGCTTCGCCGCGTCGCGCTCGGCCGAGTCGAGGGCCAGGAACAGATCCTCGGCCCGTCGTGCGATCGCTCCACTCACGCCACCCATGGCCTGATAGACGTCGAGCGTCAGGACAGCCCCGTCCCGCCGGTCAAAAAGCTCGGTCAGCGCATACTGGAACAGCGGCAGCCCGCCTGATTGGCCGGCGATGTCCTGCAGCAACTGGACCAGCAAGGCCGATTCAAGTCGGGTGTCGACCCGAGCGGCCGGCGCTTCCGCCGCCGTCTCCAACTCGTCCGGTGTCAGCGGGACGACATTGGCGATCCCGTCGGCCAGCAACCGGGCGAACACAGGGTACTCCAACGGTCGGCCGTAGAAATCGGCCCGCAAACCAATGGCCACGACCACTCGGCCGTAGGGATCGCCGGTGAGGACCTCGAGATTATGGATGAAACGATCACGCTCCTGCCCCGTGGCGCCAAGCGTGAACAACTCCTCGAACTGGTCGATGACGAGCAGTAGGCGCGCCCCGTCACCGGGAAGTACCCGCAAACAGGCCCTGAGCAGACCGTTCTCCGGGTCGGCCAGCAGCTCGGTGAGACTGTCGGGCGAGTCCAGTGTCGAACGGAGGAGGGCCGCCTCGGCCTCCTGCAGCGGTCTCGAACCGGGGACCATCCGGGCCACCAGCCAGGGGCCTTCGTCGTCGACGGAGCTCTTGCGGATGGCCGGTACGAGGCCGGCGTGGAGAGCGCTCGATTTGCCCGAACCGCTGGCCCCGACCAGCGCCACCAGCCGGCTCCCATCGGCGATCCGCCGCACCAATTCAGCCACCAGCCGTTCCCGACCAAAAAATCGCTGGGAGTCGGCCTCGGCAAACGCCTGCAACCCCTTGAACGGGTTCACCGCAGGAAGAGGCGCGTCAGCGTGCGGCGACGACGGCGGAGCCAGCAGCGGATCATGAAGCAACACCTGCTCCTCGATTCGACGCAACTCCGGCGACGGTTCGAGGCCCAAGTCATCACCAAGGGTGCGACGGTGACGCTCGAAGACCCGGAGGGCGTCGGCCTGACGCCCCGAGCGGTACAGGGCCGTCATGAGGTGGCCGACGAACCGTTCTTGGTGGGGATTGGCGGCGATCAGCTGCTCGAGCTCCCCGATCACCTCCCGATGACGGCCGCTTCGGATGTCGGCGTCGACACGGTCCTCGGTGACCGCAAGTCGTAGATCCTCCAAGCGAGCGGCGTCGACAGCGACGAAGTCGAGGTAGGCGAAGTCCTCGAGGGCCGAGCCCCGCCACAACGAGAGGGCCTCGTTCAGCACGTCGCCAGCCGATGCCGGATCGTGACGAAGCAAACCTCGGCCCCGAGCAGCCAACTCCTCGAATCGGTGGACGTCGATGGCCGAACGGTCAGCCGTGAGCGAGTAGCCGTGATCCCTGGTCACCAGCACCGTGTTCTCACCACGGGCTTGGCGCTCGGGCTCCAAAACCGCCCGAAGGCGCGAAATGTACACCCAGAGAGTGCGCTCCTTGCCGATAGGGTCGCCTGGCCACAGGTCTTCCAGGATCCGCTCGGTCGCCACGACACGATTGTCGTTCAAGATCAGCAGTGCCAGAAGAGCGCGCTGTTGCGGGGAGCCGATGTCGATCGGCGCCCCGTTTTCGATGACTTCGAGCGGGCCGAGGATCCGGTATTCCATTGAGCCTCCTCACCGAGCGCAACGTGTGACGTCCTCGCCAGGAGACACGATCCACCTTAATGTCCACTGAATGCACCGTCGACCGGTTTCATCGGTCCCGTCTTGGTGACGGCCATCGTGATGTTGGCTCCGGGTCCGCGCCGTTAGGCCGCTGTTCAACCCGGACCGACATCGTGGCGGCACGGCGTCACACCGGTGGCGTCGATGAACCGAAAGGAAATCATGCGACGTTCCGTTTTCGCACTCATTTGTACGGTCGTGCTGCTGCTGGCCGGCCAGTCCACCGCATCGGCCGATCCGCCGGAGACGGCGGACGTCATGGAACAGGGAGGCGTCACCGTGCTGGCGCCCGACGGCGCCACCATCGTGCGGCAACCGAATGGTATCCATGCCGCCGTCACCGTTCCCGCCCCGACGCCCGGTACCTATGTCTATCCCGCCGGCACCGAGCCCGGCCATCCCGAGGTGTTCACGCTCTGGATGTTCGTGTTCAATTTTCCCGAGAACTGTACGGATCCATGTGACGGTGACGACACCATCAACCCCGATGTCGAATTCGGTGCCTACAACGTGGCCGGCCACGTCAACGCAGGGTCCACCCTCAACCTGAGTGGCCGGGTCGGCGTGGGCGAACCGGCGGGAGCGCCGCCCGGGGTCGTGCCTCATGCCCTGGTGAATCCGGCCGGTGCCGAGATCCATCTGGCGGTCACGTCACACGGCGGTCTCGACCCGGCGACACTGCCGGGTGAATTCAGGACGCCGACCGGCTCGCCGTTCTGTGGATGCTGGTGGACGGCCTTCTTCTGATCCGCCACACCCACGTGGACCGATCGGGCAGGGGCCCCGTCGGTCCACGTGGTTCCTTACCAGCAGGACGCTCAACGGACCTGTCAGGCTTCGGAAGCGGCGAAAGACGGTCTGAACCAGATCACTCATGCAGGTCACGCGAGTGAGAACGGCGAATCAACCTGGTGAGGGCCCGAAGGCGCATCGTGCGCACCCGCTGGCGCGTCGCTGGACAGGTGAAGGGGCCGGTCGGCCCGGTAGGGGTTGGCTGCGATGACGCTGTGGTTCAACTCGAGGCCGAGGCCCGACCGATCGGTGGCTACCAGGTAGCCATCGCTCCAGGGCAGCGGGTCGACGACGATGTCACGATGAAAGTCGGTGTGGATGGTCTCCAGGATGAGAAAGTTCGGGCAGGTGTGGGCCACGTGAGCGGCGGCGGCGTGGGCCACCGGGCCGCAGTAGATGTGGGGGGCGAGCTGGGCGTTGTACAGCTCGGCCACGGCTGCGATCTTGCGCATCTCCCAGATGCCGGATTTCCTCGACGAGGTTGATGCCCTGGTGCAGGAAAGCTACCCGGATTTCGAGGTCTGCTGGTACGGGCACATCGGCGACGGCAACCTCCATCTGAACATACTCAAGCCCCAGGGTCTGGCCCCCGAAGCGTTCTTCCAGCGTTGTCACGAGATCAGCCCCCGAATCTTTGAGCGCGTGGCGTTCCGGAACGGCAGCATATCGGCCGAGCACGGCGTCGGGCTGCTGAAGCGCGACTTCCTGGCCTACTCCAGAAGCAGTGAAGAACTGGCCGTCATGGAGGCACTCAAACGGGTGCTGGACCCGGGCCAAATCATGAACCCGGGCAAGCTGCTCCCGCGCTGAGTTACAGCCGCCGCACGCCGTCAGCCCCGGCGATGAAAACCAGGTCCGCGGCCCGGGCGGCAAAGATGCCATTGCACACGGTGCCCACGACGTTGTTGATTTGGCTCTCCAGCATTCCGGGCTCTTCGATGCGGAGCTCGTGCACGTCCAGTATCAGATTGCCGTTGTCGGTGACGAATCCCTCCCGGAGCTCCGGGTAGCCGCCCAGCTTGCGCAGGGCTCTGCCCACCAGGCCGCGAGCCATGGGGATGACCTCCACCGGCAGGGGGAAGCGTCCGAGCACGGGTACCATCTTTGATTCGTCGACGATGCAGACGAACTCGTCGGCGGACGCCGCGACGATCTTCTCCCGAGTCAGGGCGCCACCACCGCCCTTGATGAGTGCCCGGTTCGGATCCACCTCGTCCGCTCCATCCACGTAGACGGTCACTTCCGAGGCGGCGTTGAGATCCAGAACGGTCAGGCCGTGGTTTCTCAGGCGATCGGCGCTGGCTTCGCTGCTTGCGACCGTGGCGTCGAACTTGTGTTTTACTTCTGCCAGGGCGTCGATGAAAAGGTTGGCGGTGGAGCCGGTACCGATACCGACGATGCTTTTGCGACCCAGCCGCGGCTCGATGTAGGCAAGTGCAGCCCTGGCCGCGCTGGCTTTCATCTCGTCTTGCTTCATACTAGCGCCCTCCTGACGCACCCCATCGGCTGGTGCCAACGCCGAGAACGACCCTACCCATGCTGGAAAAGTACGTAAAGAAGATTCTCTCTTCCAAAGTTTACGACGTAGCCGTCGAGACGCCCCTGCAGGTGGCAGGTAACCTTTCCCGTCGCCTCGGGTGTCCGGTAACACTCAAGCGGGAAGACCTGCAGCCGATCTTCTCGTTCAAGATCCGTGGTGCGTACAACAAGATTGCTCAGCTGTCCCCGGACCAGCAGGCCAGAGGCGTGATAGCGGCCTCTGCCGGAAATCACGCTCAAGGTGTCGCGCTGGCTGCTCGGCACCTCGGCATCAAAGCGACCATCGTCATGGGGCGGAACACGCCGAGCATAAAGGTCAACGCGGTGCGCGACCTTGGCGCCAGAATCGTTCTTCACGGTGACTCTTTCGACGATGCCGCTGCCCTTGCCGCCGAGCTGACCGAAAAAGAAGGCTACGTTTTCGTGCATCCGTTCGACGACATGGACGTGATAGCGGGTCAGGGCACCGTGGGCATGGAGATTATGAATCAGCATTCGGGAAACCCCGATGTCGTCTTCGTGCCTGTGGGTGGGGGTGGCCTCGTTGCCGGTATATCCGCATACGTTAAGTATCTGTCCCCCAGGACCCGTATCGTGGGTGTGGAAGCAGAGGGGTCCGCCTGCCTGGCGGCAGCGATGGCGGCGGGCCGGCGCGTAAGGCTGCCGTTCGAGAGCCTCGACCTCTTTGCCGACGGCGTGTCCGTGGCGCAGGTAGGCCGGGAAACCTTCAAAGTCGCCAAAGTCTGCGTGGATGAAGTGGTTACCGTTACCACGGATGAGATCTGTGCAGCCATCAAGGACCTCTATGACGATACCCGGTCCATTGCAGAGCCGGCCGGCGCGCTCGCTGTGGCGGGTATGAAGAAGTACGCAGACGCAAGATCGCTCGTCGACAAGAAGCTGGTTGTCGTGGTGAGCGGTGCCAACGTGAACTTCGACAGGCTGCGTCACATCTCCGAGCGCGCCGAGCTAGGTGAGCAGCGAGAGGTCATTCTCGGGGTCACGATCCCGGAAGTACGTGGCAGCTTTCGCCGTTTCTGCAACGCGCTTGGGAAGAGATCCGTCAGCGAGTTCAACTACCGCTACGCGTCGGACACGGAAGCCCACGTCTACGTGGGTATGGAAATTGCGGCTCCCGCAGACCGGGCCGCGCTGCTCGACACCCTGTGCGAGGCGGGTTATGGGGTTGAAGACATGACGGACAATGAGGCTGCCAAGCTCCATGTTCGGCACATGGTTGGCGGGCGCAGGCTGGGAGGCAAGAGCGAGCTTCTTTATCGGTTCGAATTCCCGGAACGACCCGGGGCGCTGTTGCAATTTCTTTCCGTGCTGGGCACGGAGTGGAACATCACCATGTTCCACTATCGAAACCACGGTGCCGCCTGGGGTCGCGTGCTGGTGGGTTTCGAGGCAAATACCGGCGATCGACGCACGCTGGCCGCGTACCTCAAGCGTGTAGGCTATCGCTACTGGGAAGAGACCGAGAATCCTGCTTATCAGCTGTTTCTGCGCTGAGCATCCTCGGCGGCTGATTCCTCGGGCAGTATGTAGCGTTCGTACTCTTCCTCGAATACCAGGTTGGTGGGATTCTCGATATGGTCGATGTACAGGCGTCCGTCGAGGTGGTCGAATTCATGCTGAAAAACGGTGGCGAGGAAGCCCTGCAGGTCCAGCTCCATTTTCTCGGCGTGCAGATTCAAAGCGCGAACACGGATGTGTTGCGGTCGTGTCACGAATCCCCGCAGGCCGGGAACTGACAGACAGCCTTCCCAGTAACCGGCGCCCTCGGGGTTGGTGATTTCGATCTCCGGGTTGATGAATACCGTCAGCGGCATGGCGGGGATCTCGCCATAGCGGGTCTGACCACCGGGTATTTCGATGACCGCCAGGCGTATGCTTTCGTTCACCTGAGGCGCCGCCAGGCCGATCCCGCCGGCATCGTGCAGAGTGTCGATCATGTCGGCGACGAGGCGGTGCATCTCGTCGCTGCCGATTTCTTCCGGCAGCAGCTCTCGGGCGACACGGCGCAGGGTGGGGTGTCCCATCCGAATGATTTTTCTCACGCTCATGTTGTTTTTCTTTTTCTCACGCTCATGTTGTTTTCGTCTCTCCTGGTATGCGTCTTCCCGCCCGGCCCTCTTATTCCGGGAGGGTCTGCCAGCCGGCCTCGGTAACGACCCCGTTCAAGGGGATATCCCAATCCTCATAGGGCAGAGGGTCCATGCAGCGTTGCGCTTCGTGCGCGATCCCCACGAGCAGCGGACGGAACCTCTCGGGAATGCGCCCCAGGAAACGGTCGTAGAACCCGGCACCCATGCCAAGGCGCATGCCAAACCGATCGAAAGCGACCAGAGGAACCAGCAGCAGGTCGATGCTCAGTGGTGAAACGAACGCCGCGCCCGGTGCCGGTTCGGGTATGCCGTAACGGTTGAGCACAAGGCGCCCGTTGCGTCGGTAGCGATAGAATTCCATGACGCCGTCGGCTCGAACCACCGGCATCGCAAGACGCTTATTCGCAGCCAGCAACCGCATGATCAAAGGGTAAAGGTCGAGCTCCGCATCTTCGGCGAAGTAAGCGCCTATGGTCTTGGCGCGCAGCCCGAGGCCGCTGGTGAAGAAGCGTTTTGCCACGGCTTCGGCGTTCACGTTTTGAATTTCGGGCGTTAGAGCGTTGCGCTTGCGACGGTAGTGGCGTCGAAGTTCCTGGCGCTCGCTCATGACCCTGACGATCCGGTGATCAGAATTAAGAGCCTCCCAAGATGCCGCTGTCGGTTTTGCCCTGAACCGTTATGGTTCAAGGCGGAGGCCGCGGACGAGGTCACAGGCTTCCCAACCCGCACTGGGCGGAGTCGGACATGCTCACAGACAAACTCGCCTTAGACCCCCTGGTTATTTTCTAACGGCTCAAGGACGACCACCAACTGGCGAGCACCCCAGGAGACTGCTTTTATTATAGCGGAAAGTTTTCGGGTCCCGGGGCTTGACAGAGAAGGTAAATGGCTCGAGGTAGCGTAAGCGGCGGCCGTCAGAGGTCGAGCTGTTTGTGCTCTCCAAGCGCCCGGGTGATCCGGTCGGTCAGAGATTGAACGATGCTGTCCGCTTCGTTCTGCCTGCTGGCCACCGCGTTGCGATTCTGTAGAAGCTCGTTGGACAGGTTCAGGGCAGTCATTACCGCAATGCGATCGAGGCCAAAGACTTTTCCCGCCTCGCGGATCTCGCGCATCTGCCCGTCCACGTAACGGGCTGCCGCACTAAGCGCGTCCACCTCGTCCTGCCTGCAGCTGACCTGATACTCTTTGTCCAGAATCCGCACGCTGACCGTTGTAAGCGCCTCACTCATGAAGTCAATCCTGTTCCAATGCCTTCAGTCGCGTGATCATGGATTCGACGCGGCTTTTTGCGAGCTCGTTCTTCTCAATCAGCTTGGCTCGCTCGGTTGTCCAGTTCTGCTGCTGCGCGCGCAGCGCTTTGTTCTCCCGACTGAGAACCGCGCAGAGTTCGATGAGCTCTGAAACTTTCTGTTCCAGGGCTGACCACTCAGTACTCGTCATGGCGGGTACCTGACAATTATCTTTAGCCATAGTTTGCGCTGAAAGGCTCAGCATGTGAAGTCGGGAAGTTCTGTTAGGATAACCGGGAATTCATCTGGCTCCCCGAGTTTTCCTTGTCCGATCTAACCGCGCTGGCCCTGGATGCCTCTCATCAGGTCTCTGTTGCCGAACTGCATGGCGCCATCTGCGGGGTTGCCGCCTGCGGCCGGGAGGAGTTTCCGCTGCAGGAGCTGGTGGACCTGATCGGCGTCGATCTGCTGACCGATGAAGCCTCGGTCTCGCGCCTGGTAGACGCAAGCATCGAAGCGCTTTTTTCGGAGGACCTGCGATTCATACCGTTGCTGCCGGATGATGACGAGCCTCTGGCGGCCCGTCTGGAAGCGCTGGGTCAGTGGTGCGCCGCATTCCTGGCGGGTCTCGGTGTCGGCATCGCTGTCAGTGATATTGGCGAGCTGGCTGATCTGTCTGAAGACGCGCAGGAAATTCTCGAAGACTTCGCTGCGATCGCCGACATCGATCCCGAATCTGGCTCTCAATCTGATGGGGCCTCGCTGGTCGAGCAGGCGGAGGCCGATTTCGTCGAGCTTCAGGAGTTCGTGAAGGTGGGCACGCTTTTGATTTCCAGCCTCTTGATCTATGGCGCCGACGATCAAAGCGGCTGAGTATAGGCGCCGCCGAGAGGCCCTGATGAGCCATATGGCTCCGGACTCGGTGGCCGTCCTTCCGGCGGCCGGCGTTCGACTGCGCAATCGTGATACCGAGTATCTGTTTCGTCAGGATAGCGACTTCTTCTACCTGACCGGCTTTGCCGAACCTGATGCCGTGCTGGTTCTTGTGCCAGGGCGTGCACACGGTCGGGTGATTCTGTTTTGCCGTGAAAGGGAACCGCGGGCGGAACTCTACGACGGCGCGCGTCTGGGGCCGGAAAGGGCGGTGGAGGAGCTGCAGATTGATGATTCGTTTCCCGTTAACGACATGGACGAAATTTTGCCCGGCATGCTGGAGGGCCGGGAACGCATCTACATCAATCTGGGGGAATACCCGGAGTTCGACAACAGGTTGATGCACTGGGTAAACATGATTCGCGCCCGGGAGGCGGGCGGTTCGATACCTCCAGGAGAATTCGTGGCGCTCAAGCACCTGTTGCACGAGCAGCGCCTCTACAAATCCGCTGCGGAGCTGCACATCATGCGCGAGGCGGCACGCATCACCTGCGCTGCCCACCGTCGAGCAATGCGGGCCTGCCGGCCAGGGGTCAGCGAGCTGGACCTCGAGGCGGAGCTGGTGCACGAGTTTCTAAGCAACGGCGCTCGTACCGCCGCATATCCCTCTATCGTGGGCGGCGGCAGCAACGCCTGCGTTCTCCATTACACGCGAAACAGTTCCCGGTTGCGCAAGGGCGACCTGGTGCTCATCGATGCGGGCTGTGAGTATCAGCACTACGCCTCGGACGTTACGCGGACCTTTCCAGTATCCGGCGAGTTCTCCCGATCTCAGCGAGCGCTGTATGAAGTTGTGCTGGAGGCGAACCGTGCGGCCATCGACCGCTGCCAGCCGGGTGAGCATTTCATGGCGCCCCACGAAGCCGCGGTGCGGGTCATGGCCGAAGGGCTCGTTGACCTAAAGCTGCTGCCCGGGGATGTGGACGAGATCATAGAGACCGAAGCCTACCGGGTATTCTGCCCTCATAACTCTTCCCACTGGCTGGGCAGTGATGTTCACGACGTAGGGGACTATCGGGTCGAAGGTGCCTGGCGACAGCTCGAGCCGGGCATGGTGCTGACCATAGAGCCGGGTATTTACATACCGCCGGGCGAACCCAGCGCCCATCTGCCGCCGCGCTGGCGCGGTGTTGGCATTCGCATCGAAGATGACGTGCATATCACCCGCGATGGGCACGAGGTGCTGACAGCGGATGCGCCCAAGTCCGTGGCAGGCATGGCTCGCGTGATGAAGCGGCGCCGTCGTGGTTGAGAACACCTCAGCGGACCATGGCGCTCACGGTGAGAATCTGCATGACATCGCGATAGTCGGCGGTGGTCTCGTTGGGGCCGCCGCCGCTCTGGGTGCGGCTCTGCAGGGTTGGCGCGTGCTGCTTCTGGATCGGGCCGAGCCGGCCTGGGAGCCCGGCCGGCTGGGAATGGATATCCGTAACGTGGCGGTTTCACCTGCTTCAATGGCCCTGCTCGACGAGCTGGGTGTATGGCGGGATCAGCAGGCGATTGCCTACTCCCATATGCGGGTCTGGGAGGATCAGGGCACCCGGCGCATCGACTTCGACGCGGCTGACGTTCAGCGGCACGAGCTTGGCTGGATTGCTGAAAACGGGCCCCTCGTCGCCGCGTTATGGCAGCGGCTGAGAGCGCAGGACGGCATCACGATTTGCACGGCTGATCGGCTGGTCGGCCTGGAGCCAGGAACGGAGGCGGTGAAGCTGCACCTGACCAAACATGGAGAGCAAGCCTCGGCAGATGCCATGACGGCCCCTGCGCGGCTGCGCGTGCGGCTGGTAGTGGGGGCAGATGGCGCGCGCTCTGCCGTCCGGCAGCTGCTCGACGTGTCAGTTGAGGCTTTCGATACCGGACATCATGCCCTCGCCACGGTGATTCGCACGTCCAAACCCCATGACGGCACGGCGTTTCAACGCTTTCTGCTGGATGGGCCGCTCGCTCTTCTCCCGGGACGACACCCTCGGCAGAGCTCGGTGGTCTGGTCTCAGCCGCCCGCATCGGCTGAGCGCCGCGCTGCGCTTTCGGATCCTGCCTTATGTCAGGAAATCGCCTCCGCCTCCGAGCACTGTCTGGGTTCGGTGGAGGAAGTTGACCAGCGGGTGGTTTTCCCGCTGCAGCAGATGCTGGCCGCCAGCTTCAATCCCGTGCCGCGGGTGCTGCTCATCGGCGATGCCGGCCGGGTACTGCATCCCCTGGCCGGTCTGGGGGCCAACCTGGGCTTCGAGGATGTCCGAGATCTGCTGAACGAGCTGGACGGTCTGTTGCCGGGCGACGATCCAGGGGCCGCAGGCGCCTGGGCGTCGTACGCCCGGCGCCGTCGTATCCGCAGCCGGCTCATGGTCGATATCATGGGTGGGCTGCGCAGGGCTTACGCCAGCAATGACCCGCTGTTGCAATGGCTCAGGAACCTCGGCGTGGGTTGGGTCGATTCATCGGGGTTGCTGAAGCGGCAGATCATCCGGGAGGCCCTGGGGCTTGGGCCGCTTGCGCGTGTTTCCCGCCGCTCGCTTAAGCCTGAGTTGTAATCTGGTAGAGATCAGGTTCGTGGGTTGCTGCGAATGCGCGGCAGGATCTTTACAATGCGCCGCTGCTCGAGGACTCGACATGAAACAAGCCCATTCCAGCGTTCAGATGCGCCACACGCCGCTCCATGCCACTCATGTCGCCTGTGGCGGCAAGATGGTCGACTTTGCCGGCTGGAGCATGCCTTTGCACTACGGATCTCAGATCGCCGAGCACAACGCGGTTCGCCAGCAGGCGGGCATGTTCGATGTGTCCCACATGACCATCGTGGACATAGACGGACCCCGCGCTCGGGCACTGCTGGCGCGGCTTCTCGCCAACGACGTGGGGCGTCTTGGAGAAACGGGCCAGGCCCTGTATGGCCTGTTTCTGAATGAAGCCGGTGGGATTATCGACGACCTTATCGTCTACCGGCGGGAAGGGGGCTATCGAGCCGTGGTGAATGCGGCCACCAGAACAACGGTTCTGGACTGGATCGCTGCGCACAACGACGAGGGCGCCGAGGTTGCGGAGAGACAGCTGGCCATGATCGCTGTGCAGGGGCCCGAGGCCATTGGTCGGTTCGCCTCTGCTACCGGCTGGGCGGATCTGGAAGGTCTAGCGGCCTTTTCGGCCGTTGAGCGGAAAGGCTGGATGGTGGCTCGTACCGGCTATACGGGTGAAGACGGGGTTGAGGTGCTGTTGCCTGATGGCGAAGCGGTTGCGCTCTGGCAGGGGCTTCAGGCCGCGGGGGTGCAGCCCGCCGGTCTCGGCGCCCGGGATACTCTGCGCCTGGAAGCGGGCTTGAACCTCTACGGCCAGGATATGGACCAGTCGACCAACCCGCTGGTGTCCAATCTGGCCTGGACCATCGCCTGGACGCCGGAAGCTCGAGGCTTCATCGGGCGCCAGGCGCTGGAAGCCGCCCGCGCGGCTGGCGTTCAGGAAAAGCTGACCGGGCTCGTTCTGGAGCAGCGAGGCGTGCTCCGGGCGGGCCAGAACGTGCTCACCGGGCAGGGCGAAGGGGTTGTCACAAGTGGTATTTTTTCTCCCACCTTAGGGTACAGTATCGCGCTGGCGAGGCTGCCCAGATCTGCAACCGGCGAGTGCCAGGTCGAGATTCGAGGTAAGCTGCTGTCGGCGCGAATCGTCAAGCCGCCTTTCGTGCGCGGCGGGAAAAAAATTTTTGAATAGTGGGATGCCGGGGTCGCCGGCGCAGGTTTGCAGCGGAGCGGAACCGTTAATGAGCGAGATACCAGCAGATTTGAAGTATGCGCGAACCCATGAATGGGCACGGCTGGAAGATGACGGCTCGGTCACCGTGGGCATCTCGGATCATGCTCAGGACGCGCTCGGCGACGTGGTGTTCGTTGAGCACCCGGAAGTCGGTCAGCAGTTGAATGCCCGGGAAGAGGCGGGGGTGGTGGAGTCGGTAAAGGCGGCCTCCGACATCTACGCTCCGGTCTCCGGCGCGGTGCTGGCGGTCAACGCGGCGCTGGTGGACGCGCCGGAGATCGTCAACGAAGATCCCTATGGCGATGGCTGGTTTTTCAGGCTCCAACCCGACGATGCTTCCCAGCTCGCGGAGCTGCTGAATGCCGAGAGCTACGCCGAGTTCTGCGCAAGCGACGAACACTGACCCCGATTCGGGGTAAGCCCATCTGCCGGGCGTGGCTGCCCGGCAGCAACAGACAATCACGCATGGAGCGTTCTTATGCCTTTCATCCCGCATACGGCGGAGGAGGAGAGCGCGATGCTGTCGGAAATTGGTGTAGACAGCATCGAGGATCTCTTTGACGAAATCCCCTCGGGCCTGCGCGCATCAACCCTGGACGATGTGCCCGCCGGGGTCAGCGAGATGGAGATGCTGCGCCTCCTTGGCGAGCGCGCGGCTGCCGATCACCCAGGGGTCTGTTTCCTGGGCGCTGGCTGTTATGACCACCATATTCCCTCGGCCGTCTGGGACCTGACCGCGCGCGGCGAGTTCATGACCGCTTACACGCCTTACCAGGCAGAAGCGAGCCAGGGCACGCTGCAGCTCATCTACGAGTATCAGACCATGATGACCCGGCTGACCGGCATGGATGTTTCCAACGCGAGGGTTGTTCTGCTTCCCGAATCGGTACATCCCAACTACCGGCAGGCGACGCGGAGCATTGTCCGCAATCAGGGCGTTGAAACGGCCACCATCCCGATCACCGAGGATGGTCGGATCGACAGGCCGGCACTCGAGCAGCACGAAGACGCCGTCGCGCTGGTGGTGCAGCAACCGAATTTCTTCGGGATGCTGGAGGACGTCGACGAGCTCACGGATTGGGCCAGTGAACGCGGCATCCTGCTGGTGGCCCTGGTGAATCCGCTCACCCTCGCGGTGCTCAACCCCCCGGGGGAATGGGGCAAGGCGGGTGCGGACATCTGCTGTGGCGATGGCCAACCGTTTGGCATTCCCATGTCATCGGGCGGGCCGTCGTTCGGCTTCCTTTGCTGCCGCAGCGCCTTCGTCAGACAGATGCCAGGTCGGATCATCGGGCGAACGCTCGATCTGGACGGCCGGACAGGATTCACGCTTACTCTGCAGGCGCGTGAGCAACACATTCGAAGAGGCAAAGCCACTTCTAACATCTGTACCAATCAGGGCCTGCTGGTGACCGCGGCCACCATTCACATGAGCCTGATGGGCAGCGATGGTATTCGTGCTGCGGCGTTGAGCAGCGCGGCCCACACCCGGGAGCTGGTTCAGGCTCTCACCGCCATCGACGGCGTGCATGAGAAGTTCAGCGGCCCATATTTTCATGAGCGGGTACTGACCCTGCCGCAGCGGGCCGACGAGGTCGTAGACCGTTTGCTCGACCACGGTTTTCTGGGTGGTATGGCCCTGGGGCCTCACTACCCGGATATGGATCGCTGCCTGCTGGTCTGCGCCACTGAGAAACGCACATCAGAAGAAATCGAGCGCTTTGCCCTGGCGCTCAAGGAGTGCCTCGCGTCATGAATGTATCCAATATCGACAATAAGGAAGCAGAGGTAATTTTCGAGCTCGGTGCCTCCGGCAGAAAGGCCTCCGCCCAGCAGGTGGAGATCCCCTCTGGGGCTGAACAAGCACTCCTGGCAGAGCTGCCGGCATCCGCCCTCCGCCATGGCTCTCCCGGATTGCCGGAGGTGTCCGAGCTGCAGGTGGTCAGACACTACACGAACCTCTCTCGACGTAATTTTTCCATCGATACCCAGTTCTATCCGCTGGGTTCCTGCACCATGAAATACAACCCGCGTGGGGCCCACAAGGCGGCCATGCTGCCGGGCTTTCTGAATCGTCATCCCCTCACCCCGGAGCGGGCGAGCCAGGGTTTCCTGGCCTGCCTCTATGAGCTGCAGGAGATCCTGAGAGATGTCACCGGAATGCGGGGTGTCTCGCTCACCCCCATGGCGGGCGCCCAGGGCGAGCTGGCCGGCGTCGCGATGATCCGAGCCTACCATGATGCGCGAGCAGACAGAGGCAGAACTGAGATTCTGGTGCCCACCGCTGCCCATGGGACCAACCCGGCAACCGCGGTCATGTGCGGGTTCAAGGTAGCCGAGGTGCCCGTGACCCGGGATGGCGACGTGGATCTCGAGGCGCTGAAAGGGGCGGTTGGACCGCAAACGGCTGGCCTGATGATGACCAACCCATCGACCTGCGGAGTCTTCGAGCGCCAGGTGGAGGCCATCGCGGACGTGGTTCACGATGCCGGCGGGCTGCTCTATTACGATGGTGCCAATCTCAATGCCATTCTCGGCAAAGCAAAGCCTGGCGATATGGGCTTTGACGTGCTGCACATGAATCTGCACAAGACTTTCGCCACCCCCCAGGGGGGCGGCGGTCCTGGAGCCGGGCCGGTTGCCGTAGGTGAGCGCTTACTCCCTTACCTGCCGATTCCTGTCGTGGGACAGGAGGAGGGAAGCTATCGCTGGTTGACGGAGGAGGACATACCTCAGAGCATTGGTAGGCTTTCCAGCTTTATGGGGAATGCGGGAATTCTGCTGCGGGCGCTTGCCTACGCGCTGATGCTGGGCCGTGAAGGCATGCGTCGAGTTGGGGAGTATGCGACCCTGAATGCCAACTACATGGCGCGTCAGCTGCATAAGGCCGGTTTCCGGCTGGCTTACCCGGAGCGGCGAGCTACCCATGAGTTCATCCTCAGCTTCAGCGAGCAAGCCAAGTCTCTGGATATCAACGCGATGGATTTTGCCAAGCGTCTGCTCGACTACGGGGTGCATTCACCCACCACCTACTTTCCTCTGCTGATTCCCGAGTGCTTTCTGGTGGAGCCCACGGAGACAGAAACCCGAGCCGAACTCGATGGCTTCATCGAAGCGCTGCTCGCCGTTCAAAGGGAAGCGGAGAATGATCCGGACCTGGTCCGTGGTGCTCCCCACAACCTGCCCGTACGACGTCTAGACGACGTCAAGGCCGCCCGCGAGCTGGATCTGGTCTGGCAGGGTTGAGAACCTTTGAATCCTCTGGGATGCCAGCCCTGCAGCGCCGCTCGGCTGCCCGAGGTCCCTGCTCCACGCGCATCAGCGGGACAGCGCTTCCCTGAACGCGTCCAGATCGTCGAGCGGCAAGGAGCATTGAGTGCCCTGACAGATGTATGCGCTGACCTTCCGCTGTGAGTCAGCGCTTACTAACTGTGGAATATAGGGTGGAAGTTCTGTTACCCCTTCGTAGGCAATCGGATATACGTGGCGCCAGGGGTGATAGCCGGTAGTAGCGGCGGCGACCCATTTTTGCAGGTCTTTTTGCGGATCTTCTTGCGGTTCTTTTGGCGAGTTTTGGGCGGGGCCCCGAATGATGATCTGTTCCGGTTCCGCCAGTGCCGCTTCCAGCGCAGACAGCAAGGTGCAATGCCCTGCTGGGTATTGTTCCATGCTGCCACGGGCCCAAACGATCGTTCGGTCTGCAGCTTCCAGGTACCTGCTCTCTGCAAGGAGATGGCCGGTTTCCTGCAGAACGGGGGCGGCGACCCCGTTACCGGGTGGCAGCGCTTCATCCAGGGTCGGCTTGGGTCGGTGGATGAGGGGTTCCTGATCGTGGGCGGTAAAAAAGAACCCGCCGTTCTCCCGATCTTCGAACTGCACCAGCAAGGTGTCGGCAAGGCTCCTCAGAAACAGGGCGTCCTCGTCACGCCAACCCGCACGCAGCAACGCCAGCAGGCCATCCATCAGGTTTGCATAGTCGTCCAGGTAGGCGGGATAGCCGCGTCTGCCGTTCTGCCAGTTGGCATACAGCCTGCCCTGTTGCCAGAGGTTTGCCCTAATGAAATCAGCCGCCAGCCTCGCAGCTTCGATCCACTCGACCTCGCCAAGCCTTAGTCCTGCATTGGCAAGGCCTTTGATGGCCAGGCCGTTCCACGCGGTCAGGATTTTTTCGTCCCGGGACGGACGAACCCGCTCTTCGCGGGCTGACAGCAGCTTGTGCTGTGCCTGTGCCAGCAGCCTGTCGGCCTCTGGTCTTTTCAGGGACAGCCTCGATACCACTGATCGCCACGCGTCGTTGCGGTGAAGATTCCACTTGCCTTCGAAATTTGCCGGCTTGTCCAGCCCGTAGAGGGTTTCGGTGATCAGATACTCCTCTTCTGTCAGCAATCGCTTTACCTGGTCTTTCCGCCAGACGTAGTACTTGCCTTCCTCGCCCTCACTGTCCGCGTCCAGCGCGGCGTAGAAACCGCCATCGGGATGGCGCATCTCTCGGAGCATCCAGTTGGCGGTCTGAGCCACGGACTGTGAGAAGAGCTCGTCCGGGCCTATCGCCAGAGCGTTGCTGTACAGGCTCAAGAGCTGGCCGTTGTCGTAAAGCATCTTCTCGAAATGAGGGATCATCCATCGCCGATCCGTGGCGTAGCGGCAGAAACCACCGCCCAGATGGTCGAATATCCCGCCCCTGGCCATTTTGGTGAGGGTCGTCATGACCATGTCCAGACTGTCCCGGTCCGACTGTCCCTTTCCCTGCCTAGAAGACGGTTGCCCAGAAGAATGCTGCTGAAACGCCCATTGACGCAGCAGGCGCTCGATGGTGCTCGGCATGGGAAACTTAGGGGCGTTGCCGAAGCCGCCCTCTGCCTGATCGTACTGATCGCTGAGCTGCGAGCTGGCCGCCGCGAGTAAGGCTTGGTCATCCAGCGTCGCAGCCTCCGGTCGGGTGGGCGTCAAATCCGCCAGCACTTT
Organism: uncultured Pseudomonadales bacterium; assembly: GCA_947258825.1. Classification (GTDB taxonomy): domain Bacteria; phylum Pseudomonadota; class Gammaproteobacteria; order Pseudomonadales; family Azotimanducaceae; genus UBA7803. The sequence continues at coordinate 17,842 of CAMYJX010000009.1, forward strand.
GGATACCTTTTCGCCCTGGGTCGTGAGTTCTTCCCGGCGCTGTTCGAACACGTCGCCAATCCGCATCAGCAGATCGACGAATCCAGGCAGCTGGTGTCGCGGCGTCTTGGGAAAGTAGGTGCCGCCGAAGAACGGCACCAGGCTATCCGGGTCCAGAAACATGGTCAGCGGCCATCCCCCGCTTTGCTGGGTCAACAGCTGATGCGCGGTTTGGTAGACCTTGTCCAGGTCGGGCCGCTCCTCGCGATCCACCTTGATGTTGACGAAATGCTCATTCATGACCGCTGCTGTCGCCTGGTCCTCGAACGATTCGTGGGCCATGACGTGGCACCAGTGGCAGGATGAGTAGCCGATGGAAAGCAGTATCGGTTTCTGCTCTTTTCGGGCCAGCTCAATGGCCTGCTCATCCCAGGGTTGCCAGAGCACCGGGTTGTCGGCGTGTTGCAGCAGATACGGGCTGGTTTCCTGGTCCAGTCGGTTTGTGGGATTTCCAGGTCCGGCTTGGTCGTCGCTCATTCGGGTACTCCGGCTGTTGCAATTACCGTCGGCGGCAATCGTGCCACGGTTAACCGCGCTCAGCGAGTTTCACCCGAGTTTCACCCGAGTTTCCCTTGAGCTTCGCCCGAGCTTCGCCCGAGCTTCGCCCGAGCTTCCCTTGAGCTGGTTGGTATTTTTGCCGGGTTTGAGGTTCAATCGGCCGGAGTTACAGGAACGTTTTGTGGTTGACGCCGACGGCTTCCGACCCAATGTCGGAATCATTTTATCCAACAGCCGGGGACAGGTGCTCTGGGCAAGACGCGTGGGCGGTCAGGATGCCTGGCAATTCCCTCAGGGCGGTATTCAGGATGATGAGACCGCGGAGCAGGCCATGTACCGCGAGCTTCACGAGGAAGTGGGCCTCACTGCGGAAAACGTGGAGATCCTGGCTCGAACGCGAGGCTGGCTGCACTATCGCCTGCCAAAACGGCTGCGTCGCTACAACTCCACGCCCGGTTTCAAAGGGCAGAAGCAGAAGTGGTTTCTGCTTCACATGATTGCTGGCGATGAGTTCGTCCAGATGGACGCGTCCACCAAGCCTGAGTTCGACTACTGGCGGTGGGTAAGCTACTGGTACCCGGTGCACCAGGTCGTAGATTTTAAAAGAGACGTATACCGGCGTGCGCTCCACGAGCTGGCGCCTCACTTGCCTCATCAGCGGAGCGCGGACGTGCGATGCTGACCACGCTGCGGCGCATCGTTCAGGACGTCGGGGCGGCCGCCACCTTCCAGCAGGCGCTCGACGTCATCGTTCACGACGTTCGGGAGGCGCTTGGCACCGAGGTCTGCTCCGTGTATCTGCGCAGTCCCGAGGGTGACCGTTACCTGTTCGTTGCCACCGAAGGCTTGAATCAGGATGCGGTGGGTCGACTGTCTCTGGAGCTCAATCAGGGCCTGGTTACCCTGGTCGCCGAGCGGGCCGAGCCGATCAATCTCGAGGACGCCACCTCTCACCCTCGTTTTCACGCCATTCCCGAGATCGGTGAGGAGCCGTTCAACTCTTTTCTGGGCGTGCCCGTCATTCACCACAGGGACGTGCTGGGCGTTCTGGTGGTGCAGCAGCGGGAGAAACGCCGCTTCGATGAGAGCGAGGAGGCCTTTCTGGTTACGCTGTCGGCTCAGCTGGCGGTGGCTATCGCCCACTCTCAGGCAACCGGAGACATCAGAAAGCTTTTCGACACCATCAGCGGTCGGGAAACGGTGGCCACCGACACCATGTTTCGGGGCGTGGCGGGGTCTCCCGGCATCTGTATCGGCACCGCCGTGGTCATGCAACCGGCGGCAAATCTGGAAGCGGTGCCGGAAAGGGAAGCGGAAGATACCCTGGTAGAGCTCATCGTGCTGGATCGTGCGGTAGAGGCCGTCAGAGAAGACATCCGGCGGATTGGCCAGGACTTCGCGACCAGCCTGCCGCCCGAGGAGCTGGCGCTTTTCGACGCCTATCTGCACATGCTCGATGACAACGCCTTGGCTGGCGATATGCGGGATCGGGTTCGTCGGGGCCAGTGGGCCCAGGGTGCCCTAAAGCAGGTCATTCGGGAGCACGTGCGGCGTTTCGAAGCCATGGAAGATCCCTACCTGCGCGAGCGCGGCGCCGACGTCAAGGACCTCGGCCTGAGGGTGCTCGCCTACCTGCAGGACATCCGGCAGCGGAAGATCCATTTCCCCGATGATACTGTGCTGGTGGGTGATGAGGTGACGCCCAGCATGCTGGCCAACATTCCGGCAGGCAAGCTGAAGGGCATCGTCTCCGTTCGGGGTTCAGGCAACTCCCACGTGGCCATACTGGCCCGCGCGCTGGATGTACCGGCGGTGATGGGCGCGGTGGATCTGCCCATTGTCGAGCTGGAAGGCAAGGCCCTGATCATCGACGGGTTCTATGGCGAAGTTTTTCTCAACCCCTCGAGCAAGCTAGCCGACAGCTACGATTCTCTCATTCTCGAGGAGCGTGAGTTCTCCAGGGAGCTGGAAGATCTCAAGGAGCTTCCCGCCGTAACCCTCGACGGTTACCGCACCCTGCTCTGGGTCAACATCGGGCTTCCGGGAGACATCTATCGGTCGCTGGACCGGGGTGCGGAGGGCATCGGCCTGTTTCGCACGGAAGTGCCGTTCATGACCCAGGATAGGTTTCCCTCGGAGGAGGAACAGCGGCTCCTTTACCGTGAGCACATGGAAGCGTTCGAGCCTCGCCAGGTCACCATGCGCACCCTCGATATAGGCGGCGACAAGGCCCTGTCCTACTTTCCCATTACCGAAGACAATCCCTTTCTCGGCTGGCGCGGCATCCGTGTCACCCTGGATCACCCGGAGATCTTCATGGTCCAGGCCAGGGCAATGGTGAAGGCCAATGCGGGCCTGCGCGGACTGCTGCGCATCATGCTGCCGATGGTCTCCAACGTTGACGAGCTGGAAGAAGCCAAGGCGCTGGTGCATCGCGCGTATATCGAGGTGCTGGAGGAGGGCGTTCAGGTCAAAGAGCCCCAGGTGGGCGTGATGGTGGAAGTGCCCGCAGCAGTCTATCAGGCGAGAGATCTGGCGCGACGCGTGGACTTCCTCGCGGTGGGGTCCAACGATCTCACTCAGTACATGCTTGCCGTGGACCGCAACAACCCCAGGGTGGCGGGTTTGTATCAGGAGACTCACCCGGCGGTGCTGATGGCGCTGCGGGAGGTTGCCCGGGCGGCCCACATGGAAAAAACTGATATTGGCATCTGCGGCGAGCTGGCTGGAACCCCGGTGGGCGCGGTGCTGCTGATGGCCATGGGCTATCAGGTGCTGTCCATGAACGCTACCAATCTACCTAAGGTCAAATGGGTGATCCGTAACATCCGGCAGCGAGATGCCCGCCGCATGCTCGCCCGGGTGCTGCGCATGTCGACCGAAGCGGAAGTGCAGAACTTCATGCGCAATCAGCTGGTGAAGGCCGGCCTCGGACGGGTAGTACCGTCCTACCATGCCTGAACCAGACGGAGCGGGAAGGGTGCCCCCCTATACCACCTTGGAAAGACCGCCATCCATGTTGATGGCACAACCGGTGATGTAGGAGGCGGCATCCGAAGCCAAAAACAGCGCCAGATTAGCTGCTTCCTCTGCTTCACCCATACGGCCCATCGGCAGCCTGCTGCCTGACGCCGCGACGAACTCCTCGAAGCTCTGGCTGCCGTCGCCGGCTTCGAACATCCGTCTGATCTGGTCGCTCTTGATGAAGCCGATGAGCATTGCGTTGACCAGAATGTTATCGGGCGCGCCCTCGCTTGCCATTACCTTCGAAAGGGCCATCCCCGCCGCCCTCGTGACCGAGGTGGGCGCCGTGTTGGCGCCCGGCGCTTTCGCAAAAACATTCAGCAGATTTATGATTCGACCCCAGCGCTGGGTTTTCATGTGCGGCCATACCAGGCGCGAAAGTCGAATGGCAGCGAACAGCTTCAAGTCGATGTCCGCCTGCCAGTCTTCATCAGTGATGGATTCGAAAGGGCGGGTCGCCGACTGCCCGGCGTTGTTAACAAGAATGTCCACGCTTCCGAGCTGTGACGCCACTTCAGCATGGGTCGCCTGCACCTGAGCGGCATCGGTGACGTCGCAGGTGAACGCAGTCGCTGACGCGCTGTCAGGTGCCTCCAGCGTCAGAATTCGGGCCTTCGCTTCTTCCAGAGGTTTTTTGCGCCGTGCCAGAATAGCTACGCGCGCGCCGGCCTGATAGAAAGCCTGCGCCGTGGCAAGGCCCAGGCCTAGACTGCCGCCGGTGATGATTGCGGTCCGCCCCACAAGGCTGGTATCCATGAATCGTTCCTCCTTTGTTTGCTGTGTGTCGAATGCCGTCTAATCCAGAATGAATTCGAACTCGCTGCGGCCACCGGTCACGCCTTTGGGTCCGTATTCCTGCTCTGCAAAACGCACCCGGTTTGCACCGATGATCACCGCTGTGCTCGCCCGGGTGCCGTATTCCTCGCCCGCGATGAAGCAGGGTGCGACCTGACGTTCCAGCTCCAGCGGCCGGCCACGGCGGGGCAGCTCGTGGTCGGGAGGCACCCATCTGTCCGCCAGCAGCGAGATCAGCGCGTCCGTTGAGACGCCGGACGTCATAACCGAAGTCAGCGTTCTGCAGCCGTGGGTTACCTTTGGCCAGTCGGCACCCAGCTCGGCGTTTGCCAGGCCGTACACGCCTGGGGCAAGTACCCGGGTGACGCCGCGGTTGGACGTGTAGACCAGCTGTCTGCCGTCCCACAGCAGTAGGTTGAAGCCGCGATAGTCCAGACCCTGCAGGTGATGTGCGAAGTCGTCAGCGTCGTGGCCGAACGCCAGGAACCTCTCGGTCAGGCGACCCCTGGACAAGGGCGCCTCGCTGGGGCCTTCCTCCGCGAAGTTGGTGACGGTCGCGAACCGGCCGCTGCGGTTGACCCCCAGCCAGGTACCGCCAGCGGACAGGTCGCGGCCAGCCAGAACCCGGGGGTTGTCCTCCCAGTAGTGTGCGCTATGTGCGGGTCGAGCGTACAATTCGTCCCGATTTGCCGCCACCACCAGGCGGTTTTCTGAGTCCGGGTCGTAAGCGAAAAGTACAAGGCACATTTTATTTCCGTTGGGGTGTTTCCGTTGGGGGTTCTGGAGCTTTCCGTCAGGCTCGATCCGCGGGCGCTGAAAGTTTAACAGAGGACCATTGAAGGATTTTGCCGTGCAACACCTCCACTACCCGGACATCGATCCCATCATCTTTTCCCTCGGCCCGGTGGCCGTGCGCTGGTACGGGCTGACCTATCTGGCGGCATTCGTGTTGTGCTGGTGGCTTGGCAACCGACGGGCTGATGGTCCGGGCAGCGGATGGAATCGGCAGGAAGTGTCCGACCTCGTATTTTTCGGCGCCATTGGCGCGGTCCTTGGTGGACGCGTCGGCTACACGCTGTTTTATGGTTTCGAGCAGCTGCTGCGTGATCCGCTGTTTATCCTGCGTATCTGGGAGGGGGGCATGTCGTTTCACGGTGGGCTTCTGGGCTGCCTGCTCGGGCTCTGGTGGTTCGGCCGCCGTACCGGGCGCCGGTTTCTCGAGGTGAGTGACTTCGCAGCACCGCTGGTGCCGCTCGGGCTCGGGTTCGGGCGCCTGGGAAACTTCGCCAATACCGAGCTGCCCGGGCGCGCCACCGATTCCGTGTTCGGTCTGGTGTATCCATGCGCAGCGGATGCGATTCGGGCCATCAACCCGGTCTGTCTTGGAGACTGGGAGTCGTTCGCACGCCACCCATCACCCCTGTACCAGGCGTTCTCTGAAGGTCTGGTTCTTTTCGCCGTGATCTGGATGTTTTCGGCCCGAAAGCGACCGGTGGGAATGGTGTCCGGCGCGTTTCTGTGCAGCTATGGCGTGCTCAGGCTCGTCACCGAGTTCTTTCGTCAACCCGACAGTCACCTCGGCTTCATCGCCTTCGAATGGCTTACCATGGGGCAGCTGCTATCGCTCCCCATGTTCATCGCTGGTATTCTGCTGATCGTTATCGCGCCCAAGCATATCGGCAACACCCGCAGCTCATGAAACAGTATCTCGATCTCATGCGGCACGTGCGTCAGCACGGCGTCTTCAAAAGCGATCGCACCGGCACCGGCACCTACAGCACCTTCGGCCAGCAGATGCGTTTCAACCTGCAGGACGGCTTTCCGCTGGTTACGACCAAGAAAATGTTTCTCAAAGGCATCATTCACGAGCTGCTCTGGTTCCTGCAGGGCAGCACCAACGTCAGATATCTGCAGGATCACGATGTGCATATCTGGGACGAGTGGGCCGATGAGCACGGCGAGCTGGGGCCCGTGTACGGCTCCCAGTGGCGGTCCTGGCCGGCTCCCGATGGGAGTACTATCGACCAGATCAGCCGCCTGGTATCGGACATCAGGACGAACCCGGACAGCCGACGTCTCATCGTCAGCGCCTGGAACGTGGCAGAGGTCGATCACATGGCTCTGCCGCCCTGCCACACCCTGTTCCAGTTCTACGTTGCTGAAGGTCGACTCTCCTGCCAGCTGTACCAGCGCAGCGCTGACATTTTCCTCGGGGTACCGTTCAACATCGCCTCCTACGCGCTGTTGACGCTGATGATCGCTCAAGTCTGCGAGCTGGAGGCCGGTGATTTCGTGCACACCTTCGGTGATGCCCATTTGTACGCCAACCACCTCGAGCAAGCGGACAGGCAGCTGAGTCGCGAGCCGCTGCCGCTGCCAGCGATGTATCTCAACCCCGACGTGAGGGACATCTTCGGTTTTCATTTCGACGACTTCACGCTGACCGACTATCAATGCCACGGGGGCATTAAGGCTCCCATCGCGGTCTAGCGTAGTGGAGGTCTCGCTGATATGGGCCATGTCGCGGAACCGCGTAATCGGTCTCGGCAACGGTCTGCCCTGGCGGTTGCCGAAGGACATGCAGTTCTTCATGACTTCCACCATGGGGCACCCCGTGATCATGGGACGCAAGACCTTTGAGTCCATGAAAGCACCGCTTCCGGGGCGGACCAACATCGTCGTTACCCGAAATGCAGGCTACGGGCGGAAGGGCATTCGGGTGGCAGAGGATCTGTCTGCGGCGCTTGCCATTGCCCGGGAACAGTGCCGCGCTGACGGGGTAGACGAGGTCTTCATCGCTGGTGGTGCCGAGATTTATCGGGCCGCGCTTGCGCTGGCGAACCGCCTTTACGTGACCGAAGTAGATGCGCAGCTGGATGGCGATACCTTCTTTCCCGAGTTCGATTGGGGGGCATGGCGCAGGTTGCGTTGCGAGCAATTCCCCGCTGATGCCAGCCACAGCTACCCTTTCACCATCTCGGTCTTCGAGCGGGCATAGTTGATCCGGCCGCCCCATTGAGGCTGCACAGATGACCGAAATCGCCGTAGCCATCTGCGTAAACCCCATGTCCGGCAGGGACGTACGTCGTCTGGCCGCGCGGGCTACGAACATGACCCACGAGGCGAAGCGCGATATCGTCGCGCGGGTTGCAGCGGGTGCCGACGCGCTTGGGGCAACGGATATTTTCGTCTCTCGGGAGCCTTTCCGAATTGCGTCGGCGGCGCTGGAGCATATGTCTCTGCGAGCCCGGGTCCACGTCCTGGAACCGGCGGTACGCAATACTGCTGAAGACACCGAAACCGCGGTCGATGCCTTCATCGAGGCCGGCTGCCGCACGATGGTCTCTCTGGGCGGAGACGGCACCAACCGCGCCATCGTGCGCGCGCTCGGTTCGCGGGCAGGCGAGGTGCATCTCATCCCCCTTTCCACCGGCACAAACAACGTCTTCCCGGTGCTGGCTGAGCCTACCATCGCGGGAATGGTAGCCGCGTTGCAGGCGGCCGGCATGCTTAATGAGCCCTCGTTGAAGCAGCGGGCCAAAGTGCTGCACGTCGGTGGGACCGGGCGACGCGGGCGCCCGGTCAGGGACCTGGGTCTGATCGATGGCGTGCTGCTGCGCAACGATCACGTCGGCAACCTTCTGCCCTTTGACGCCGACCGTATCGATCGCATTCTGCTTACCCGGGCGGAGCCGGATGCGGTTGGAATGTCCCCGATCGGCGGGCTGCTGCAGGTGGTGGAGGACGCGGACGACGTGGGTCTGCTGGTGCAGATGGGAAGCGGCGTGCGATTTGCCGCGCCGCTGTCCCCGGGCTTGTTCAAGGAGGTGGAGGTGGCCAGCGTTACCCCCATCGCCTTCGACGTTGCCGTGCCGTTTCCCGGACCGGGCGTGCTGGCCCTGGACGGAGACCGGGACCACAAAGTTCCCGAGGGCAGGGCTCTGCACCTGACCGTCCGTCGCGATGGGCCCTGGGTGCTCGATCTCGCCGCTGCCATGCGTTGGGCTGTGGCGCGCGGTATCATTGCCGCTTTCCCCGAGAGCGCGCAATCGCCATGATCGTCAAACCCAGAATTCGCGGATTCATCTGCACCACGGCGCATCCGGACGGCTGTGGAGCCCACGTCAATGAGCAGATCAACTACGTCCGTGAACAGGGCGCCGTCGACTGCGGCGTCAGGAATGCGCTCGTGCTCGGTGCCTCCGGCGGTTACGGTCTGGCATCGCGAATCGTGGCCGCCTTCGGCAACCAGGCGGCGACCCTGGGCGTGTCTTTCGAAAAGCCACCGACCGACAGCAAGACCGCAACCGCAGGCTGGTATAACAATGTGGCGTTCGAGACCGCCGCCCAGAAAGCGGGTCTGTATGCCAAGAGCCTGGACGGCGACGCCTTTTCCGACGAGATGAAGGCCAGAGTGGCGACAACTATCAAGGCCGACATGGGCCAGATTGATATGCTCGTCTACAGCCTGGCCGCACCTGTCCGCAAGCACCCGCAAACCGGCGTTCTGCACCGCTCGGTTATCAAGCCCCTGGGCGATCCGGTGCACATCAAGTCCCTCAATGTGGACAAAGGCCTGGTTCATGAAGTCGATCTGGAGCCAGCCAGCGAGGAGGAAACGGCCAATACGGTAGCCGTAATGGGGGGTGAAGACTGGGAGCTCTGGGTTGACGCGCTGATGCAGGCCGGCGTGCTCGCTCCCGGCTTCCGTACCCTGGCTTTCACCTACATCGGCAGCGAGCTGACCTGGCCCATTTACTGGGAAGCGACGCTCGGCAAGGCCAAAGAGGACCTGGACCGTGCGGCAAGGTCCATGGGCCCGAAGCTGGCGGCGCTTGATGGAGAAGCCCGGGTGGCTACTCTGAAAGCCATCGTTTCCCAGGCCAGCTCGGCGATCCCCGTCGTGCCGCTTTACGCGTCGCTGCTGTTTCGCGTCATGAAGGACAAGGGTGTGCATGAGGACACCATTGCGCACATCTACAGGTTGTTCAGCACCCAGCTGTGCGTCGGCTGTGACATGCGCCTGGACGAATCAGGACGGATTCGCATGGACGATCTGGAGCTTGCCGATGACGTCCAGAATGAGGTCAAACGCCGCTGGCCCCTGGTAACGTCAGAAAATCTGGAGGAGCTGGCAGACCTCGAAGGCTTCAGGGAAGACTTTCTCAAGATCTTCGGCTTCGGCATCCGGAACGTGAACTACGAAGCCGATCAGGATCCGAAAATGGGTCGTTAACTCACGGTTGAATCAGACCGCGCCGCTTCGGCGCGGATCGAGGAGCAGGCACTCTGCCCTCATCATGATCTTGGCCAGCCGTAACCTTTACCATCGGGCGCGTCCGTTCAGATTCGGCTGCTACTGGGCGACCGGATGCATCTGCCTGCTGCTGCTGGAGACCGAACGGCCCTGGTGGCAGCTGGTGCTTACATCTGCCGTCTTTTTCCTCTGGCCGGTTGTGGAACTTGCCGTGACACGGCGCGCGGCAAAGGCTTCAGCCTTTTCTGTTGTCCGGTATGGGGCATTCTACTGCGCCGAATGCGCGGCCACCGGTGCGGTGCTCGGCTGGGCCAGCCTGCCGCCGCTTGCGACGGCTGCGGGGGTGGTTGCTCTGATGGCGGGTGCGGCGGCGCAGGCTGGCTGGCGATTGCTCGTCATCGCGCTGCCCGTTCTTGTTTTCGGGCAGCTCGTCGGCGCGGCGGTTTCGCCCGGGATGACCACAGACACCACGAGCTGGGCGGACGGGTTGAGCGTCATCCTGCTGCTTGGCTTCACCGTATCGCTGGCGGATCTCAGCTTTCGCCAGGCGCTGCGATTGAATGCCCGGCGGCGCGCGCTTGCCAGCCGATCGGCGGCGCTGGAGAGGTTGAACAACCGGCTAGAGAACTACATTCCTCAGAGCCTGCGATTGCGTCTTCACCATGTGCCCGATGGCCCGGATCGGAGGTGCTCCTGGGAAAGGCGTTGGCTGACCGTCGCTTTCGTGGATCTCGTGGGCTTTACCCGGCTGGTCGAGCAGAGCGAAGCCGAAGCGCTGGCGGAGGTTCTGAACGACTACCTGGAAGCGCTGGCCGGCGCGGTGGCCTGCCAGCGTGGGGAGGTGTCCAAGCTCATGGGCGACGGGGTTCTGGTGGCTTTCGGCCTGGCCGGCGGCACGCTTCGAAGAGCGGCGGCACTCGATTGCCTGAGCTTCTGCCAGCAGCTTCCCCAGATCATGAGCCAGCTGGCTCGTCGTGGGCGCAGTCGCGGCGAGCTGCTGCAACTTCGAATGCGGGCCGGGGTTGCCAGCGGCTACTGCACCCTGGGCGATTGGGGCGGCAATGGCAGGCTCGATTTCACCATGATCGGCGCCCCGGTAAACCTGGCCAGCCGGCTGCAGGCCCAGGCGCGAAGCAATGGCTTCCTGGTCGATGATGCTACGGCAGCCCTGACGGAACATGCCTTCAGCCTCGGTGACTCGAAGCTGATCGACATACGGGGGCTGGGAGAAGTCCGGGCCTACCCATCGGTTGACCGGAGCCGGGGGTCTGATATGGTGCCGGCGCCACGGCATAACAAGGGGCATACGGCTTGGATGAATAAGCAGACGGACAAGGTGTTTTTAAAGGCCTGCCGGGGCGAGCCCTCGGACTACACGCCGATCTGGCTCAATCGACAGGCCGGCAGATACATGCCCGAATACCATGCGGTGAAGGGCGACATGCCCAGCCTCGAATTCTTCAAGAATCCAGATAAAGCCGCGCAGGCGACCCTGGATGCCCAGCGTATTCTCGGCGTCGACGCCGCCATCCTGTTCGCAGATCTGCTGCCGATTCTGGAGCCCATGGGGTTGCGTCTGGACTACAAACCCGGGGAGGGTCCCGTTTTCGACAACCCGCTGCGTTCTGCGAGCGATATCGATGCCATGATCACCGAGCCGGCAGAAGAAGCCACGCCCTACATTGCTCAGACCGTTCGAAACGTGCGCTCGGGGTTGCCGGCTGACATCGCCCTCATCGGCTTTGCCGGCGCGCCCTTTACGCTGGCTTCCTACGCCATCGAAGGGCGGGGCTCGCGGAACTATGTCTACGTCAAGAAGCTCATGTACGAGGTGCCTGAGGCCTGGAACCTGCTCATGACGAAGCTGGTCAGCCAGGTTGCCAGCTACCTGCAGCTGCAGATAACGGCAGGCGTGGAAGCGGTGCAGATCTTCGATACCTGGGTTGGCTGCCTGTCCGTTGCCGACTTCCGGCACTACGTATTGCCGCACCTGCGCGCGTTGATCACCGCGCTGAAAGGGCAGGTTCCCATCATCTACTTCGGCACAGGCAATGGCCATCTGCTGGATGACGTCTGCCAGGCGCAGCCGGACGTTCTGGCGCTGGACTGGCGAGTACCGCTGGGCGAGACCTGGCGTAGAACAGGCGTTGGGGCGGTGCAGGGCAATCTCGACCCCATCGTCTTGTGTGCCGACCGGGCCACCGTGGCCCGACAGACCCGCGACGTGCTTGACGCAGCCGCGGGCCGCCCTGGACACATCTTCAACCTGGGTCACGGCATCATTCCCGAAACCCCTGTGGACAACGTCAAATTCCTGGTGGACCACGTCCATGAGGAGTCAGCGCGGGATCGCGCCCGCGGCTTAGATTGAGACGCGGCTTTGACTGAACGAGTGCTGCGTTTCTGCCTGCGGGTGGGTTTCTGGCTGCCGCTGGCGGTTTGCACCTATCTTGCTTTGACGCCCAGCCCACCGGAACCCGTATTCCAGATCGGCGATGTCTTTCTGCACGCCTTTGCATTTACCTACCTGACTTTCAGCCTCAATCTTGCTTACCCGTCGCAGCGTGGGCTCATGCTGGGTGCCTGGATGCTGGGCTACGGCCTGTTGCTGGAGGTGGTGCAGAGCTTTGAAGCTGCAAGATCCGCAGAGCTCAAAGACTTGGTGGTAGATCTGGTGGGGATATGCCTTGGTCTGCTGGCAGCGCGCTGGATGGCGGAATCGACCCGACAGATCCTCGCCCAGCTGCTGCAACGGGTGATGCGGGTAATACCCGGGCAGCGTTAGGCGTCTTTCGTAGCCGTCTGGCTACCCGGGCTCCAGGACTTTCTTTACCAGCTCCAGGTGGCCACCGACAAAAAGGTCAGACACTACCCTGTTGGTGATTTTCTTTGAGCGATCGATCAGGAAGGTCGCGCGACGGACCCCAAAGCCCAGCGGCCCGTCCACGCCGAAGGCGCGAATGGCCGTCTTTTTTTCATCGGCCAGCAGGGGAAACGGCAGCGAGTAGGCGTCGGAGAACCGTTGGTGACTGCTACTGCTCTGAGGACTGATTCCCACGAGCGGGATCGACAGATCGCTGAGGTCGTCATACCGGTCGCGAAACGCGCAGGCCTCTCTTGTGCACACCGGTGTGAAGTCTGCCGGGTAGAAATAAACCACCGCTGAACTGTGGCTGATCAGATCTTCGAGCGTGACCATTTCACCGTTCTGATTCGGCAGTGAGAAATCGGGTGCGGTGTCACCGATTTTTAACATTCGACGCTGTTTCCTCTTCCTTTGTATCAGGTTTTCTCAGCGCGAATTTCGGTATGCCAACACACTTCCCACCGGCATGGCTTCCTCCTATACTCGGTATGAATTAGACCCGCGCCCCGATATCTATTTAAAGAGTCTATTCAGAGTTACTTTCTCTTCCGTAGATCGGTTCCAAGTCTGATGAACGAACCAGAGGTTCGATACCTTTAAATTGTACGCTGTTTTGTGAAGCGCGGAACTGCGGTAGAAACTTCTGAGCACGATTAGAGATGAAGAAACTTTATGTAGGCAACCTGCCGTGGAGCGTTGACGATAGCGAGTTGGAATCGCTCTTCTCGGCGTTGGGCGATGTGATTTCTGCTCGCGTCATCACCGACCGGGAAACCGGACGCTCCCGCGGCTTCGGGTTTGTCGAGATGGAGGATGCGGGGGCAAGCAAGGCGCTCGAAGAGATGAACGGCAAGGATATCGGCGGGCGTCCGTTGAGGGTGAACGAGGCGAACGAGCGTCGCCGTTGAGCACCCGCTGTTCCGGCTGACGCCCCGGGCGTTACGGCAGGTCTTCTACCGGTCTGGCGATAGCACTTTCGTCAGCAGCGCTACTCGCTTGCTGCCGCCTTCGGTTTGCTGAGTGCCGACACTGTTGAAGCCGAGTCGCTGGTGAAAGCTCAGGGATCCGGGGTTTGGCGGGTCCAGGTTGACCTCGCAGGCTAGGAGCGGGTAAACACCGTCCAGCATGCGATTCAGGTCCTGGTACAGGGCGGCGCCGACGCCCCGACCGCGCAGGTGCTGATTGACGACGATGCGGTCGATGTAGGCGAATGCTTCGTAGCGCTGCTTGAAGTACTGGAAGTTGGGGCTGTCGTAGCTCGCCGTGCAAGGAAGCGCGAGCAGGAACCCGGCTATCCCTGTCGACGTTCTGGCCACTCCCAGGTAGACGCTCTGGCTGTGAAGGCATGCAAGCGTCTCGCTTGGGATAGCGTTCACGTTCGGAACGGCGAGGTTGTTCAGGTCCAAGAGTTCCGGGTAGTCGTCCTCCATGGCCTGATCGATGGTCAGGGTGCGCATTGGCTGCGGTACGCTCCGGTCAGCTCGAGCCGACCACCGGACCGGCGACAGGTGACTCGATACCCCGTCGACAGGTGCAGAACCCATGCTTCGGAAGCGGCTTCTCGCTCGGCCTTGTGCGTGCCGGTCGTCGGTTCCAGCTTAAGGATCGTCGGGCGGCCATCGAAGGCGCCGGGCAGGGCTTCGGAAAGATCACGCCACCCCCGCTGGGCCTCCTGCAAACCGCCGGGCGGTCGGGCAGGCCCCGGTTGCAGTGCGATTGAGCAGCCGTTTTCCAGCGGTCCGAGATGCCAGAAACGGCCTCCCTTTGTCTCGATCTCCAGCATCTCTCCATTGCCGAGGGCATCGTTATCCTGGTCGATGAAATGAACCAGGCGCAAGGACGCAATGTGCTCACCGGCCAGGGATTTCAGATTCCCATCCGTCCCAAGGCTTCGATGATCTCGCGGAAAAATCGCTCAGTGGTCGGGTGCTGAGCGGCAAAATCGGCGGCCATCCCCTCCAGGCGATCGGCCATGCTGGTGACTTCGTGCGCCTGACGATCTTCCTGTTCGAGAAGCTGATGAATATCGGCGTCGACGTTCAAAAGCAGCTGCTTGAGGTCTGCGTCCACTTTAGGAGCGTCTTCGAGCTCCGCATGGAGCCTGGCCAGGGTGTCTTTGATATCGCCTGCGGACATGAGGGTTTCCAGTTTCGTACTCGGGAACTTTTCGCAAGTTTACATGAAACCCGCCGCGCCACTGAGCGCGCAGAAGTTCGCCGTTATCCTCCGGCCGTCCAAAGCGTCCAGACGCCGATGACGATAAAGCCTGCACCCGCCGCGTAATGCAGAAACTTAGGCTCGATGAACTCCGATAAGAATTCTCCTGCCAGCACGCCGATCCCGGTGCTTAAGACCAGAGCCAGTGATGCGGCCAAAAACACGATCCAGCGACTGACGTCGGACTCGGCGGCGAACAGAAACGTAGCGAGCTGGGTTTTGTCGCCCAGCTCCGCGAGAAAAATGGTGCCAAACACGGTCAGGAATATCTTGAGTTCCACGATGTTCTCCTGCTTAGCGCTCTACCGATGCTGTCGTCAGTCTGGTTGCCCGAGCCCGGCAGCGTGTGGGCGTTGTCCACATCGACGCTTTGAACTCAGGGATGGCCTGGCACAAACGATAACCTGACACGAAGATGGGTTCCATGAGCCTGGCCGTTGGAAAAGGGTCGTAAAAGTGATGCTGCAGGGCCCGTCACCCCTCAGAGGCGCAGAGCAACCCCTCAGCCGGGCTCGTTGGCTGCGCGGGTCAAAAAGCGGTCCAGCTGGTTTGCGAATTCCTGCACGTCGGTTTTCGACAGCGTAGCCGGGCCGCCCACTATGGCGCCGGTAGACCGGAGCTCGTCCATGAGATCCCGGCGGGCCAGATGGTCCTTGATATTTTCTGACGTGTAGAGGGTTCCCCTGGGATTCAGGGCTGTTCCTCCAGCGTCCACCACCTGTCCGGCAAGCGGTATGTCGGCCGTGATCACAAGATCTCCCGGCCCTGCCCGCGCGACGATGGCATCATCGGCTTCGTCAAACCCGGACGGTACCTGCAGCGACTTCAGATAGCGGGACGGTGGGACGCGAATCTGATGGTTGGCCACTAGGGTAGTTTCGACCTGCCGCCGATCGGCCGCGCGAAACAGTATCTCTTTGACAGGGTTCGGGCAGGCGTCAGCATCGACCCAGATCTGCATGACAATTGGCAATTCCGTAAGAATCCAAAGACTACAGCAATAGTGGCACGACGAAACCCATGCAGGCAGTAGGCCCGGCCAGTTATGCGGTGATTACGGTTTGATCTCCACGGGCGTGCCCACATCTACCATGCGCCAGATCTCCAGCATCTCGCTGTTGGTCACGGCCACACAGCCATCTGTCCAGTCATTTCGCTGATGGTTGGAACCTATCCACCCTCGGCCGTTTCGCAGACCGTGGATCATTATCTGGCCGCCGGGGTCTTGGCCCCTGGCTCTAGCCCTGGCAAGGTCCTGCTCGTTGGGATACGAAATCCGTAGAGAGAGAAAAAAGTCGCTGTTTGGGTTTCTGGCATCGATGCTGTACGTACCCTCGGGAGTACGCTGGTCACCCTCGCGTCGTTTGTGGCCTTTGGGCTTTGCGCCCAGCGCCACCTGATAGCTGCGCACGGGACGGTTGCCGTTCAGCAGCGTCAGCTTGCGCAGGGCTTTCTCGATCACGATCCGGTCGACTCGGTCGTGGGTACCGTCATCTTCGCCGGCATCTGTGCCGGCATCTGTACCGGCATCTGTACCGGCAAGGACGCTTTCGGCGCAAACCAGAATGATCAGCGCGGCGAGCACGGAGGCAATGGGCAGCAATGGCGTTGGGCCTGTCATGAGTAGTGTTTCCGCAGCGTCTGTCTCACTACTAATAAAGATATAATTCGCTCAGCGGCTGTCAACCCTCGCCGGTTTCAAACTGCCTTTGGTCGCGCTTTGAGCCGGTATATGAGGGCGCCATAAACCACGCCGTTTACGAGCAGCACGCCTACCCCCAGCCAGATCTGCAGTTCCCGCGTGAGGCCATCCGGATAAACGATCGCGAGCAGGTAGTGGCCCATGAAGCTCTCCGTGTAACCCGACTGGCCTGCCTGACGAAGCAGGTAGTTTTCCAGCAGCGTCAGCGGGCAGATCTTTCCGGTTAGCTCTACCCAGGCGCCCCAGGCGGCTGCCGGTAGCTGGACCAGACACCAGTAAGTGCGATGGAAGGCCAGCAGGCCTCCCGCGACCACCAGCACCAGGAACAGCAGGTGGACGATCAGCACCAGATCGGCGGTCAGCTGATAGATCATGGCTGGCGGTCAGCCTTCTGCTTTCTCGACCCATCCCAGCCTGGTGTCTTCGTAGAATTCCCCATCCGGTGCGAAGTTGTCAGGGTCGTCCAGGCTGCCGAGGGTCACATCGACGTAGGCCTTATGGTCCAGGTTGGTACAGGCGATTGGCGTCCCGCAGGAGGAACAGAAATAGCGGGAGCCTTTTTCCGAAGACTTCAGCAGGCTGGGTTGCCCCTGGAGGTACTGAAAGCCGCCGACCGGTACGATCAGCCAGGTTACGAAAGGCGCGCCGCTCGTTCGACGGCACATGGTGCAGTGGCAGTTGACGACCCGGGCAACCTTGCCGGTGATTTCATAGCGTACGTTGCCGCAGAAGCAGCCGCCTTCCATGCGCCCTCACAGAATTTTTGCAGCAGTAATCAATCTTCTCAAAACTAACCGCGTCTGAACCCGATTGCCAGGGGCGTTGACAGCAGTGCCTGAGAGCCCGGAGTTTCGCTAGCTGTCAGGCAGCAGGACACACAGGCCCATCACGCAGCTTGGTCGCCGGGCCGGACACGCCGATTCGCATTGCGCACCGGAGAACGAAGAGCATACGGACTCGAGGTTGGCGATGTGCTGACCCTCGTACCGTTGGTTGATGCTGGCCCCGCAGTCGCAGCCATCGCAGCGAGTGGCGACCTGAACACACTGGCGGGAAGAGGTGCAGCGCCTCGAAGCTTCTGTCAGCCGAAGCGCCGGAGTTGCTGCTGCGGGCTCTGCCGCCATCAGCCGCCCGTGCTGATCGGAACTGTCGTACGCCAGGGTTGTCACGATGAGGAGCGCGGCAGCCGCTGCTCTCCGGCAGAACATCACTGCCTCCCGGTGCCTTTGCCCGAGTTGCGCTGTTGAGATGCAAGAGACCGAATAATGGGAACGATCAATCGCATTTCCAGCATCATCATGACGCAGCCAACCGCAGTGAGGGCCAGCGCTGTCCTGCGCTCGTTGAGCTGAGCGTGCAGGAATTCGGCGGTTCCGTTCAGGCCCATGATACCGAAGGCCAGCAGCAGCGCCCCTGCGGTTCCGATCAGCGATGCCATAATCAGATCCCGGTTCACGTTCCTTCCTGTCTCCGCTGCTGAGTCGGGTGATTAAGCATCAGGAAACCTGTTTGTGCAGTATGGGCATCGGGCTCTGTCCGGATATCGCCTCGATGCTGCATCGGTCCCTGCCCGCCTGCTTGGAATCGTAGAGCAGCTTGTCCGCGTGGGAAATCATTCGGTCCAACGGTGTTGCGCTGCTCTCGCAGGTGACGCCGCCGATGCTGATTGTGACCGATGTCTCTGATTCCTGATGCCTGATGATGTGATGACGGGCGGCCGTGCGGACACGCTCGGCCAAAGAGAGCGCGCCTTCTCTTGCCGTGTGCGGCAGCAGCATGATGAATTCCTCGCCGCCAAAACGTGCCATGGTATCGGTTTCCCGCAGCTCGGCTGCCATCACCCGGGTGAGTTGAACCAGGGCCCGATCGCCCATGGCGTGGCCGTACAGATCGTTCACCTGCTTGAAATGATCGATATCCAGCAGCAGCAGGCTGGTGGGATAGCAGTATCGCTGGGCCAGCGCCAGCTGCTGATCGGCGACCTCCATGAATCTGCGCCGATTCATGGTTTCGGTGAGCGGGTCGGTTTCGGAAAGCTGCTTCAGTCGCTGGTTGGACACCTGCAGGCGCTTGTTCAGGGATTCCGTGCGATAGCTTGCGACGGGCGCGATCAGGCCGGGCGCGATGATGGCAATTGCGGTTACCAGCGGCCAGTGCGTCCAGGCCTCGTTGCCCTGCGCTACGTAAAAGCAGAGGTGAGTGATGGCCACGGATGCGGAGATGGAACACCCAGTGATGAAGAGGACGCGCTTCAATATCGCCTGATGTGTCGCATCCATGCTTTTCCGTAGGCCCGATCCTCTTCGCAGCCCTCAAGTCTAAAGAACCGAAGATCGGAAAAACGTGTGTCAGTTCAGGTATTTGTCCGTTACGGCCCCTTCGCTGGCAGAGCTCACCAACGCAGCATACTTGGCAAGAATGCCTCTGGTTGCATAGGGCGCCGGAGGCTGCCACCGGCTGCGGCGTGACGCCAGCTGTTCGTCGGTCAGGTGGACGTTGATTTCGCGCTTTTCGGCGTCCACCGTGATCTGATCGCCATCTTCCAGAAGCGCGATGGGTCCGCCGTCGAATGCTTCTGGTGTGATGTGCCCGATCACGAAGCCGTGGGAACCGCCGGAGAAACGCCCGTCGGTGATCAGCGCCACGTCCTGAGACAGGCCGCGCCCGTTGATTGCGCTGGTAGGCGAGAGCATTTCCCGCATGCCCGGGCCGCCTTTGGGCCCTTCATAGCGGACCACCACCACGTCGCCCTCCACGACGGCGCCTGCCATGATCGCCTCCATTGCGGCCTCTTCGCCCTGGAAGCAGCGTGCCGACCCGGTGAATTGCAGGCCCTCATGACCGGTGATCTTGGCAACCGCACCGGTAGGGGCGAGGTTGCCATAGAGAATCACCAGGTGTGAATCCTTCTTGATCGGATCGCTCAGCGGCCGGATGATTTTCTGTTCTTCAGGGTAGGGGGCGACGTCGGCGAGGTTCTCTGCCATCGTTCTGCCGGTTACGGTCAGGCAGTCGCCATGCAGAATGCCTTCCTGGAGCAGGGTTTTCATCAGCGGTTGGATGCCGCCGATGGCGATCAGCTCGCTCATCGCGAACTGACCGGCAGGCCGCATGTCAGCGAGCACGGGTACCCGCTCGCCGATACGACTGAAATCGTCTATCGAGAGTGGAACCCCGGCGGCGTGAGCGATTGCCAGCAGGTGAAGCACCGCGTTGGTGGATCCTTCCAGGGCAATGACCGTTGCGATAGCGTTCTCGAAGGCCTCACGGCAAAGAATGTCGCTGGGCTTGATGCCGCGGTCGATCAGATGAAATACAGCCGCCCCGGCGTTGTAACTGTCCTGGCGCTTCTGCTGAGAAATGGCCTCCTGAGCGGAGCTGTTGGGCAGCGACAACCCCAGGGCTTCTATGGCGCTGGCCATGGTATTGGCCGTGTACATGCCACCGCAGGATCCCGGGCCCGGAATGGCTGTGGCCTCCACGTCTTTGAGCTCAATCTCCGACACGTTGCCCGCCGCGTAGCCGCCGACGGCTTCAAACACCGAGACGATGTCGCGACGGTCCTTCCCGGGCTGAATCGTGCCGCCGTAAACGAAAACGCTCGGCCGGTCGAGCCGGGCCATCGCCATGGCACAGGCGGGCATGTTTTTGTCGCAGCCGCCGATCGCGACGAAACCGTCGAAACCCTGAGCTCCGACCACCGTTTCGATGGAGTCTGCAATGACCTCTCGGGATACCAGGGAGTAGCGCATCCCCGGCGTACCCATTGATATGCCATCCGATACGGTGATGGTGTTGAACACGACGCTCTTGGCGCCGGATTCGTCGGCGCCCATTGCGGCAGCGTCCGCGAGCTCGTTGATGTGCATGTTGCATGGCGTCACCATGCTCCAGGTGGACGCGATGCCGATTTGCGGCTTCGCAAAGTCTTCCTCCTTGAACCCCGTCGGGTACAGCATGGCTCTGCTCGGAGCCTGCTGAACCCCGTCCACGACAATTGAGGAGTACGGCCTTTTATCAGTCATCCTTGGGTTCCACTTTCTTGATCATGACTTTCGAGTTGCGCTGGTAGTTATACATGCCCTGCCGGGGAGCTGGAAGCTCATTGGTATCCGCGTCCGTGAACCCTTGCTCGAGGAACCAGTCGCGGGTTTGAGTAGTCAGCAGAAACAGCTTTTCAATGCCAGAGTTCCGAGCTCGCTGCTCTGCTGCCCTCAGCAGCTCAATCCCGATTCCCGGCTTGCTGGAAATTTTCCGGTACGCGTCGTGAACGGCGATGCAGGCAATTTCGGCCGCGCGCTCGAAAGGATATAGCGCGCAGCACCCGACCACGATGCCGTCCAATTCTGCCACCAGAAAATTGTCGATCTCCTGTTCCAGCCGATCCCTGTCTCTACGCACCAGCACACCCGCTTCCTCCAGGGGTCGTATCACCTCTACGATTCCGGCGACGTCCTCCAGCCGAGCAGGTCTGGTGAGCTGAGAACGGAACTCGCTCAATTGGGTCCCGTGTCCCCGTGCGGTGAACAGCTCCTGCAGCAGCGCGCCGTCTTCGGCGAAGCTCACCAGGTGGCCTTTGGGCAGGCCGCCACGGCTCGCCCGCAGCATGGCCCGAAGCTGGTGCGTGTTGGCAGGCTGTGCACGGTCCAGCAGCTCGTCCAGCTGAGCCGGGGTCAGGTTGGTACGATTGCGGCCCGTGTCGTCCTGGATATAGCCGTGCTCGTTGAACATCACCAGCTTGTCTGCCGCCAGCGCCAGCGCCACGTCTGCGGCGAGCTCGTCAGAGGCCAGGTTGAATGCCTGACCGGAAGGTGAGTAACCCACCGGAGAAAGCAGGACCAGAGCCCGATTGTCGAGTGCTGCGCGAATGCGGTTCGCATGCACGTTGCGCACCTGGCCGGTGAACAGGTGATCCTCCCCTTCGACTACGCCCACCGGCTTGGCAACGATGAAATTGCCGGTGATGGTAGCGATATCCGCATTGCGCAGCGGGCTCGTTGGAAGCCCGGTAGAAAAGAAGGCTTCCAGCTGAGCACGCAGCTGACCATATACGCCGAGGACGGTGCTCAGGCTCTCTCTGTCCGTTATGCGTCGGTGGCCTTGAAACCGGCAGTTTGGCAGCGCCCGGTCAATCTGCGGCCTTGCGCCGTGGACCAGCACCAGGCGCACGCCCAGCACATGCAGCAGCGCCAGGTCGTGAACGATGTTCGCCAGATTTCCGTGGTCCATGGCCTCCCCGCTCAGAAACACGACGAACGTGCGATTGCGATGAGCGCTGATATAGGGCGTCGAGGCTCGAAACCACTGGGCGTAGCCGCCGGTATCCACGTGGGTTTTTCCTTTTTTTCCTGCTTGTTTCTTTGTCCAGGGACGCTGCGGTCAACCGTATCGGAAAGCTGCAACGCTGCGTTGGGAGAGACGGTGGCGAATTCTACACTAGAGGTCTGCCATATTGCCCGGGCCGACCGGGTGTGATCTCTGTCATGATTCCGTGACCCCCTTGGTTGCAAAACGCCGGCCCTTGCCGTTAACTGACGACACCAAGTTCGCAATAGTCGGCTAAATCAGGGACTTACATCAGGTACTTACGTGGCTACACCTGTCACCAGAGAAACCACCGGAAAGGATTCCGAGCCGGTTCAGGCCGAGCGCGGCCCGACCGAACGCGGCCCGACCGAACCGGTCAGCGTCGCTCAGCATCCTGCAGCTGCGAACCTGCCCGCCCCTGAAACTGCTGACGAGCATGCTGATGGGCCTGCTGATGGTGCTGCAGTCGAGCAGGCACAGGCCCCGGAGCAGGCACCTGCCGTGGAGGGCGCCGAGAACAAACCCCTCGCGGAGCGCCTTCAAGGGGCTGAAAGGCTTATCGACGTGCCCGTCGCGTTGGATGATCTGGTGCGCGAAGGGTTCATCAGCCAGCGCCAGGCGGAAGACATCCTCATCGCGCCGCGAACCAAGAAAGAGCTGACCCAGCACCCGCTGGAGATCATTGCTGACAGGGAGTACGAGAACCGGAATAAGCCCGGCCACAAGCTGGATCTCGATACCCTGACCTTCTGGCTGTGCGAGAAGAGCAAACAACCGCATCTGCGTATCGATCCCCTCAAGATCAACGTCAACGCGGTGACGGAGGTCATGTCCTATGCCTTTGCCCAGCGCCACAACATCCTGGCTGTGGACGTTACCGATGACGAGGTAGTCATCGCCAGCGGCCAGCCCTTCATGTACCAGTGGGAGGGCATGCTCACTCAGACGCTGCGGGGCCGGCGGATCCGCCGGGTGGTGACGAACCCGGCAGATCTCAGTCGCTACATGCTCGAGTTCTACACCATGGCCCGGGCGGTCTCAAAAGCCGAGGATGCCGGGCTCGAAGTCAGCTCCATCGCCAACTTCGAGCAGCTGCTGGAGCTGGGACAGCTAAAGTCACCGGAAGCCAACGATGCTCACGTGGTCAACATCGTCGACTGGCTGCTGCAGTACGCCTTCGATCAGCGCGCGAGCGACATACACATTGAGCCGCGCCGAGACATGGGTCTCATCCGTTTCCGGATCGATGGCGTGCTCCATCACGTTTACGAGTTGCCCAGCGCTGTGAATGCTGCGGTCACCAGCCGTTTGAAGATTCTCGGCCGCATGGACGTGGCGGAGAAGCGCCGACCCCAGGATGGCCGGGTGAAGACAAAGAGCCAGGACGGTAACGAGATCGAGCTTCGGCTGTCCACGTTGCCCACGGCGTTCGGTGAAAAAATGGTGCTGCGGATCTTCGATCCGGACGTGCTGCTGCGCAGCTTCAAGGAGCTTGGCCTGGTAGGCAAGGATTTCGAGCGCTGGCAGCACATGACCCACTCGCCCAACGGCATCGTGCTGGTTACCGGACCTACGGGTTCAGGTAAAACCACCACCCTCTATTCAACCTTGAAGCAGCTCGCCACCTCGGAGGTTAACGTCTGCACCATAGAAGACCCTATCGAGATGGTCGAGCCCACCTTCAATCAGATGCAGGTACAGCACAACATCTCGGTCAGTTTCGCCTCGGGCGTAAGGGCGCTTCTCCGGCAGGACCCGGACATCATCATGATTGGCGAGATCCGTGATCTGGAAACCGCGAACATGGCCATTCAAGCTGCGCTCACCGGGCACCTGGTGATTTCCACGCTGCACACCAATGATGCCCCTTCGGCCGTAACCCGGCTGCTGGACCTCGGCGTTCCCGCTTACATGATCAAGGCGACGGTGCTGGGGATCATGGCGCAGCGGCTCGTAAGAACCCTTTGCCCCCACTGCAAAGTGCAAGAGGCCGTCGACCGGGAGGCCTGGGACCTGCTGATGAGGCCGTTCCGGGCAAAACCACCGAAACGCTTTCTTGCGCCCCAGGGCTGCCTGGAATGTCGGGACACCGGATACATGGGACGCATGGGCATCTACGAGCTGTTGCCCCTCACGGATAACGTGAAGGCCCTGATCAAAAACGATTCGGAAATTGACGACATCAGGGCGGTAGGCCTCAAGGAAGGCATGCGCACCCTGCGTCTGTCCGGCGCGCAGAAAGTTGGCGCCGGCCTCACCACCATCTCTGAAGTGCTTCGGGTGGCGCCCATCATTCAGGACTGAAATTCCGCGGTTCCCCGGAAGGTTCAGCGGCGTTCAGGAGATTCCGGTCGTAGTTCTGCTTTCCGCCGAGGACCGGCAGTTCAGGCGACTTTCATTCACAGAACTCAATTGATCCCAGGGCGGGTATACTTAAGCCGGTTGGAGGAGGGGCAGATTGACGGCTGATTTCTCGCTGCCGGAGGCATTGGCTACAAGCGCCGATCCTCAGCTGGAACGACTCCAGGCGACGCTTGGTGAGCGGCTCGATGCGCAGGCCCGCTACGTTTGCGCGTTAAGCGAGTTCGTAGCCAATACCGCAGCCCGGGAATCGGAGTGGCTGCTGTCCTGCCGTAAAGAGAACCTGTTCGATGGCCAGCCACAGCAGGGCGATATCTCCGCAGAGCTGCAACCGGACCTGTCCACGGTTGCAGATATGGAGGATCTTCAGCGGCTGCTGCGTCGCGCTCGGAACCGTCTGCAGCTCTGGATCATCTGGCGTCATCTCGCCCACCGTGCGCCGCTGGAGGAAACCGTTGCCGCGCTGTCCCTTGTGGCGGACACGCTGATTCAGTCTGCCCTGGAAGTTCTCTACGGGTGGCAGTGTGCGCGTGATGGGGTCCCGCTCGGCGAGGACAGCGAAACGCCCCAGCAGCTCGTCGTTCTGGCGTTGGGAAAGCTCGGCGCTCGGGAGCTGAATCTGTCCTCGGACGTCGACCTCATCTTTGTGTATCCCGAGGCCGGGAAGACCGACAGGCCCGATAAGAGCCTGACCAACCAGCAGTTCTTCATTCGGCTTGGGCAGCAGCTCATACAGGCGCTGGACCAGATCACTGCCGATGGATTCGCGTTTCGGGTCGATATGCGGCTGCGGCCTTTCGGTGCCAGCGGGCCGCTGGCGATGCACTTCGGCTCCATGGAAGACTACCTGGTCACCCAGGGTCGGGACTGGGAGCGCTACGCTTTCATCAAGGCTCGACCCTGTGCGGGGGACATCGCCGCCGGGAATCGTCTGCTTCAGGACCTGCGGCCGTTCATCTATCGCCGCTATCTGGATTTCGGCGCCATCGATGCGCTGCGGCTAATGAAGGCGCGGCTTCTGGCGGAGCGGCACGATCCCGACGATCTTAAGCTCGGGCCCGGCGGCATACGTGACGTCGAATTCATCGTGCAGCTTCAGCAGATGATATGGGGTGGCAGGCAGGCGGAGCTGCAGGACCCCCGGCTGCTCGACGTGCTGCCGCGGCTGGTTGCCCATGGCCACGTCGACCCGCGGGAAGCGGATCTGCTGACCCAAGGCTACCGCTTTCTGCGGAACGCGGAGCACAGCGTTCAGGCGGAGGCGGATCGACAAACGCAGATTCTTCCCGCTCAGGCCGAATCCCGGACGCGCCTGGCGCTTGCAATGGGGTACGCGGATTATCCGGAGTTCGAAGCGGTCTTGGATCAGCACCGGCGGAACATCGCAGAGGTTTTTACCGGCCTGATCGGCACGCCGGAAACCAAGGACAGCGAAGGCAGTCGTGTCTGGCTGAACATCGGCGATCTGGACGGCCTGCGAGCCCTGGGGTTCTCGGATCCGGAGGCTGCCGCCGAGCAGCTGCAGGCCCTCACCCAGGCGCGCGATCGCCCTTCCGTTGCCGCTGAAGGCAGGGAGCGGCTGGATCGGCTGATGCCCGCGCTGCTGGATCAGGTGAGCCTGGCCCCACGACCGGACCTCGCGTTGGAGCGCGTCGCCCCGGTTCTGAGATCGGTGCTGCGTCGATCCGCCTACATGGCCCTGCTGCACGAGAATCCGGGTGCGCTCGCCCATTTCGTAGAGCTGTCAGCCAGAAGCCGGTGGCTGGCGGAAGCCCTTGCGCGGCACCCGGCTTTTCTGGATGCCCTGCTGGATCAGCGTCACCTGAGCGCTCTGCCCGACCGGCAATCTCTGGCCGGGGAGCTCAGAACCAGCATCCGTCTTGCGGAGCCCGAAGGTCAGGAGCGGGTCCTGGACGCGTTGCGGGAATTCAAAGAGCATCACGTATTCAACGTGGCACTTGCCGAGGTTCGGGGCACTTTGCCGCTCATGAAAGCCAGCGACTACCTGACCTTTCTGGCAGAAGCCGTGCTGGGCGAGACGCTGGATCTCACCTGGCGCGAAAATGCCGAGCGCTTTCCCCAGTTTGCATCTCCCCAACCGTTCATCATCGTGGGTTATGGAAAGCTTGGCGGCATCGAGCTCGGCCCGGGTTCGGATCTCGACCTGGTCTTTATTCACGATCTCCCGATAGAGGGCGCGCAATTTCTGCATAGGCTGGTTCGCCGGCTGCTGCACGTGCTCACCGTGCCCACTTACCTCGGCACTCTTTATGAAGTGGACATGCGTCTGCGCCCCTCGGGAAATGCGGGAACCATGGTTTCCGCCCTGGAGGCGTTCCGCGAGTACCAGCGCAAGGAAGCCTGGATTTGGGAGCACCAGGCTCTGGTGCGGGCAAGGCCCGTGGCGGGAGATCCCGATCTCGCTGAGCGATTCCAGGCCCTGCGTCGGGAGGTGTTGTGCCAGCCCAGAGATCAACAAGAGCTGGCGGCGGCGGTGCTGAAGATGCGCCGGCGTCTGGCCGAGCACCACGGCGATGAAGGTGACCTGAAGCAGGGTAGCGGCGGTATCGTTGATATTGAATTTATGGTGCAATATCTCGTTTTGGCTCTGGCGCACCGGCACCCGGAGCTTGCCGTTTACACTGACAACGTGCGAATTCTCGAAACGGCAGAGCAGCTCGACCTGCTGCCGGCTCAGATGGCGAAAGCCCTGCGGGAAGCCTATCTGGCCCTGCGCGCGGAGTGGCACCGCAGCGTTCTTGATCTTCCGGATACGGAGCGCGCGGCGGGTGTGTTGGAGAGCCATCGGCGGCAGGTGCAGGAAGCCTGGGACCGGGTGTTCGCCGTGGCGCCGGGTTCGGATTGACTATAACGCGACCGCGAGACCATGACCGAAGCACCGCATTGGGCAGATGCAGGAGACGATGCAGGAGACGATGACCGACAGTAATTTCGCCGATCGCGATGGCTGGATCTGGCAGAACGGCGCACTGATTCCCTGGCGGGATGCCCAGGTTCATGTGCTTACCCATACGCTGCATTACGGCGTTGGGGTGTTCGAGGGCGTGCGTGCTTACGATACGCCTCGGGGTCCGTGCATATTCCGACTGCAGGCGCACACCGACAGGCTGTTCAACTCGGCACACATCCTCGGTCTGAAAATTCCCTACAGCAAAGAGCAGGTGAACGAGGCGCAGCGGGAGGTGTTTCGGGCCAACGAGCTGACCGAAGGCTATTTGCGGCCCATGGTCTACCTTGGTTCTGAGGCCATGGGTCTGCGGGCACAAGGCCTGTCGGTCAATCTGTGCATTGCCGCCTGGCCTTGGCCCAGTTATATGGATGCAGACGCGCTAGAGCGCGGAATCAGAGTGCGAACTTCGTCGTTTACGCGTCATCACGTCAACATCACCATGTGCAAGGCGAAGGCCAACGGCAACTACATCAACTCGATCCTCGCGCTCCACGAGGCTCTGGACAGCGGTTGCGACGAGGCCCTGCTGCTGGACAACGAGGGTTACGTCGCGGAAGGCACCGGAGAGAACATCTTCCTGGTCAGAAACGGGGTGCTGCACACGCCGGAGCTGACGTCCTGCCTCGATGGCATAACCCGGGACACCATTTTTCACCTCGCCGAAGAGATGGGGTTGAAGATTCTCGAGCGCCGGATAACCCGGGACGAGGTCTATATTTCCGACGAAGCCTTCTTCACCGGCACCGCGGCGGAGGTGCTGCCCATCCGGGAGCTCGATGGCCGGGTCATCGGCGGCGGGGAGCGGGGCCCGATAACCCAGCGCTTCCAGGCTGCCTATTTCGATCAGGTGCGCGGCCAGCGCAACGCGTTCCCGGAATGGCACACGCCGGTCAGCGATGCGCCCTGATTCCTGCCGGCGTTCCTCTCGCACCCACTGCCTGAGCGCGTCGACTCGTGACGGCTGAACCTGCCCGGTAATGGTCGGTTCCCGCGAAGGCGCGAGCTCCCGGTCCCGAAAGATACTCGTTGTTGCTCCCGCCTGGGTTGGCGACATGGTGATGGCGCACTGCCTGATTCAGCTTCTCCTCGACGGCAATTCGCAGCTGGAGATCCACATGCTGTCACCTCCCGCTACGGAACCGCTGGCCCAGCGCATGCCCGGGATCACGCGTTCCTGGCTGCTCGAGGTGGGTCATGGCGAGTTGGGCTTGGGGAAGCGTCTGGCAGTGGGTCGACGTCTTGTGAATGAGGGTTACGACCAGGCCATCGTCCTGCCAAACAGCTTCAAGTCGGCGCTGGTGCCTTTCCGGGCGAGAATTCCCGATCGCGTCGGCTGGCTTGGTGAATGTCGTGTCGGGCTGCTAAACGACTGGCGCCGGCTGGATCCCGAGCGCTACCCGTTGATGATAGAGCGTTTCATGGCTCTCGCGCTCCCGAGGTCGGCGGTCCTGCCGAAGCCTTACCCCATGCCGCGCCTGCGGGTGGACGCCGACAATCGGGACCGGTTGCTACGCGAGCATCAGCTGGCAGCCAGCGGCGGCGTGCTCGCGCTCTGCCCCGGGGCGGAGTTCGGGCCGGCAAAACGCTGGCCGGCGCAGCACTTTGCAACGCTGGCCAGTCATGCGGTTGCCCGGGGTCGACAAGTCTGGTTGCTGGGTTCTGCCGGCGACGGAGCGATCTGCAATGAGATCGAATCTCAGGTGGCCGCAGGGTGTGTGAACCTCGCCGGACGAACCAGGCTGGTGGATGCCATTGACCTGCTATCCTGTGCAGACCATGTGGTCTGCAATGATTCCGGGCTGATGCACGTGGCCAGCGCGCTGGATGTCCCTATCACGGCCCTGTTCGGTTCAACCTCTCCCGACTTCACGCCGCCACTGGGCCGGGAGGCCAGGGTGCTCAGCCTGAAGCTCCCCTGCAGCCCCTGCTTTCAGCGGGAGTGCCCGCTGGGCCATCTACGCTGTCTGACTGAGCTCCGGCCCGAGCGTGTCATCGAGCAGCTGTGATGCGGGTGTTGCTGGTCAAGATGAGTTCCCTGGGAGACGTCGTGCACGCCCTTCCCGCGATCTCCGATGCCGCTGCCCACGGGGTTCGATTCGACTGGGTAGTAGAGGAAGCATTTGCCGCGATCCCGCGTCTTCACCCGGCCGTTGACCGGGTTCTGCCCATTGGCTGGCGACGGTGGCGCAGCAATTTGAGGCGCCATGTTAGCGAGCTGAGCGCTTTTCGGAACCGGCTCAGAGAGCGCCGATACGATCTGGTTCTGGATGCTCAGGGTCTCGTCAAGAGCGCGGCCGTCACCTCGCTGGCGCGGGGTGCCCGCAAAGCGGGATTCTCGTGGTCTTCCGCCAGGGAGCCGGCGGCAGCGCTGGTTTACGATCGACGCATCCGGGTCGCCAAAGGGCAGCACGCCATCGTCCGGCTGCGTCGGCTGTTTGCGCAAGCCCTTGGATATCCCGAGCCGGCTCCGGACGCCAAGCCGTACTACGGCATAACCGCGGATCGGGAGGCGCCTGGGTCCCAACTGCCCGTCGCGGATCCCGGGACGCCGGCCTCCGACGACGGCCCCTGCGTGCTTCTTCACGGTACGACCTGGGCCAGCAAGCACTGGCCTTTGGCGTTCTGGAAAGCCCTTGCACTTCAGGCAGGCGACGACGGCTTCGCATTGGCGCTGGCAGCGGGCAGCGATCCGGAGCTGGCCAGGAGCCGTGAGATCGCCGGGCGAGCATCCGCGCAGATCTGGGATCGTTTGCCCCTCGAGACGTTGGTCGAGTCGCTGAGTTCTGCCCGTGTGGTCATCGGTGTGGACTCGGGCCTCGCGCACCTGGCGGCGGCGTTGGGGGTTCCGACGCTGGTCATCTATGGCAGCACCAGCAGCGCGCGAACCGGCTGCCGGGGTGAAGTGGTAAAGAACCTCCAGGCGGAATTTCCTTGTGCGCCCTGCTTGAGCCGGTCCTGCGCTTACCGTGGCGAGGCCGTATCCTGGCAAGGGCAGGAGGTCGTTCCCGCCTGCTATTCGACCCTGCCGCCGGAACGGGTGTGGCGTGAAGCCGGAGATCTTCTGAATGCAGATCGCCTTCTGCATCTTTAAGTACTTTCCTTTTGGCGGCATTCAGCGCGATCTGATGAAGCTCGCGCGGGAAAGCCTGGCCAGAGGGCACGAGGTACGTGTCTACGTCGTGCATTGGAACGCGCCGCTGCCCGCAGAAACAGGAGAAGCCATTCAGGTGGTGAAAGCCCCGGTCAGCGCGCTTGCCAACCATCGACTCTACGAGCGCTTTGCGGCCTGGGTACGAGATGATCTGCGCCGGCATCCGGTAGACGTCGTTGTGGGAATGAACAAGATGCCCGGCCTCGACGTTTACTATGCTGGAGACTCCTGCTTCGAGGAGAAGGTGAGCAGCCAGCGGGGTGCCGTGTACCGATTGCTACCCCGATATCGACACTTTGCCGCCTTCGAACGGGCGGTGTTCGATCCGTCGGCCAGAACCCGCATCTTGACCATTTCCGACCAGCAGGTGCCGCAGTTCCGTAAGCACTACGGTACGCCGGAATCGCGCTTTTACCCGCTGCCGCCCGGCATCGACCCCGACCGTAGAGCCCCAGACGATGTATCCGAGGTTCGGCGGGCATTTCGCCGGGAATTTCAGCTGGGGGACGATGAGCGGCTGCTGCTTTTTGTCGGCTCCGGCTTCAGGAAAAAGGGGTTGGATCGGACGCTGCTGGCGTTTCGTGCCCTGCCTCCCGAGCTTTACTCAAGGACGCGTCTGTTCGTGATCGGTCACGATAATGCGCAGCCTTTCCGGAGGCTCGCGAAGCGTCTGAAGGTAGCCGATCGCGTCAGGTTCTTTCCGGGGCGGGACGACATCCCCCGTTTCCTGTTCTCCGCCGATGGCCTGGTGCTTCCGGCGTATGACGAGAACGCGGGCATGATCATCATCGAAGCGATGATCGCCGGCCTGCCCGCCCTGGTTACCGGCAACTGCGGTTACGCGCAGTTTCTGCGCGACGCGCGCGCGGGTATCGTCTCTGAGGCGCCTTTCGATCAGCAGCAGTTCAATGCGCAGCTGATCGAGCTTCTGACATCTGCTGAGCGTCCGCGATGGCGTGCCAACGGGATCAGGCTGGCAGATGACCCCGCCATATACCAGCTTGCATCGCGCGCGGTGGATGTCATCGAGCTTGCGGCGGCAGAGCCGTGATCTGGTGTCCCCCTCATGGAGGTGGGTAGCGGTGCAGCATCACTTTCTGCGTAGGGAGCTGGCTGCCGCCTGGGGTGAGCAAGACCTCTTCGAGCGGGTGTGGGCGCTGGAAGGGGAGGTTTTCCGCGACGTCGCTAACCGGCGGACGCTGCGTTTCGAGGTCGGTGGGCGCGCCTATTTTGCGAAGATTCACGACGGTGCGGGCTGGAGAGAGATATTCAAGAACCTGCTTACGCTGCGCGCGCCGGTGCTGGGGGCGCGCAACGAGTACGCCACCTGTCTCCATCTCGCCGCAAAGGGGGTTCCGGCGCCCACCGTTGCCGCGTTCGGCGAGCGTGGCCGAAATCCGGCCAGGCGGCAGTCGTTCGTCATCTGCGACGCGCTCGAAGGTTTCGAAAGCCTGGAGGATGTCGCCGAAGCCTGGGAGACCGCGCCGCCGGATCCGTTGGTCAAGAGGCGTCTGGTCGTGGCGGTGGCCGGCTTTGCTCGCGCCATGCATGGGGCTGGCGTCGTGCATCGAGATTTCTACATCTGTCACCTGCTGCTGAATCGCCGTGCTTTTGCCGAGGGAAAGGTGCAGCTGGCGGTGATCGATCTGCACCGGGCTCAGGTTCACGGGGTCATTCCTCGGCGCTGGCTGCGCAGAGATCTGGCGGCCCTTTTGTTCTCAGTGCTTGATCTCCCCCTTTCCAGATCCGCCTGGCTGCGTTTCGTCCGCGTTTATCGTGATCGACCGCTGCAGCAGGTGTTTGGAGAGGAAGGCAGATTCTGGCGCGGCGTTTACCGCCGGGCGCTGGCCCTCTATCGCAAAGGGCTGGTCAAGGGGCTCGTTCAGGGACGCTTTCGATCATGAGCGGAACGCCTGCCGGATCCGAGCTGCCGAGCCTGAAACCGGACGAGCTCGTTGCCCGTGGCCGAGCGCTGCCGGCCAGGTTCCTGCTCAGGTTGAAGGTTCTGTCCCTTGTGGAAGGCATGGCGAAACCTGCAACTCCCTTGGTACGCGTCGACCAGGTTCTCCGGCTGTTGCCGGGTCGACGCCTCGTGGCGCGGGTAGAGGTCGCGGGCAGGCCCTTGCTGCTGAAGCTGTTCCTGGGTTCGGGCAGACAGCGCTATCGACGACGGGAGATAAGAGGCTGTCGCGTTCTGGTGGCAGCTGGCGTCAATACGCCACGGTTGCTGGCAGAAGTTGCCGATTCCGAGGGGCAGATGCATGGCATACTTTTCGAGTTCATCGATGGCGCCTTGCCGGTGGTCGACAACCAGCTGGATCAGGTGGTGGCCGCTGCCATCGAAATGGCCGGGCTCCACGATTTCGGCGCCTGGCACGGCGATCTCCATCTCGACAACTTTCTGCATCGGGATGAAGGCCATGGCGATCGCGTATACCTTGTTGATGGAGATGGGGTAAGAGCAGGGCGGCGACGCCCATTGGGCGTCGCCGCCAGCATCGAAAATCTGGCGGTCCTGTGCGCGCAGCGGCAGCCCCTTCTGGATGTGCAGCTGAACGAAGTTCTCGGCGCCTATGCAGAGGCCCGTGGCTGGCCGGCCGCCGGCAGGGAATTTGCGGCGCGCCTTGCTGCTCTGGCCAAGGCCACGCATCGACAAAGACGGCGGCGGGTTCGCAGGTATCTCAAAAAAACCCAGCGTGACTGCAGCGAGTTTTACTGCCGGCGCGATCTGCGCCGCTATTTCGTCTGCCTTCGTGGGGGCATGAATGGCGCCTTCGAGCGTTTTGCCAGAGAACCGGAGCAGTTCTTTGCCGGCGCCGGTTT
>CAMYJX010000010.1 GCA_947258825.1 uncultured Pseudomonadales bacterium
GCTGCGCGGATGACCTGCTGACGCTGGTACCCGGCGCGTTGCCGGAGTCGTTCACCACCCGGGATCTGGCGGAAGCCATGGGTGAACCACGCTGGGTGGGTCAGAAGCTGGCCTATTGCCTGCGGGAAGCCGGGGTCATTACCATCTGCGGCAAGGAGGGGAACGCCCTGTGCTACCGGCGTCTGGTTGACAGCCCTTGAAGGGCATCAAATACTCGCCTGCACTGTGCACCGGAGGAATCCATGATCCAGCTTTACACCGCGTCTACGCCCAACGGCTGGAAAGCCTCGGTTACCCTGGAGGAGCTGGGTCTGCCCTACGAGCTGCACCCCATCGACATCATGGCCGGCGACCAGAAGACGCCCGAGTTTCTGTCCATCAACCCCAACGGCCGGATTCCGGCCCTCGTCGATGATGGGTTTCCGATCTTTGAGTCCGGCGCCATTATGATTTACCTGGCCGAGAAGACCGGCCGGCTCATGCCCGCAGATGTGCAAGGCCGGTCGCGAGTGATGCAGTGGCTGATGTTCCAGATGGGCGGGGTGGGTCCCATGATGGGTCAGGCCAACCTCTTCTATCGCTATTTCGAGCCTCGGGTCCAGGAAGTCGTCGACCGCTACGTGAATGAGAGCCGGCGCCTGCTGGAGGTGCTGGATGGCCAGCTTCAGCTCAGCGAATGGCTTGCCGACGACTATTCCATTGCCGACATTGCCAACTGGTGCTGGGTGCGCCTGCATTTCTGGGGTGGCATTTCCCTGGAAGGGCTCGATGGCCTGCTGCGCTGGAAGATGGCCATGGATGCCCGACCCGCCTGTCAGCGAGGCGTGGAAGTGCCGAACAGGCTGGTGCTGCCTGACGGCGAAGGTGAGGAATTCGAGCAGTTCGCCGCCAGGGCGCAGACGATCTACACCCGCTGAGGTCGAACATTGATGAGCGTACGGGACAGCGAAATTCAGGGGCCGGCATGGGACCTCAGCACGGAGTATGCATCGCCGGATGCGCCCGAGCTGCAGCGGGATCTGGATCGGGCAACAGCGTTGATGGACGAGATGGAGGCGTTGGCACCGGCACTCGTCGACGCCGGCGCTTCATCCGTCGCGGGCGCTTCTTTAGCCGCAGGCGCTTCTTCAGCCGCAGGCTCTTTATCAGCCGCAGGCGCTATTCCCGCGGCGCAGGGGATGCGGAAGCTGGCGGACGAGGCGGAGGTGCTGCTGCGCAACGTGGGCGTTTTTGCCAACTGCCTGTTGTCGGTGGACAGTTGCGACGAGGCGGCGCAGGTGCTCAACGGCAGGCTGCAGAACTATCGGCAGCGCTACGCAGATCTGTTGCAGCCTCTGACGCAGTTCTGCGACCTGGCGGATGAGCCGACCATCGACGCCTACCTCGGTGATCCTCAGGTGGCGCCGAGTGCTTTCCTCGTCCGACATGCCAGGGAACGCCGCCATGAGCTGCTGAGCCTGCCTGAGGAGGGTCTGGTCAACGGGCTGTCGCAGGACGGCATTCAGGCCTGGGGAAACCTGTACGATCAGCTGTCCGGTACTCTCAGCTGTAAGGTGCTCGTGGATAACGAGCACCGGGAAATGGGTCTGGCCGAGGCCAGCGGCCTGCTGCAGAAGCCCGATGACCGGCTGCGGCGCAATGCCTGGCAGGCCATCAATGAGGCCTGGGAAGGACACGAGGAGACTTGCGCGGCAGCCATCAACGCCATAGCCGGGTGGCGGCTGGAACTCTGTCGCAAGCGCAGCCTGCGGCGTCCGGTACACTTTCTGGACGCGCCGGTGCACATGAATCGCATTCACCGGGACACGCTGGAAGCGCTGCTCCAGGTCTCTGCAGAGCATCGTGAGATGGCGCAACGGGCCGCCAGGCTTCAGGCCGCCGCCTACGGGAAAACGGCCATCGGCCCCTGGGATTCCAGAGCCCCGGCGCCGGTAATTTCTGAAGATCAGGGTCCCGGCATCGCCTTCGCGGATGCCATTCGGCTGATAGCCGATGCTTATGCCGGGGTTCATCCTGAGATGGGCGACTTCGTCCACATGATGGTGCGGAACCGCTGGATAGAAGGTTCGCGGGGCAACAGCAAGCGGCCGGGCGCCTACTGCACCGGCTTTGCGAAATCGCGAACGCCCCGCGTTTACACGACCTTTACCGGCGGGGCCAGCGATGTCATGACGCTGGCTCACGAGCTCGGCCATGCCTATCACAGCTGGGTGATGCGGGACCTGCCGGAGTCACAGCGCAGCTACGGCATGTCGCTGGCGGAGACTGCCAGCACGTTTGGTGAGACCCTGGTCAGAGACGCCATGCTGCAGCAGGCGGGCGCTCCGCAGGCCCGGCTGGAGGTGGCTTGGGAAGATATGAGCGCCCTGGTCACCTTCGTGCTGAACATTCCCACCCGCTTCGAATTCGAGAAAGGCTTCTACGAACGACGCCAGGAGCGCCCGCTGCGGCCGGCGGAACTCAAGAGCCTGATGAGCGAAGCCTGGAACACCTGGTATGGCGATGCGGTTTCGGAACCGGACCCGATGTTCTGGGCGAGCAAGCTGCACTTCTACATCTCCGGCTTGTCTTTCTACAACTTTCCCTATCTTTTCGGGTATCTCTTCAGCCTCGGCCTGTACGCTCGCAGGCAAGCGGAGGACACGGACTTTTATCCTCGCTACGTCGCGCTGCTTCGCGATACGGGGCGGATGACGGCAGAAGACCTCGCCGAGCGTCACCTGGATACGGATATCCGCCAGCCGGAGTTCTGGCGGGATGCCCTTGGCGCCCTGGCGCCTCGCGTCAACGCGTTCGAGGAACTGCTGCAGCAGGCGGGTCGCGCACCCGCAGCCTGAGCCCGCTGTGGCAGCGTCGGCCCGGAGCGGCTCGGGCGAGTAAATCCCGGCTAGGAATCTGCGGCTGGCCGGAGCAGCCGGTAAGCAAACAGCGCGACCATTCCAACCCCTAACAGAAGCACCGTCCACAGCAGGATTGTCCGCCACTCGATGGGCTGCGGCTCGGGTTGCAGGCGAGCGGCTCGGGTTGCAGGCGACCCTCGCCGCCGAGCATCCTGGCGGTTGCCAGCTGCGCCTGGGGGAGGGTGTCGAAAATCAGATCCGGAGAGTCAGCGGCGCCTGAGGGCGCTTCTGCGTCCAGCTGCGAGAGCAGATTGGCCATGGGCCATTGCTTGCCGGACAGGCCGGCCCTGCCGTAGGCGAGCAGATAAGGCGGCTCTCCCTGGGGCACGAATACGACCTCGTCGGGCAGCCAGCCCATACGCAGCTTGGGAACCGCCGTGGTGGGGCTGATCAGCTCCACGCGCCACTGATGATGGTTCGGGCGTCGGATGGCCAGGGGCTCCGAGGCGGCTATTCGGCCGTTCACCCGGGCGCGATAGAACCGATGCACGCCGAGATCCCGCCAGGGGACCTTGGAATCGGCTCGCGACGAGAGCCTGGCTTCGATCAGGAAGGTGTCGCGGTCCAGAGTCACTTCGACCCTGTCCAGAGGGAAACGCCCGTTGGCGGTGAACTCGTAACCGTCCTGGCGCTGCGTGCCGGTCAGGCTGAGCCAATGGCGAACCGGATCGATGGCGGTGCGCGCGCGTGTCCTCACCGAGTCGAGAACCAGGGTTTCCGCGCCACCCAACGGCTGCAGACGCAGATAACGGGCTTGTACCGGCGGCAACTCGATCTGGTCCAGCAACACCCGCTGACCGTCCGTGTGCAAGGCAGCCAGGGTCGCGGCTGCCACCACGGTACGCCAGCTGTTGAGGTCGTCGCTGGCTTCCACCTGAAATCTGGCCACGAAATCAGGGGTTTCAGTTGGCCAGGTCAATTCAAGCTCTGTGGGTTGGTGCGGATAGCTGCTCGCATCGATCAGATAACCGGTTTCACCCGGGGCGGTCGCAACCGGCCCGCGCACTGCCACCACGGCGCCCCCTTCTCCCAGCTCGATGTTCACCCCGGCGGCGGCTTCGCTGCCTGCCGCGGGACCAGGCATCGAGACAGGCAGGGAGAAAAGGGGCAGCGTTTGCCATGGGGTGTGGCTCTCGCCGGCAGACGGACGTCGCAACGCGTAAGGTAACTCGCCGCCATCGGCATCGTAGATTCTGAGATCGCCGAGATCGTCACGGGTCACCCACTGGTACAGGTCGGCGGTGAGCGTTACGCGCTGCGCCAGACCGGGTTCCGCGATCTCAATGATCATCCCTCGGGCAAAGTCTTCCGGCGCGGCGTGAAGCAGCGAAGCGGCCAGCAGCAGGCCGAGGCTCCAGAAATTCTTCATGCTGGCTTCTCCCGTTGGGCTGGCGGCATTGGCGCGAAGTAGCCGATGACCAGCATGAGCACCCCGACGCTGATGAACGAAACGATTCGCGCGGTCAGCGCCAGGTTCGACAGGTCCAGGGTGAAGAGTTTGAGCAGAACCAGGCCCAGCAGCGCCGCGCCGATAAGCCAGCCAACGCGCCAGCGGCGTCTGGTGCCGGCCCCCATGAGCACCATGGCGATGGCTGACCAGAGGATCGAGATGGATGTCTGAAACGCATCAGACTCGACGATGTTACCGAACGGGTAAGGCACCGCGCCGTAGAAGTGAATGGCCCTGGCCGTCGTCAGATTCAGCCACGCGAATGCCAGTGCCCCTGCGGAGGCGAGTGCCGGCGTGCGCACCGGAGGTGTTTGATTGCTCGCCCAGTAGACGGTCGTCAGGACGACCGCAAGGCCGACCAGCTCCACGGGGTTTGCGAGCAGCAGATAGGGCAGGGGAGATGGGTCGTTCGGTTGCAGACCGGTGGCCAGCAGCCACAGGCTCAGCAAGGCAAGCATCCCGCCTGCTCCCCAGCCCGTATAGCTCGGCGCGTACCGCTCGGGGGGCCAGGCGCTTCGATTGCGGGCGCGGAGAAAGGCAACGACGAAGATCAGCGGAATCAGCGCCCACATGGCCGTGCGCCACGGGTTGTCATGGGCGAGGTCGGCGGGCCAGGCGGCGGCGCAGGTCCAGGCGAGGAAGATGGCCAGCATGTACCAGCATCCGGCGTGCCACAGCGGTGCGATGCGCGAGAAGTCGTCGATCTGTCGAAGGTGCAGGTAAAGGGCGGCGAACCCGGCGGGCCAGGCGGCCCAGCCGAGATCCGCCAGCGGCGTCACGGACTTCCAGTCGAGGTCGAGGCCTGCGAGGCTCATGGCTAGGACGGGCAGCAGCAGAAATGCGCTGGCGATTGCTTCCCGCCAGCGCGCTCTGCGCGCCACTTCGCAAAGCAGCGCGAATGACAGGCCGATGCACAGCACGAACAGATGCTCGGCGACGTTGTTCGCCTGGTAGGGCTCGTACCAGGACGGTCGGAAGCCTGCCATCTCGCGGGCGAAAGCGTACAGCCACCAGCAGACGCCCCAGAACGGAAACAGCCATCTGCCATAGCGCTCGAAGGGGCGCAGCGTGTCGGCGTGTTTCGCCAGCACATGCCCGGAAAACAGGCCGGCGATGCCCAGCAGCAGGGCACCCATGAAGGCGCTGTTGGCCAGAAACACCGGGCTCGTACTGGGTTCCAGCTCCGAGAGAAAGGCTGCGGCGGCCACCGGCTGCAGACCCATACCGAACAGTCTGGGCAGCAGCTGGGACTGGCGGATGCCTACCCACAGCAACCCCGCGCCTTCCAGCGCCCAGGTTGCTGCGGTCCAGCGCTGATTGTCGAAAGCGAACGGGATGGCCAGGGTCGCGAAGATGACCCCGAGGGCCAGGAATGACTGGCCCAGCAGGCTGCTGAATGAACCTTTTCTGCGCAGCCACACCGCAACTCCGGTATACAGGACGGCGGCGCTCAATGCTGAAAATGCCATTCCGAAAGGCAGATCCCGAACCAGCCCCCACTGCAGGGCAAACGCTACGATGGGCGTCCCGAATACCAGCGTGCCATCAACGACCTGCGTCAACGCCACCGGCTGGCGTCGGGCGAACAGAACGCTCACGCTCACGTAGTACAGAAAGAACAGAATCAGGAAAGGCTCGGTAGAAGCGAAGAGCTCCGGCCGGTAGTACCTGTAGCCCCAGGAGGCGCCGATGACGAAGGTGAACAGGAACCCCACCCAGTTCAGCCATCGCCAGTGGCGATACCAGGCCATGGCTACGATGCCGGCGTTGAGCAGGGCGTAGTAGCTGAACAGAGCCACATGGCTGCCCGCGCCCGTGGAAACCAGGACCGGGGCGAGGAAGCCGCCGCTCAGGGCGAAGATCGCAAGCGCCTGGGCGTTCTGCACCACTGCCAGTATGGCGGCGGCTGCGGTTAGCAGAACCAGAAGCGGGAAGGCGCCGGCCAGCGGTATCAGATCGTAAAGGCGTGCTGCTGAGAAGATGGTCAGGTAGAGAATACCGACCCCGGCGCCCTGCAGAACCAGGCCGTAGGTGTCGACGCGGTGGCGCAGTCGCCAACCGGCAGCCGTCAGCGCAACCCCGGCCAGCGCGATGGAAGCCAGGCGCAGCTCTACGGGTACCAGCTCGCGCTCCCAGGCATAACGCAGCAGAAAGGCGACGCCGAAGAACAGGACCACGACGCCGATGCGCACGACGGGGTTGCCGGTGGTGACAAAGCGTCGAATGACCTGGCCGCTCAAACGGGCCAGGCGTTCTATCTCTGAGGGTTGTCCCGCTTCAGCGGGCGCGCTGAGCTCACTCGCCGGTGCCCAGCCTTGTTCCGGCGTGCTGGCTGGTGCAACGTCTGTTGGGGCTTGTGCTTCCTGTGCCGGATGGCTCTGTTCAGCTTCCGTGGGACCATGAGCCAGGGCATCCGCCATGCTGTCCACGCGTCGACCCAGGGCGTTGAGCTCGCGTCGCTGCTGCCAGATGATGGCCACAGCGAACGCAACCAGACCGGCAAAGAAAAAGCCGCTCGGGCCTTCCAGAATCCCGCCGATGAGGGCGGCCAGCAGCGCGAGAATAAAGTGCAAGGCCAATCCGTGTCAGCACACCATCGGTAAGCCTGAACCATCCGCAGGGCATTTTCTATGGCGCTTGGGAAGGATGAGAACGGCTGCCCAGCCGATGTGTGAGGCAGGCCGTCACAGCATGGGCTTCAGGGGGTCAGCTGTCGAAGGCCGCTTCCAGTACCTGATCCAGGTGGCCAACCGGCGTGAACGTCATCTCGTCGCGGACGGCGTCCGGCAGCTTGATCAAATCCGGCTGGTTGTCTTCGGGCAGGATCACCTGGCGGATGCCGTTGCGGTGGGCGGCCAGCACTTTTTCCTTGATGCCGCCCACCGGCAGCACCAGACCGGTGAGCGTCAGCTCGCCGGTCATTGCAACTTCCGGGCGCACCGGTTGCTGCCGGTAGGCTGAAACCATGGCCGTTGCCATGGTAACGCCCGCGGAAGGTCCATCCTTGGGCACCGCGCCTTCCGGCACGTGAACGTGAATCCCCTGCTCCTCGACGCGGGCACGATCGATGCCCAGCTTGTCCGACATTTTTTCCGACATGGACCAGATGCAGCTGCGCGCCGCGCGGGCCGACTCCTGCATGACCTGCCCCAGGTGGCCGGTAAGGGTCAGCTTCTCTTCTTTCTGGATGCAGGTTGCTTCCACGTAGAGGACGTCTCCCCCGGACGCCGTCCACGCCAGACCTGCGGCGACGCCCGGCGGCAGATGTTCGCGGCTGGCGTCCGCTTTGAACTTCTCCGGTCCCAGCAGTTCGGTAAGATCCGCGGCGCTGATCTCTCCGCCCAGCGGCGCTTCCTCTACCACCTGCCTGGCTCGCTTGCGCGCGACCCTGCCGATAACGCGCTCCAGTTCCCGGACGCCCGCCTCTCTGGTGTATCGGCGGATCAGCATCTGCAGCGCTTCGTCGCCGAAAATCAGCTGGTTTTCCTCCAGGCCGGCGCTCTCGCGTTGACGGGCGATGAGGTATTGGCGTGCGATGGCCTGTTTTTCCATGTCGCTGTAACCGGAGAGCTCGAGAATCTCCATGCGATCGAGAAGCGGGCGGGAGATGCCTTCCAGGGTGTTTGCCGTGGTGATGAAGAATACCTTCGACAGGTCGTAGGGCAGATTCAGATAGTTGTCGCGAAACTCCTTGTTCTGTGCCGGATCGAGTATCTCCATGAGCGCGGCAGAGGGATCGCCGCGGAAGTCCTGACCCAGCTTGTCGATCTCGTCGAGCATCAGAATCGGGTTGATCACTCCGGCCCGGCGTACGCCTTGAATGATCCTTCCCGGCATCGCGCCGATATAGGTGCGGCGATGACCGCGCAGTTCCCCTTCGTCATGCAGGCCACCCAGACTGAGACGCTCGAACTTGCGACCCATGGCCCGGGCGATGGATTGGCCCAGGGAGGTTTTGCCAACCCCGGGAGGCCCTACCAGACACAGGATCGGCGCGTTGGCTGCCGGGTTCAACCTGAGCACCGCCAGCGATTCGAGAATTCTTTCCTTGATGTCTTCCAGGCCGTAGTGATCTTCGTCCAGCACCGCGGCCGCGTGCTGCAGATCCAGCTGGTCTTCGGTCTGCTGATGCCACGGCAGTTCCGCTACCAGCTCCAGATAGGCTCTGGCTACCTGGTAGTCCGCGGCGCTCGCAGACATGCGGGCCAGCCGCTTGAGTTCCCGGTCTGTTTCTTTGCGCACCGCTTCAGGTAGCTGGGCGGCGTCCAGATCGGCTTTCAGCTCGCGAACTTCCTCGTCGTCATCGCCTTCACCCAGGGCCTGCTCGATGGCGCGTTTCTGCTGGCGCAGGACGTGCTCGCGCTGTTGCTGGTCCATGTCCTCGCGAGCCTGCTCGGCGATCTGTCGGCGCAGTTCGGTGACCTGAAGCTCATGATTGAGAACCTCGTGAAGCTTGCGCATCAATGCCAGCGTGCTGTCGCATTCCAGAACCTCCTGCTCGGTGGAGAGCTCGAGATTTGCCAGCGAGGCGATGCGATACATCTGGGTAATCGGGTCGGGCAGGGAACCTACCAGCTGCTGATAGATCTGGCCGCCGTTGTCGCGGTCGAACAGCAACGCGATGCGCTGAGCCAGCTCCAGATTCTCACGAAGCAGCGCGCTGGAGGACGGCGCTTCCGGATCGGCTTCGTCCATGCTGAACTCGGGCAGCGGCTCGGTCTCTGCGGACAGGTAGTCTCCGGTCCGGACGCAGGCGCGCAGCCTTACCCGATCTTTCCCCTGGACGATGATCTGGGAGCCCCCCTCGCGCTGCTCGATACGGGTGATGGTCACCA
Source organism: uncultured Pseudomonadales bacterium (assembly GCA_947258825.1). Taxonomy (GTDB): domain Bacteria; phylum Pseudomonadota; class Gammaproteobacteria; order Pseudomonadales; family Azotimanducaceae; genus UBA7803. Next base: position 9,186 of record CAMYJX010000010.1, read on the forward strand.
CACAGCCCACGTCGAAGAGCTGGTCTGCCCCCGGTTCCTCTGCCTCCGGGTCCCGTTGCGCGACGGCAATCAGCTCTTGGCCGTGCTCCATTGCGGCATCTACCGCTGCCAGAGACATGGGTCGTCCCACCGCCAGCGAGACGATGATCTGAGGGTAAACGACCGTATTCTTCAGGGGCAGGATCGGCAGAAGTGAGGGTGATTCTGGCATGATGGACCGCGTCTCAGGCAACCAGGCCCTGTACCCGGGCAGCCTGTTCCCGCACCATCTCCGGAGCGCCCAGCATCTGGCGGTTGAAGCCAATACGCTTGAACCAGTAGTGCAGCCCCACCAGATCGGTGAAGCCCATGCCGCCATGAACTTCGGTGGCCGTTTTTGCGACCAGCTTGCCGACTTCCGCCAGATGGGCCTTGGCGTGACATGCGATCAGCCGCGCTTCTTCGGGCAGCTCGTCCAGCGCGTGGCCCGCGTACCAGATCATTGCGCGGCACGGCTCGAGTTCCGCCGCCATCTCCGCGCACATGTGCTTGACCGCCTGAAAGGACGCGATGGGTCTGTTGAACTGCTCCCGCTGCTTGGCGTACTCGACGGCCTGATCCAGCATGCTCTGGGCGGCGCCCAGCGTGTCCGCCGCAAGCATCACGCGTCCGGCGTCAACCACCCGGGCGAAGACCTCGGGGTCGTCCGAGATCAGCTGAGCCGGAGTTGCGTCGAACGTCAGCTCGGCCGTTGGCCGGGTACGGTCGATGGTCGGCAGCGCCTGCCAGGTCAGCCCGACCGCGTCAGCGGCCGCCAGGAAAAGACGCTGCCGGCCGTCCGCTACCAGGTAATGGTCGGCAGGACAGTCCATGGCGAAAAGGGCTTTCCCTGTCAGCCTGTTTTCGGCGCTGGTAACGCCGGCATCCTGTCGAGCTGCCACCGCGTCGCCGATGGCCACGCCAACGCGGGTCTGGCCGCTGGCGATCTGCGCCAGCAGTTCCTCCTGGTCGGCACCGGCATAGGCGATCGCCAGGGGAGCCATCACCACCGTCCCCAGAAAGGGTGAGGGCGTAACGTGATTGCCCAGCGATTCGGCCACCAGGGCGGCATCCAGGCACCCCAGACCGACACCGCCGGCGCTTTCGGCAATGAGCAGGCCGGAAATGCCCAGCTCGGTGAGGCCTTGCCAGATGCCCTCGTCGTCCTGCTGCTCGGAAAACTCGCGTACCCGGTCCAGGGGGGCTTCAGCCTCGAGAAAACGATTGACGCTGTCCTGCAGCAGCGTCTGCTCTTCGGAGAGTCCAAATTCCATATACGCGTTTCCTCAAACTGCCTTTTCGAATTTCGGCTCTTTGGGCATGCCAAGGCCTCGTTCGCTGATGATGTTCTTCTGAATCTGCGATGTGCCGCCGCCGATGATCAGGCCCAGGAAAAACATGTAATGGCGCTGCCATGAGCCGCCGTCACGAAGATAGGGGCTCTTACCGTACGCGAGCCCCAGCTCTCCCAGCACGTCGATGCCCAGGCCCTCCAGTTCGTGGCGCAGTTCGGTGCCCTGCAGCTTGACGATCATTCTTGCCAGGCGCGCATCGCCCTTGTTCACCTTGGCGGACAGAATGCGCAGATCGTTGAAGCGCATGGCCATGACGCGACCCTGGAGCCTCATCAGGCGATCGCGGTAAGCGGGGTTGTCGATCAGCCGTTCGCCGCCAACGGTTTCGGTCTTCATCATCTCTGTCAGCGCGTTCAGCCGCGTCAGCGTGGCGTTCGGGTCTCCCAGCGAATCCCGCTCGTGGCCGAGAATCGCGTTGGCCACAAGCCAGCCGTCCCCGCGCTGTCCAACGATCTGATGTTTGGGGACCCGGACGTCCGTAAAGAACACCTCGTTGAAGTTGGCGACTCCGGTCATGTCTACCAGAGGGCGCACTTCGATGCCCGGCGTGTCCATTCGGAACAGCAGGAATGATATGCCTTTGTGCTTGGGGGCGTCGGGTTCGGTGCGCACGAGACAGAATATCCAGTCGGCGAGGTGGGCCGTGCTGGTCCAGATCTTCTGCCCGTTGACTACCCACTCGTCACCGTCCAGGACGGCGCTCGTGCGCAGGCTGGCGAGATCGCTGCCTGCGCCGGGCTCGGAGTAGCCCTGGCACCAGACCATTTCGCCACGCAGCGTTGCGGGTATGAACTGCTGCTTCTGTTCCTCCGTGCCCATCTCGAGCAGGGTGGGGACCAGCATGGAAATGCCCTGGCCGCCCAGCCCGGCATTGACCCGGGCTGAAGCAAATTCCTCGGCAATGATCCGGGACTTGAGGATGTCGGGCTGCGCGCCGTGGCCCCCGTACTCCTTGGGGATGGTTCGTGCCGTATAGCCGTGCTCGATCAGCAGCTGCTGCCAGGCCAGGGCTTTCTCGCCGCGCAGGCTTTCGCTGCTGGGGGCCTGATCGCGATGGCCCGAGAGGAATGCCCGGACCTCGCCCCGGAACGTCTCGTATTCCGGACCGTAAGACAAATCCATGCTTATTTACCCCCATCAGAGTGAAAGGCTATTGAACGCGCCGCTGGCAACGATTTTTCCAGTCAGCCTACCCGGTTTTCCCGGCCAGCGGCAACTTGCGCGAAGGCTCAGGCCAGGCGCGGCAGCTGCTCCCGACGGACCAGATACTTGAGCGCTGCCCCCCGAGCGTAGCGCTCGATCTCGGCGACGATGTAGTCGCTGAGGCGCTCGGTTTCCCGCCCTAGGGAACCGGTGATATGAGGTGTCAGAAACACGTTCGGCATGTCGTACAGCGAGGACGTTTTCGGCAGAACCTCGGGTTCCGTGGTATCCAGGAAAGCGAAGATCCGGCCTCGCTGCAGCTCTGCGTCCAGGGCGTTCGGTTCGATGAGGCCGCCGCGCGCGGTGTTGATCAGCGTCGCGCCGCCCGGCATCAGCGCCAGCTCGCGGGCGCCCAGCATGTGTCGTGTCTCGGGGAGCAGGGGCGCGTGCAGGGACACCACGTCGGACCGCGCCAGAAGTTCCGACAAGCTGACCCGTTCCACGCCCAGATCCCGGCTGGCCATGGACGTGACGTAGGGATCGTAGAGCAGCACGCGCAGGTCGAAGCGCTTGAGATGATCGATTACCAGTCGGCCGACGTGAGACGCACCGACGATGCCCACGGTTTTTCGATAGTTGCCGACATTGGCGACTTCCTTTGTCCAGGGCGCCCGGTTCTCCCGCGCGTGTACGTAGTAACGGTTGAGCTGAATGACACGTTTGTTGGCAAAAAGGATGGCGGCCAGCGTGAACTCCGCCACCGGTACCGCATTGGCGGCAACCGCGTTGGTTACCAGTATGCCTCGACGCCAGACCACATCGTCCAGGAAGCCCTTTACGCTGCCTGCCAGGTGCGCGATCAGGCGTAGCCTGGGCATGCGTTCGACAATTGCCGCGTCGATGGGCGGGCAGCCCCAGCTGGTGATGAGAAGCTCGATGCTCGACAGGCGTCCGTCCAGCTCCGAAAAATTGCGCAGCGGCTCCCGGCTGACCAACGCCACCGTCTTTTCCAGGCGGGCGAGATGATCCTCGCGCATGAGTTCGTCTCGAACCACCGGGTGCATGATCATGGCTGTGGTCAGCATCTTGGCCATGGGCGAGAGAATACCCCATAATTTGCGGTGCAGCGCGGGTGCAGCGCGGGTGCAGCGCGGGTGCAGCGCGGGCGCAGCGCGGGCGCAGCGCGAGTTCCCGGAGCCCCCACTGAGTCGGAATTTCCTAGAGCGACGGAGTTTCAATGAACCAGGCCGAGGCCCTGGCCATGGTGGGAACCATGGCGGAGATGCAGGATCATCACAACCGACAGGTTCACCCGCAGTGGCGGGAGCAGGGCTATGCCTACTACCGTGCCGTCTGGGTGGAGTGCGCGGAGCTGCTGGATCATTTCGGCTGGAAATGGTGGAAGCATCAGCAGCCCGATCTCGATCAGGTGAAGCTGGAGATCGTCGATATCTGGCATTTTGGATTGAGCGATCTCATGCGCGCCGGGACGCTCGACGACGAGGTCGCCGAGCTGCTGGTCTCTGCCAGCGAGAACACGCCGGATCCGGACGCGGAGGCCTTTCGTCTGGCGGTGGAAGACCTGGCGCAGGAAACACTTCGCTCGCGGGTGTTCGCTACGGCGCCATTTGCCCAGGTCCTCAGGGCACTTCCCTTGCCTCTCGATGAGCTGTTCCGCATGTACGTCGGCAAGAACGTCCTCAATAACTTCCGGCAGGATCACGGTTACAAGACGGGCGAGTACCGCAAGCTCTGGCACGGTCGCGAAGACAACGAGCATCTTGTGGAGGTACTTCACGGGCTGGAATGCGCGCCTGAGGACGTGCCGAAAACGGTTTACGAGCAATTGCGATCCCTGTACTCCGTTGCATGATTCCGCTTGATTCGTCCCGGGGCGGCATTTGCCATCCGGGACGACGCGACACAGAATCCGCCGGCATGGAAACCGAAGACCGGCAAGCCCTGCTGGAACGTCGGCTCGCTGACTGGCGGCCGGATCTCATTGGCACCCTGATGTTCCTCACCGGCGATGACGACGACGTTCTGCTCATCCGCAAGAAACGCGGTCACGGCGCCGGCAAGATCAACGGCCCCGGGGGAAAGCTGGATGCCGGCGAGTCTCCCGCTCAGTGCGCGGTTCGCGAAACCTTTGAAGAAACCGCCATCGAAGCCCAGGATCCTCAGCTGGCGGCCGTCATGCGCTTCGTGGACCTGGAGGACGAAGACTGGCTTGGCTACGTTTTCGTGGCCTCTCGCTATCGGGGAGAAATTCGGGAAACGGCGGAAGCCGTTCCTGCGTGGTTTGCCATAGACCGGATTCCGTTCGAGGAAATGTGGGACGATGACCGTTACTGGCTGCCTCGTATCCTGGCCGGCGAGGTGCTGAAGGGTGATTTCCTCTTCCGGGGCGGAAGCCTGCTGGCCCACAGGCTCCGTCCGCTGGGGTTCGAGGAGGCAGGCCGCGCGAACGAACAGGCAAACAGTGTGAAACCGGAGCTTCTATCGTGGGATTGAATATTGGCATATCCGTTTGCTCCAGCTATCAGGTGAGCGATCCGCGGCAGGGTGCCCGGTTCATGGTGGAACGGGCGCGGCAGGCACGGCAGGCGGGCCTCGACAGCCTCTTCGTTGGCGACCACCACGTCACGCCGACGCCCTATTTCCAGAACTCACCCGTGCTCGGGCGCATGCTCGCCGAATGGGGCGATCGTCCAGTCGGTGCCCTCTACCTGCTGCCCCTCTGGAACCCGGTGCTTCTGGCCGAGCAGGTGGCAACCCTGGCCAGCATTGCCGAGGGCCGGTTCATTCTCCAGTGCGGTCTCGGGGGTGATGCCCGGCAGAGCGCAGGCATGGGCATCGACATAAGCCGGCGGGTGGGCATGTTCGAAACGGCCTTGGAAACGCTGCGGGCGCTGTGGCGGGGAGAGGAGGTAACCCTCGACCGTTATTGGGGCCTGAACCGCGCGCGAATCTCACCGCTGCCACCGGAGCCGGTGGAGGTATGGGTCGGCTCCCTTGCGCCGGCCGCCATCAATCGCACAGCGCGCATGGCGGAAGGCTGGCTGGGCTCGCCAGGGTTGACCTATCAGCAGGCCGCGGACAGCCTGAACCTCTATCGTCAGGCCTGCGCTGAGCATGATCGGGAACCGACCGCGGTAGCGCTGCGTCGCGATGTCTTCGTGGGCGCCAGCAGTGAGGAAGCTCAGCGTGTGGTCCGACCCTATGTCGAGCGCGGTTACCGGGGTTTCAGCGAGGAGGCGATGCTGTTCGGCTCGGTGCAGGAGGTGGCTGAAACGCTGTCGTCCTATGCGGAGCTCGGCTATACAGACATCATCGTCCGCAACATCAGCGCCGATCAGGGTGAGAGCCTGGCTACCATCGAGCGGCTGGTGGCGGTGAAGGCGCTGCTGGGCTGATCCGGCAACCCGGCTGCAGGAGGAGACGGTGGCGGACTGGCTCGGATGGATTCAGCGCCTGCGGGCCATCGGTCAGACGGGCATCGCGTACAGCCTCGACCCTTACGACCAGGAGCGCTACCAGGAGATCTCCAGCCTTACCGAATTCATGCTCAGCGCGCTGCTCGATGTGCCGCCAGAGCGCGTGCACGATCTGTACCTTGGCGAGCGGGGATACCCGACGCCCAAGGTGGACGTTCGAGCCGGTGTCTTCCGGGACGATCGGATTTTGCTGGTGCGAGAGGCGAGCGACGGCCGCTGGTCGCTGCCCGGCGGCTGGGCAGACGAGCAGCAGTCGCCGCGACAGTGCGTGGAGCGTGAGGTTCAGGAGGAAGCCGGATATCAGGTTCGCGCCACCAGGCTGGTTGCGGTGAAAGATCGCAACCTGCACCCGTACGAACCGCGGCGCCTGGAGCACGTTTACAAGCTCGTTTTCCTCTGCGAGCTGCTGGGAGGCACGCCGGCGGTCGGCCTGGAGACCACGGCGGTGGATTTTTTTCCGCTGGATGCGCTGCCCGAGCTGTCCAGCGGACGGACGCTGGCCGAAGATATTCGGCTGCTGGCGCGGCATCATCGCCAACCCGACCGGTTGCCTGAATTTGACTGAGCCTGTGCCGCCGGTGATACGTTCAGAACGCGCTCGGCGATCTCCCCGTAGTCGGGCATTTGCTCTCAGGTTTTCCTGACGCACCAGGCTTCTTCCGTAGGCCACCGCGTTGCCCACTCGGGGTTTGCCCACGGGTAGCGGGTGGTTGAACCTGGCGGAGCCTGCAGTTCCAGCAGGCGTTCGACGATCAGATCATTGGCTCGCAGCAGCGCAATCCAGTCGCCGTGGCTGAGGTGAAACTCCGTCTGGCCCGGACTGTCGGGCCAGACCGTTCTGTGCATTCCAAAATAGGGCCGCAGAAGCCGGGTGCCCAGCGGCCCTTCGGATTCGAAATCCGGTGCGCACATCACCATCAGGGCTGAATTGGTCAGAAATACCAGCTGGCCGTTGGGCTTGAGAAGGCGGGCGGCTTCCGGGATCCATCGATAGGGATCAGACCACAGGGCTGCTCCGTATTCGGAGATTGCGAAGTCGAAGCTTTCGTCGGGATAGGGGATTGACTCGGCGAAAGCCTCCTCGATGCTAAAGTCGAGGCCGTGCTCCCGCTTCAAGCCTCTGGCGGTCTCCAGCTGGGCAGGGGTCGGGTCGATGGCGATGACCTGCGCGCCACGTCGGCACATCCAGGCCGAAACGTAGGCGGTTCCGCAGCCGAGCTCGATGCATCTGAGCCCGGACATGTCGTCGGGTAGAAGGCGCGCGCTGCTTTCCGGGATGCGCCAGATGCCCCAGTAGGGCTCGTCGGACGCCCAGGCGTGCTCGGCAGCGGCGACGTAGCTGGGCGCCTCCTGCTGCCAGGCGTCGACGTTGCCCCGAAGATACTCCGGCCCCTCTAGGCGTCCGGACGGCTGCTTGCTCATGCTGCTGGATCTCGAAGGGATGCTCAGGTCCATTCGAGTATTGGGCCAGGCGCCGTCTGCTGCAAGGCGGGTTTGGGGTTGCCAAGCGGGCCGGCTACAATCGCCCGCCTTCGAGCTGCCAAAGGCAGCGGTAACCGGATACCAACGGGAGATGAGCATGGGCTTGCTGGATGAAAAAGTCGTTCTGGTGACGGGTGCGGCGCGAGGTATCGGGCGTGAAGTTGCGCTGTCTGCGGCCGGCGAAGGCGCGCGGGTCGTTGTCAACGACCTCGGCGGCGCGGTGGCGGGCGGCGATCTGGGCGATGCCGGCCCTGCCCAGGAGGTAGTGGACGAGATTCGCGCGGCGGGTGGTGAGGCGGTGGCCGATTCTCACAGCGTGTCCGATCGTCATGGGGCCGGCGCCATGATCGAGCTGGCGCTGGACACCTTCGGCGGTCTGCATGCGGTTATCAATCCGGCCGGGATCCTGCGCGACAAAATGTTTCACAAAATGGAAGATCAGGACTGGGACTCCGTCATCAATGTCCATCTGAACGGCTCGTACAACGTTGCCCGTGCGGCCATTAATCACTTCCGTGATCAGGAGGAGGGCGCCTTTGTCTTCTTCACCTCGACCTCGGGTCTGATCGGCAACATCGGCCAGGCGAACTACGCCGCGGCCAAGATGGGCATTGCCGGGCTGTCCCGCATCATCGCGATGGAGGGCGCGCAGAAGAACGTCCGTTCCAACGTGGTCGCCCCGTTCGCCTGGACTCGTATGATCGCCACCATCCCGGTCAAGGACGATGCCAGCGCCGATCGGGTAAAGCGGATGCAGGAGGGGATGCGGGCTGATCAGGTTGCGCAACCGGTGGTAGCCCTGGCCTCCGATGCGGCGAAACACGTTTCCGGTCAGATCTTCGCGGTTCGCGGCAACGAGATCTTTCTCATGAGCCAGCCCCGCCCGGTTCGCGGCATGGCTCGACTCGAAGGCTGGTCGCCACAGTCCGTGGTTGATCATGCCCTGCCAGGCCTGTCCGGACAGTTCGAGGACCTGGGCCCCACCAACTCGGTCTTCAGCTGGGATCCGGTGTAGTCCCTCCCCCACGCAGGCTGAGGTCTGTACCTGGTAAAACCCGGGCTCGGCGCGTGCTGGATGAAAGCATTTCGCTGATGATGCAGCGACGCCGCAGGAGGTAAATTGACCCGCGTCCGGCGCGGGGCAACTTTGCCGACTAAGGGCAGCGCGGAGCGCCGGAGCTGTTCAGCGAAATGCTTTCATCCAGCGCGCACCGAAAACGTGTCATCCTCAAATTACAGACCTCAGCCTGCGCGGGGGAGGGTCTGCGCCCGGATCCGATGGTGAAGCAGCGTGCCGCCGGCCACCGCGACGGGAATCATCAGGAAGTTGAGGATGGGGATCGCCATGGCCAGAGTTGCGCAGCTGCCGAAACCCAGGGCTGCGGCTCGATTGCGTTTGAGCAGGGCGAGGGTGTCGCGGAACGGCAGCCCGCGGTTCTCGGTGGGGTAGTCGCAGAACTGAACGGCCAGGGTCCAGGCGCCGAACAGAAACCAGAGCAGCGGCGCCGCCACGTTGAGCAGGGGTATGAGGGACAGCACCAGCACGACCAGCAGGCGCGGCAGGTAGTAGCCCAGCTTGCGCAGCTCCCGACCGAGCGCGCTGATTACACCGTGCAGGAAGGACGGATCGTGCTGCGGCGCTGTGTCGAACCGCGCGGTTTCGACCTCGATGGACAGATAGCCGAGGAACGGGCTGGCAATGATTACAGCCAGAAAACCGAACAGCCAGGCGCCGATCAGCACGCCCAACAGGTAGATCAGGGGCACCAGGATCAGGTGGAGGAAATCCAGCCACGCGGGCAGCTGCGCCACCAGATAGGATGAAAATTCGTTTGTATAGCCGAAGGCCAGAGCCAGGCCGGCGACGATGATTGTCAGGCTGAGCAGGGCAGGTAGCCATGCGTAGCGTGCCAGCCCCGGCTGGCGGGCGATCCGGGCGCCGTCAAAAAAAAGACCCACGCCGCCCATGAAGCCAAGACTGGAGCTTAAGCCCGAGCCCTTGGCAGATCCCGGATCGGGGCCGGTTGCCTGGCTCAAGTGGTTACCTCGTTTACCGCTTCCAGCAACACCTCGACCATGGTTGTCAGGTGCGCTTCCTCGATGACGAAGGCGGGTCCCATGCAGACGATATCGCGAACGTCGCCGGTCCCGCCCCCGTAGAAGAAAACGCCTTTCCCGAGGGCCTTGCCGACGATGCGGTTGGATATGGCGTCGCGCTCCGCGTACGGCTCGAGCGTCGCCCGGTCTCTGACCACTTCGATGGCCAGGAGCAGACCCTGGCCGCGGACTTCCGCCACGTGGGGATGCTGGTCGAAGGCCTCGTGCAGCAGCAGCTTGAGACGTTCGCCTTTACGTGCGGCCTGCTCGACCAGCTGTTCCTCCGCCATGATGTTCAGGACTTCGGCCCCCGCGGCGCAGGCCGCTGGATGGGCTCCGAAAGTGTGGAACATCACGTTCATTCCCGCGTCCTGCAGGGTCGAGCCCACCGCTTCCGAGGCAAAGACGCCGCCTAAGGGCGCATAGCCGCCGGCCAGACCCTTGCCGGATATCAGGATGTCGGGCTCGATGTCCCAGTGTCGATAGGCGAACGTTTTCCCGGTTCGACCGAAGCCGGTCATGACCTCGTCGAGAATGAGCAGCAGGCCGAACTCATCGCAGATTTCCCGCGCTGCAGCCCAGTAGTCGTCGGGCGGCACCAGGGCGCCGCCGCTTGATCCGGTGATGGGTTCGGCCAGCAGCGCGGCGATGTTTTCCGGGCCTTCAGACAGGATGGTGCTGCGCAGGTTTTCTATGTAGAAGCCTCCTGCATCCGCATGGTGCGTTCCCAGCGGGCAGCGCAGCGGGTAGGGCGTGGGTACGGTGATATAGGTAGATAGTGCGTGATCCAACCCGCGCTTGCGCGCCGGGTGACCGCTCAGCGACGTCGTTGCCAGGGTGGTGCCATGGTACGAAACGCTGCGCGAGATGATCTGCCTGCGCTCGGGTTCGCCTCGAGCCGCGTGATATTGAAGCGCCATCTTCACCGCCGCTTCGACGGCTTCGGACCCGCCGGAGGTGATGTGGATGCGGCGCAGGCCCTCGGGCAGCCAGTTGGCTTCCAGCGCTTCCACCAGGGCCTGTCGCGACGGCGTGGTCCAGGGCGGCACCACGTACGTGCAGTCGGCGGTGACTTCGGCAACCCGCTTCGCAACGCGGGCTCGGCCGTGGCCGATATTGCTGACGATGGCGCCGCCTGCTGCGTCGAGAATCGCTCTGCCATCGGCGGTGTAGAGATGTACCCCTTCCGCTCGCTTAATCGTCAGGCTCTCGCTGCGCAGAAAAGGCCAGTTCGTTCGGGTTTGCTGTTTCATGAGGCCGTCCCGGTGTCAGGGGTCGATGTAGCTGTTGCCGGACTCGTAGAGGGTCAGTCGATGCTGCATGGCCAGCCGTTCCAACTCGGTGTCTGCAGTCGGGTCGTCTGCGGCTGCGGTCAGCGCTTGCCGCTGGATGCGGGTCGCAACGGCGTAGCGACTTGCCGCTGCATGTCCCGCCGCCAGGGTGTCCAGATATTGCCAGCTGCCAGAGTACAAAGCGATGGGGCCGATGATTTCGATGGCCCGTGTCGGGTTGCGGATTTCTGCGTTGGCGCTGGTTGCCAGAAGCCATGCCAGGTTGTTGCGCGCGCGCAGGCTGCCCGCGGCCATACCCTGCTCGAAATAGCGCATCGCCGTCTCGGGATTGCGGGGAACACCTTTGCCCAGCTGGTAGTACTCGCCGAGAAGCCCGTTGGCGCCTGGATGTTTCCGGCCGGCGGCTTCCACCAGCAGCGCCAGCGTTCGTGAGGGGTTGTCGTCGGCCCAGGTGACGGCCAGTCGGTACATGGCCTCGGCGATGCCGGCTTCAGCGGCGGGCTCCAGCCATCGTCGCGCGGTCGCCTCATCCGGAGCGGGGTCTGAGAAGTCGAGATACATCCCGCCCAGCATCAGCTGGGCGTACGGGTCGCCCCTGGAGGCAGCTTTATGCATCCACTGCTGAAGGCGTGGCGATACTCGGGTATTGAACTCGCGGAACAGTGGTCCGGCATACTCGAGCCCGGTAGGCAGGATGATCAGTCCGGTGGAGACCAGATCCCCGTTCCAGATGCCGCTTATTTCTATGCCGGCCAGATCCTTTCTTATGCCGGGACCGAGCACCCGATTCTGCTCCCAGGCGCCATCGTGGTAAGTACCATCGGCATGCTGCTCCCGGCCCTGACCATCGCGTTTGTCCGCGAGCCACTCACCCTGGTAGCTGCTGCCGTCGGGACGGGTTTCCAGGCCGTACCCCTGACGCTCGTCCGCCACCCAGGTCCCTTCGTAGACCAGGTTCCCTGGAGCAACCGCGCGCCCGTATCCGGAGCGCATGCCAGCCTGCCAGCTTCCCGCGTAGCTCGAGCCGTTGGCTGTCTCCATCTCACCGAATCCATCCGGCTTGCCCGCCGACCAGTCGCCTTCGTAACGATAGCCGTTCGCCCGGGTGTAGCTGCCGTAGCCGCTCTTCACCCCCCGTTCCCACGTCCCTCGATAGGTGGAGCCGTCATTGCCGTGAAACTCGCCGAACCCTTCGCGCAGATCGTCCAGCCACTGTCCTCGAAACAGGCCTGATGCGTCTCTAAGGGTTCCTTCCCCGGCACGCGTACCCTGGCTGAAGCCGCCCACGTACTGGCTGCCATCGGACAGCGTCAATTCTCCGTGTCCGTTCCTCAGGCCGCTCTGGAAAGTGCCCGTGTAGACCTCGCCATCCGGCGTTGATTCGGTGCCGATGCCTTCGGGGGCGCCATCGATCCAGTTTCCCTCGTAGATTCGACCGTCCGGCCAGTGGTAGGTGGCCTCTCCGGTGTAGCCGAGCTCCGCGGGGTAGACGGCAACGCTGGTGCCGGAAGGGAGGGTGAGCAGCCCCGCGTCCGGATCGTCCCGCGGTGCGACCGGACCGCCGATATCTGGCGTGACGCATGCAACGAGGCAGGGTAAGAGACCAGCCAGGAGAAGTCGTTCTACGCGTCTGGGCGTGCCAGGGATCATCGTGCTGAGGATACTATTGGCGCGTTGCGAAAACAGCGAAGCCAGGGGCATTTTGAAGTGCCGCTGATGTGGCAGCTCCCTGGGATCGGATCGATGTCATGCCATGACAATTCTCTGAGGGTTCGATTACAGTGGCGGTCTGTTGGGTGGGTTAGCGGAGGGCACGCCATGTCCCGAAACGAAGAGACCGATAAGAAAACAGCCGGCACGGAGCAGGGATTGGAGGGCATCCGTGCAGAACCGGTGACCCGCTGGCTTTGCGAAGCGATACCGGACCTGCAGCCGCCTCTGGCTTTCAGCCTGATTGCCGGTGGGCACTCCAACCTCACCTATAAGTTTGTCGATGCCCGCGGTGCGGCCTATGTGCTGCGCAGGCCGCCCCTGGGTCACGTGCTGGAAAGTGCCCACGACATGGGGCGGGAACATCGCATCGTTTCGGCGCTCGCCGGTAGCGAAGTTCCGGTAGCGCCTACTTTTGGCCTCTGCCAAGACCCTGAGGTGAACGGCGCTCCGTTTTACGTGATGGGCTACGTGGACGGCCCGGTGCTGCACGACAGCGATGTCGCCTCGCAACTTGCCGACAAGGAGCGCGACGCCCTGGGCATGGACGTGATCGACGTCCTCGCAAAGCTGCACCTGCTGGATCCTGACCAGGTCGGCCTGGGTGAGCTCGGCCGCAAGGAGGCCTACCTGGCGCGACAGCTGAAGCGCTGGAACAAGCAGTGGGAAGCGTCCAAAACCCATGAGATACCGGAGATGGAAGAAACGGCTCAGCTGCTCGAAACGCAGATGCCGGAGCAGATCGGCGCGAGCATCGTCCACGGAGATTATCGGCTGGGCAACATGATCGTTCAGGACGGTCGTATCCTCGCCCTGCTCGACTGGGAGCTCTGTACCCTGGGGGATCCGCTCGCCGACGTTGGTTACCTGCTCAACTCCTGGGTGCAACCGGGTGAGCCGGGAACCGAGCTCATCCCGGCGGTTCCTACCGCAGCTGGAGGCTTCCCCACCCGGGAGGCGCTTTGCGACCGTTACTCAGCGGCAACGGGTCGGGATCTTTCCGGCATCAACTACTACCGGGCGTTTTCCCACTGGCGGCTGGCCGCCATCGGTCAGGGGGTGTACAAGCGTTACCTCGTGGGCGCGATGGGTGAAAACCGGGACATGGATCTGGAAGCCTACAAAAACAGCGTCCATCAGCGGGCCGCAGCGGCTCTGGCCCTGCTTGCTCCCTGAGCGCGCGGGCTATGGGAGGGTAAGCCTGCCCAGCTCCGCGTGATCCTGATCCATCACTCGCACCTTGCTGAAGGAGGCCGAGGGTAATCCCACCACCAGACACGGGTGGGTGATCACCTGTGCCAGCACCGCGTCGTTGGGCGGTGAATCCCAGATGACCCGGATCAGCGCCGTAGTGCCTTCCGCAAAGGCTGAATCCAGTGCCAGCGCGTAGCCCGGGGTCGGTTGCTGGCCTCGAGAGATGGCGACCAGCAGCAGGTCGGTGGTCCCTTCGCCTTCCGGCTTGGACAGCGAGAGCAGGTTGGAGCCGCGGATGCGTGCCAGGTCAGCGTAATCCACTCTGGTTACGCCGGCATCGACGCTCTGGCACTGACCGTGCTGCAGCACGGCGACGGCTTCAATGGGTGTCGGGCCTGCGCAGCCGGCCATGCCCAAGGCCAGCAGCGTCAGCGGCCATTGCCGCTGCAATGCCTTTGGCAACCACTTCAAGAACAGAGACGGCATGGTCGGATGTTTCATCGTGTGGTCTGCATGGTGGGCGTCTTCGTCATTCTACAGTAGCGTGCCTCACGGTCTTGGCCGGGCGAGAGAACGGTATTCCCGCGTCAGGTTCTCGCGGCGCTTGTGCGGAAAACGTGGTCAGGTTGACTCGGAACCCCGAGACGAAATTCAGCCCGCTGCGGTCGCCGTTTACGCTGATGCGCTCGGGCAGGTCCAGGGTGGGGTAGGCGCCGCAGGCCTCCCCGCCGTCGCAGAGAAACCCGTCGTCGTCCGAATCCGACCCGGCAAAGATCCGGTACTGGCCCGGCGGCACGTTGGGGATGGAAAAGTCGTAGTTGCCGTCGTCGGCGTTGACCAGCACCGCTGGCGCTGCCGTGTTGCCGAGCTCGTCTACCAGGATCACGTAGTGCAGACCGGCATCTGCAGCCAGGTCGATGCTCGATACCTGCATCAGTATTCGCACCGTCAGATCGTTGGCGTCGGTGTCGATGGTCAGGGTCGACGAGTACAGGCCGTCGCCGAGCCCGCTGCGGCTCGGGGTCAGGGCGTAGGTGCCCAGACCGCTGCCGTCCACGGCCTCAGGCGCTACGGCGAGCCAGGGTTGGTCTGCGGTAATGCTCAGAACCTGGACAGTGCCGGTGCCGACGTTCTGGACGGTCAGCTGAAGCGTGCTCGTGAACGCGCCGAAGTTCAGCGTGCTTGCCGACGCGCTGACGATGGGGCCCGGGTCGCTGCCCTGGCCTGAAGCCAGCTCCAGCGCCGTCAGCACGGATCGCTGCGCGTTGAGGAAGCCGTAGCCATACTGGTCGTCCCGTCCGGGTAAGCCCAGATCGTCGGTCAGATCCCCTGCCAGCAGCGCCAGGTCCAGCTCGTCGGGATTCAGGGCCGGATGCGCCGACTTCATCAGCGCGATGACGCCGCTGACATGGGGCGCTGCCATTGAGGTGCCGCTGAGGGTTGCGTAGCCGAACCGGAGGCTGCCGTTGGCGTCGGTTTCTGCCAGCGTGCTGATCACCCCGTCACCAATACCGTCGGCGTTCAGATCCGTGGCCGAGTTGCCGCCGGGCGCCGCGATGTCCACGTTGGCGCCGAAGTTCGAGTAGGGGGCGAGCGCTTTGGTTATCGTGGTGGCGCTGACGCTGACGACGCCCGTGTAGGCGGCAGGGTAGACGGGCAGCTCCGAAGCGTCGTTACCAGCGCTGGCGACGATGATGCTGCCGGCTGCCCGCGCGTCGGTGATGGCGTCCTGCTCAATCTGTGTGGAAAAGCTGCTCCCCAGGCTGAGGTTGATGACGTCTGCTCTTCGCGATGGCACGCGACCGGAGTCGTTGCTGAGCCCCGCCGCGTAACGGATCGCCTGGGCGACGTCGTAGCTGCTGCCACCGTTCACCCCGAGCACCCGCAGCGGCATGATCTTCGCGCCCCAGGCGACTCCGGCGACCCCCAAGGCGTTGTCGGACCGGGCCGCAACGGTGCCGGCGACATGGGTGCCGTGGTAGCTGCTTGATCCGCCTAACGCCAGGTCTCCGGCATCCTCGGGGTCTGCGTCAATGCCGTCTCCGTCACGCGCTCTGGCAGGGTCCGATATGAAATCATAGCCGTCTACGCTGAGCTGCCCGATCAGATCGGGGTGGCTGCTGAGAATGCCGGTATCGATAACGGCTACCACCACGTCGTCGCCCGGGTCGCTGGCGGTGGTCAGATCCCAGGCGAGGGGTAGATTGGCGCTTTCGTAGTGCCATTGATAGGCGTAGAAGGGGTCGTTGGGGGTAAGCAGCGCAAAGCGCATCAGGTTCGGCTCCGCGATTTCTACTGCGGGGTCGCGCGCCAGCCGCTTCAGCGTCAGAAGCGTGACGTACTTGCGCATCTGCTCGCGGCTCCAGGAACCGCCGGCTGGAAGCCCGTCCAGCTGATTGGACAGCCCTCCCCCGGCTCCGCCGTTGGGTCCGGAGCGTGAGCGGTGCTGCAGTCCGAACATGGCCAGTCGCCCTGATCTGCTCTTTTCGGCCAAGCCATGACGCCGGCCCAGGGTGGCGTCCTTGCTCTGGACAACGATTTCATCCGCAATGAAGGGGTCGCTGAGGCGGGACGGACCACGCGCCAGCGGCGTCAGCTCCTGGCCCACCGAGAGCACGTAGTTGCTGGCGCCGGTGACCGGCACCACCTCGATGAAGTAGCTGCCCGGACCAGGCGCAGAGAGGCTCTCGGAATCTCCGACCCCCGCGGACGCATCAACCAGCTGCTGACCGCTGTTCCACAGCCGCAGGTCCAGGTCGGCGCCGGAATCCGCGATGACAAGCACAATATTTTCGCCGCCGGCCAGGGTGATCTGATAGAAATCTCCAGCATCTCCGGCAGCGAACAGGTTACCCGTGCCTTCTCCGGTTCCGGGCAGGTTGGCAAAACCACCCGCTACCGCGGGGTTGTTCAGTGGTTGAGCGGTGGTGAAATCGTTATTGGCCGTGGTCACGGTCAGTCGATCGTTGACGTCGGCGTCGATGGCGCTGGATGACAGTATCTGGATGCTGCCCGTGAGCGTTGCCGTCCCCACTGCTTCGGTGACCTGCACGGTTCGCGTCTCCGTTCCCGCGGCGCCGCCATCGTCGATCACCTGCAGACGAATGCTGTAGTCGCCCGGCTCGTCGTAGGTGAAACGGGCGACGGTGCCCACAGAGGTGGTCGGATTTGAGCTGTCGCCGAATTCCCACTGATAGCTGAGGATGACGCCGTCGGAATCCGCGGAAGCAGAGCCGTCGACCGTGACGGTGAGCGGAGCGGGACCCGTACTCGGAGACAGGGTGAAAGAAGCCACCGGTTGCTGGTTGGTTGGCGCCGCCGGTGCGGGGTCGCTGGAGCCGCCGCCACCGCCGCAGCCCGCCAGCAGGCCAGCGCATATAAGGCCCAGCAGTTCTCTGCAGAGCGGGGTGTCAGTCCGGCGAAAAAAGTCGGTCACGGCGATGCTCGGGGTTGATACCTGGATTGTGCCTATTGGGCTGCGCCCGCGCTGCGCACGCGCTGCGCCCGCGCTGCGCTGGCGCTTCCAGCGGCCGCCTCATGGGCAGCCGATTTGTTTTCTTCCTTTTAGACAAGCAGAGCCTGCCACTTTTTCCATTGATTCGGTGTGAAACGGGCGCCAGAACGAAAAACGGCGCCCTTGTGGGGCGCCGTTGGAACTCCGTCTTGAGGAGTTCAGAATAAAAAAGGCGTGTCAGAGGTAAGAACCGCTGAGTACAACTTCGTCTTCTGGGGGAAGGACACTTGAAAGGGAGGACTGCTGAAGTTGTTTGCACGCCTGAACTGAATATGGGGCTATTGTGTACAGTACAAGCCGGCCTGTCAACACCTTTTTTAATTTTTGTACAGGTTTTGTTCAGTTTGGTGTGGCGAGCAGCTGTTCAGCATCCACCAGCACCTCCAGCGCCAGCTCCAACTGCGCGCGAGCGTGGGTGGTATCCGTGTGGACTCTGACGTACAGGTCCTGCTGCCCCTCATCTTCGATGCAGCTCTCGCTGTAGTCGGCGAAAGCATTCAGGCCGCTTATCAGCTCTACCAGATGCTGCGGACATCCGGTGGCATTGTCGGTGCTGGCGGCGATGGCGATGAGTTCCTCGTCCGTAAACCGGCGTTCCGCTGCTCGGGCTGCCCGCAGGGGCATTCCCGCTGTGGTCGCGCAGGCGTGCTCGATTTCGGTCCATGACGTCGGCCACGGCAGAGTGGGAATTCCCAGCTCCTGCACGTCCGAAAGGTGTCGCGGCGTAGCGAACTGATAGATGGCTACGATGCGCGATTTCGGCTGGAAACCGGCGATTTTCTCGACGATATGGGTGAGCAGCACCGGCAGCTGCACCACCACCACGTCCAGCGCTTCGGTTCCTGACTGGTCGGCAAAAAACGCATCCGCATTTGCCCACCTTGCCCGCACGTCCAGGCGCGCCGGCTCGGTCTGCTGGTGCTCCAGGACCAGCAGGTTCGGGCCGATCAGGCCGGCGATCGCCGGTTTCATGCTGGCTTCGCGGTGTGTGGTCAGGCGTGCCTGCAGCTGTTCATCATCCAGCTCTACCAGGGTGCTGATGGGATGCCCCTGGTCGATGAGCCGCTTGATTCTGATCAACCGGTCGAGCTGGGCCTTGCTGTAGAAGCGGGTCTTGCCGGAGCGGTGTGCGGGTATCAGGCCGTAGCGTCTTTCCCACGCGCGCAAGCGCTCGACGGCGATTCCCGTCATCTTGGTTACCGTGCCGATGCGGTATAGGTCTTCTTCGTCTTCCACCCGCCTGACCTGTACAGAGCCCGTACAGAATTGTACAGCCGATGCGCGACTTGTCCAGTTCGCAGGCCGGGATGGAATCGGTGTCCGGTACAGGACCGGCTGGACGAGGCGGCAGGGTGTACGGGCTTGGGTCGACGAAAAAAAGAAGGCGTGGCGACAGCACATTGAGGTACTGTCTTCGCGGCTAGGGAGGAAGGGGAGAGAGACACCGCGCCACGCCTGTTCGGTTCGGGTTCGCTAGTTCAGCGGCCCTGTATCTGCCCGGCATTCTACTGATTTTGCGCAGTGCAGCAAGAGCTGGCATGCCGATTTTTTGTTACCTGCTACGTTTTTTTTGTATCCAGTTGTTGCAACGCACCAGCACGCCGGCTGCCGCTGGGCCGGGCCTGGCAGCAGGGCCCTTCGCCTCCGGGATTGGCGGGCTACTTCACAGGATCCGGTGAATTGCCCAAAATGCACCGATTCGCAGTACGTACGCAGAGCAACAGATAAGGGGGGAGTGATCATGCAGAACAATCTTGGTCTGTTCTTGACCAAGCGGGCGTTTCTGACGCCCCAGCGGGAAGGTTACGTCGACAGCCATGCCGATTTGCGCCTGTCCTTCAGGGCGCTCAATGCCCGCAGCAATCGGCTGGCCAACGCCCTGGTGGCTGCCGGCCTGGAGCGGGGAGAACGGGTCGGGCTGCTGCTGATGAACAGTGCAGAATTCATGGAGGCCTACTTTGCCCTGGCCAAGGTCGGCGCCGTGGTGGTGCCGCTGAACTGGCGGCTCGTACCCGACGAGCTGGAGTTCATACTGAAAGACAGCGGTACCCAACGGCTCATCTACGGCGACGAGTTTCTGGAATCCGTGGCCGAGCTCCACGCTCGCGGCGAGAAGACGGAGGTTACTCACTGGCTGCAGGTGACCGGCAGCGAGCAGACAGCGCCCTTTGCCGAAAGCTACGAAGCGTTCCGGGACGCGGGGCCCGAAAGCGAGCCCGAACCCCGGGCTGCCGATGAAGACATGCTTTACATCATGTACACCTCGGGTACCACAGGATTGCCTAAGGGAGTAGTGCATACCCACGCCAGCGCGATCTGGGCCATCCTCACCATAGCCGCCAACTCGGATTACCACGACGCCGACCGCTATCTGGGCGCGTTACCGATGTTCCACGTCGGTGCGCTGACGCCGCTGGCAGTCAACGTCTACCGGGGTGCGACCTCGGTCGTCATGCGCAGCTTTGATCCCCTGCTGGCCTGGCAGCTGATCGAGCGGGAGAAGATCACCACAGGGCTCATGGTGCCTGCCATGCTGAATTTCATGCTTCAGGTGGAGGACTTCGAACGTTTCGACTTCAGCGCCGTACGCTGGATCATGACCGGAGCCGCACCCGTCCCCGTTGCGCTCACCCAGAAGTATCACGACATGGACATCGGCATCCTGCAGGTATACGGCCTCACGGAATCCTGTGGTCCGGCGTGTGTCATGACCAGCGAAAATGCTCTGCGCAAGCCCGATTCTACCGGCCAGGCGTTTTTCCATACGGACGTCAAGCTGGTCAATGATGCGGGAGAAACCTGCGCGCCGGGGGAGCCGGGCGAGGTGCTGGTACGTGGCGCCCATGTCATGCGAGAGTACTGGAACCGTCCTGACGCCACCGCGGAGACGCTGAAGGACGGCTGGCTGCACACCGGCGACGTGGCGGTCATGGATGAAGAAGGGTT
Source organism: uncultured Pseudomonadales bacterium (assembly GCA_947258825.1). Classification (GTDB taxonomy): domain Bacteria; phylum Pseudomonadota; class Gammaproteobacteria; order Pseudomonadales; family Azotimanducaceae; genus UBA7803. The sequence continues at coordinate 29,434 of CAMYJX010000010.1, forward strand.
CGTCTCGATTCAGGACCGAATCAAAGACATGATCATTTCCGGTGGTGAGAACGTTTACCCTGCCGAGATCGAGGGGGCGCTGGCAACTCACCCGGATATCCTGGATGCTGCCGTCATCGGTCAAACCAGCGAGAAGTGGGGGGAGTCACCCCTGGCGATCGTGGTCCGCAAGAGTGACGCCCTGACCGAGGCGGACGTCATCGAGTTCTGCCGTGGAAAAATGGCTGGCTACAAGCAACCCAAAGGGGTGGTGTTCATCGAGGAAATCCCGCGCAACCCCAGCGGCAAGATACTCAAGCGGGTGCTTCGCGAGCGCTACCCGGGGAACGCTCCGGCCTGACACGGGCGGGACATAGGAAACTGGAAAGGGAGTAACCATGGAACTGTCGGAGCTGACGGATCGGCTGCATCCGTTTTGTTGCAACCGGTACGGCACGGACGAGGTCAGGATCTTCGATGTGGTCAAGATGCCCGGCCACGCGGGCTTCGCCTACGGCTTCAGGGTGGAGACGGATGCGGGCGTAGATTCCTGGTTCATCCGCCTGCCGCCGCCCAACGTCAACTGGGTGGGCACCGCGGACGTGCTCAGGCAGGTGGCGGTGTTGAACGCCCTGGACCGAACCGAGGTCCCTCACTGTTCGGTGAAATGGTCCGGAGACGATCTGGAATGGTTCGACAGCCCATACTTTGTAGTGCCCTGGCTGGAAGGTGACGTGCTGCGGCTCGGGGAAGGAGAATGGGGTACCCGGCTGACTGACAGCCAGCTCCTGGAGCTGGGTCGGCAGATAATGACGGCGCTGGCGGGTATTCATAAGGTGGACTCGGCCGAGGCCAGCTATCTGGGCGATCCGCTGCCTTTTGATGAAGACGTCACCCGTTGGGACCGTTTCTATGAGCGGGCTGCCGATCCGGAACGGCTCAAGGACGTGCCCCTTGTGCGTCAGAAGCTGCTGGACCAGCTGCCGACGGGCGCACCGGTGGGCATTTTTCACGGCGACTTCCAGGTGGCCAATCTGTTCTGCTCGCCCGACGCGAGGCTGCTGGCGGTCATCGATTGGGAGCTGTGCGGCGTAGGTGCCACCCTGAATGATCTGGGATGGATCGCGACCTTCAGCGATCCCCAGGCCTGGGCTACGGAAGGCGCTGTGCGCCCGACGTTTCTCGACCCTGAAACGCTGATTCGCCTCTACAGCGAGGCCTGGGGCGCGCCGTTGCCGGAACTCAACTGGTTCAGGGCGCTGGCCGCTTACAAATTCGCCATCATCACCGGCTTGAACCTCTCGCTGCATCGCCGGGGCAAACGTCCCGATCCGCTGTGGGAGGAGACCAAGCTGTCCATGACGCCTCTGATCGACCGCGCCAACGAGTTGCTCGGCTGAAGCGACCGCGCGAACCGTGGCTGTCCCCGCGATAGCCCTCGAGGACGGCCGGTTCAGAGCAGGCGCTGAATCGCCACCAGACCCCAGGTGACCCACACCAGGAGCAGGCTCAACGCCACCGCCGCAGACCCCATGTCCTTTGCCCGACCGGCCAGCTCGTGGTGCTCGTGGCCCACCCGATCCACCACGGCTTCGATCGCCGAATTCAGCAGCTCGACGATCAGCACCAGGAAACATACGGCGATGAGCAGGGCGGTCTGGGCCAGGTTCTGCCCCAGCAGAAACGCCAGGGGCAGCATGAGGATGCCCAGCATGCATTCCTGGCGGAACGCGGACTCGTGCTGCCAGGCTGCGCGCAATCCGCTCAACGAGTAGCCGGCGGCGGCGATCACGTGTCTGAAACCGGTGTATCCGGGCTTGGTCATGGGCTTTCCGTTCTAACGGGCGCCTGCCGGCTCAGTCGTCCGGACAGGGGCCGTGTTCCACTTGAATCGTCGAGTGATCGATCCCGAACTCGTTCTGGAGCACCGCTTTAAGCCGTTCCATCACGTTGCCCAGGTCGCTGTCTTCGTCCACTGTGGCATGCAGGGTGACCAGCGGTTTCTCCGCGGTCAGCGCCCAGGCGTGAACATGATGCACTTCATGTACCTCGGGCACCCGGGCCGTCAGGGTACCCCTGATTTCTTTCAGATTGATGCCGTCGGGAACGCCTTCCAGAAGAATGTGCACCGATTCCTTGAGCACGCGCCAGGCGCCGCGCCCAAGGATGGCGGCGATGACGATGGCAAGCAGCGGGTCGGCATAGAGCCAGCCGGTCAGATAGACGGTCAAGGCGGCGACGATGGCGGCCGCGGACCCCAGGAGGTCGCCGAGCACGTGCAGAGCCGCGCTGCGAACCGTGGCCGTATCCTGGGCGTGATGCAGCCATCGGAACGCGACGATGTTGACGATGAAACCAGCGGTGGCCACGAGCAGGGCCGGAATCGGCAGCATGCCCTCGGGGGCCAGCAGCCGGCGATAGGCCTCCACCAGAATCCAGGCGACCAGGGCCAGCAGGGTCAAGCCGTTCATGAACGAGGCGAGAACCTGATAGCGATGGTACCCGTAGCTCAGATTATGGTCCCCGCTGCGTCTGGACAGCCGCAGTGAATACCAGGAAAAGCCGAGGGCCGTCGCGTCCAGGAACATGTGGCCGGCATCGGCCAGCAGCGTGAGGCTGTTTGCCATCAGCCCGCCGACGACCTCCACCACCATGAATCCGGCGATGAGCAGGAAGGCCCGGCCGAGCAGTTTTTCGTCCCGGATGTCGGCCCCGTGGCCATGGTTGTGGCCATGGTTGTGGCCGTGATGCCGGTGCTCATGGTTGTGGGTGTGTGCCATCGCCGTCAGTTCAGCCGCTCGCGGATTTCCGCCACCGCGGCGATGCCCGCTTCCTCCGAATCGGCCACCGGCATGATGTTGAACAACTCGCAGCCGGCATCACGGTACGGGGCCAGAAACGCCGCTACCTCTGCGGGGCTGCCGTAGGGGCTGTATTTTTCGAAGCGCTCGAAGGGTACCCGGTAGAAGTCTTCCATGCCCCTGGCCAGCCGGGCGCGCGCCCGGTCACGGTCCTTGTCGATGCCGGTCCAGACCTGCAGCCCGTGCAGCGCCGGGCGCGGCCGGCCCAGGGTCGCGGCTTCGGCATCGATCTGCTTCACCACCTCGCCAAAGCGCCGGGCCGATGTCCATACGCTGAGCCAGCCATCGCCGAAACGGGCAGCGCGCCGCAGGGCGGCATCGGCCCGGCCGCCGATGACGAAAGGGATGGGGGAAGCCGGTTTAGGCTTTATCCAGCCTTTCTCGAACTCGAAGAACTCGCCGCGGAAATCCATGGGCTCGCCGGTCAGCAGGCCGTGCACGACGGTCAGCGCCTCATCCGTGCGTCGACCCCGGGTGGCGGGGTCGACGCCACACATGGCGATCTCGTTGCGGTCTTCGCCGCCGACGCCGATGCCCATGATCAGCTGCCCCGGCGCCGAGTCCGCCAGGGTCGCCAGCTGCCGGGCAACTGGCAGCGGGTGCCGCAACGCCAGCAGGTAGACGCCCACGCAGACCTTCAGCCCGGGATGCAGGGCGGTCAGGGTAGCGGCGTTGATCAGGCCGTCCATTCCGGCGCCGACGTGGAAGCTCACATGATCCGCAACGAATACATGATCAATGCCGCTGTCAACGATGCGCGCCACCGTCTCGGCCCTCTGGGAGTGCGTCGACGTGAGCAGCCGCGGCGACGCCAGCGTGCCAATGAGCATCAGAGCAGCGTCTTGGGGTCGATGCCGAGCAGCACTTTGCCCACCACCTCGAAGGTGGGTTGGGCCACCATGATGTGCTGTGTGGCCACGTGAACGTCCCGGAAACAGCGCTGCAGCCGGCTGCTCTCATAGATGGCGGAAGCGCCGGCCGCGTGATAGAGAAGGTCGACGGCTTCTGCTGCCGACCAGGCATTGTTGGTGGCTGCGAGCCGAAGGTTGGCTTTGATGTCTCTGCCCAGGCGGCCCTGGGTCTCCGCTGCCGCCCATGCCTGGTCGATGGCCTCGTAGGTGTAGGCGCGAGCCGCCCCCACCAGCACCTTTGCCCTGGCCAGATCTTTCTGCGCGGCGGAACGTTGCGCCAGGGTACGCGTGGTTCCCGTGGGAACCTTCCTGGTCGCCAGTTCGACAAAGGCGTCAACGGCCTGCCGGGCGATACCCAGAGCGACAGCTGACACGCCCAGAGCCAGCAGGCCGATGGTGGGGAAACGATACAGGGGCGCATCGACCCGCGGCTGTCCGCCCAGAACCGCACAGCGACCCTCCGGCACGTAGGCGTCGCACACTTCGATGTCGTGGCTGCCCGTGCCGCAAAGGCCCGAGGTGTACCAGGTATCGTGAATGGTCACCTCTTCGGCGGGAAAAAATGCCAGCATGGACTGGGGAGCCCCCCGGGCATCCTTGCGCGGCTCGCCGTTTTCCATGATCAGGCAGCCACCGCAGATCCAGTGGGAGACCTGCGAGCCGCTGCCGAACGGCCAGCGTCCCGAGATGCGGTATCCCCCGTTCTCCGGGATCGCGCGGCCCATTGGCGCGGTGACGCCGGTGCTGATGCAGTTGGGGTGATCGCCGTACATGGCTCGGGACCACTCGTCGGGCAGCGACGCGGCGAGCAGGCCGGTGGTTGCGCCAATCATCTGGCACCAGCCCACCGCGCCATCGGCGCGGGCCGTGGCCATGAGCGAGTCGAAGAACTCGCGGGGATGCACCTGCGTTCCCCCGTATGCCGTTGGGACCAGCAGCCGGAACAGCCCGGCGTCGGCCATTCGAAGGGCCAGATCTTCGGGCAGGCGCCGGGCGGCTTCGATGTCTGCCGCCCGCGAGCGAATTTCTTCCTGAAACGACTCAGCGATTTTGACGGCTTGCATGTTCTGGGCGCTCAAAGCGGTTTCTCCTTCAGATGTACTGATTATCACGAATCGCACCCGAGGATAAAGCCGGGGCAGCCGTCCGGGCGCACGCGCACGAAATTACCCAGCTCTCCCTGCAGGTAAAGACGGTCTTCGAAGTGGGTGAAGACCACGGAAACCGCTGGATCGTCAGGACGCCGGAAACGGTCCCGGCCCATGGGAACCAGGCTCTGGCGGCGGTTGCCCCTGACGAAGATCAGTTGCCCCTGATGGATGCTGATTTCGGCGGTCGGCCGGTCGCCCGACCGCCAGCGGCTGATCTGAAAGCGGGTGGAAGACGGGTAGTAGGTGCCTGTCAGAAGGCTCAGCGCTTGTGCAGAGACCGGGACGGGCTCTGGCGCCTCAGCTTGCGGCAGGTCGGCTGTAAGCGCGGCTTCGACATGCTTCTGAAGCCTGCGCAGTGCCCCGGGATTGTCGGAATTTATGACCAGCAGATAGCCGCGGCCGGCGCCCGGCAGCAAGCCCAAGCGCGAGCGGTAGCCGTCGGCGTCGCCGCCGTGCCCATAGAACAGGTGGCCGCCGCTGACCCAGCCGTAGAGACCTGCCCCGTAGGTGACCTGCAATCCGGCTCGCGCGCCCAGGCTCGATTCGGCCCGGAACAGCCGGCGTACAGCGACCGAATCGAGCACCTGTCGGCCCGCCAGCCGTCCTCCGTCGAGCAGGGCCTCCAGCAGCCGGGCCATGGCGTCCAGCGAGGCGTTGAGACCGCCAAAGGCACGAAAGGTCATGTTCCAGTAGGGAATTTCCGTCAGGCCGTCCGCGCGGAAGCCGCCGGGCAGATCGTCCGTTGGCTCGAAGCCGGCGCCGCGCATTTTCAGGGGTGCCAGAACGAGCTGCTCCACTGCCTGCTCGTAGCGGAGCCCGGAGATCCGCTCGATCACTGCCGCGGCAATTCCTGGCGGCACGTTGCTGTAGCTGTGTTGCAGCCCCGGCGGCCAGAGCAGCCGCCGCTGGTTCGCGTTCCTTGCCAGCGCCTCCTGGAGCGTCAGGCGAGTATTGTCGTTGAACTCTGAGGCGGTGAGGTCGGGCAGTCCAGCAGTCAATTCCAGCAGATGCACCAGCCGCAAGGGCTGCTCCGCTTCCCAGGGGTTGTCGAAAACGGCTGTTGGCAACGGTGCCGGCAATGACTCTGAGACCATTCCCGGCAAATGGCCTGCCACGGTATCCGTCAGTGAAACGCCGCGCGCTGCCAGCAGCTGGAGCATCGTCAGCGCGGTTACGGTCTTTGTGATGGATCCCCAGCGATACGGGGTTTCCGTCGTCGTGCCATGTCCGGTTGCGGCGACGAATACCGGTCGACCCCGGTCCAGGATCACCAGACCCATGGACGGTACGGCCTGGCTGGACTGTATCGCCACCAGCTTCTCATGCAGCGCCCGCCAGTCATTTCCGGCATGTACGGTGCTCGACGCGCACGCGAACAGGCCAGCCAGCATGAGCCCGGCAAGCTTCACTTCCCCGTGGTTCCCTCTTTTTTCCCAGTTGAGGTATGGTTCGGCGTACAAACTAGCACAACAACGACGGTGGGGACGCTATGCAACGTATGTCGCTGGACTTTGACGGCAAGGTCGCAATTCTCAAGTTCAATCATCCGGAAGTCATGAATGCGGTGGGCTCGCAGATGCTGGCGGACTTCGCGGATGCGGTGCATGAGGTCAAGAATCCTGCAAAGGGTGCCCGCTGCCTGCTGCTGACCGGTGAAGGTCGGGGGTTCTGCGCGGGCGCCAACCTCCAGGACGAATCGCGAGCCGAACGTAAGGGCGGCGCGGGCGACGGTCTGCGCAGCGGCTACCACCCCCTGCTGTTCGCGCTCCGCGAGCTCGAGATGCCTATGGTTACCGCGGTCAATGGCGCGGCGGCCGGGGTCGGCATGAGCTTTGCCGTGATGGGCGACATCGTGTGCGCGTCCAAACAGGCATTTTTTCTGCAGGCGTTTGCGCGCATCGGGTTGATTCCCGACGGTGGATCCACGTTCATGCTGCCCCGGCTGATCGGTTGGGGGCGTGCGATGGAGCTGTCCATGCTTGCTGAACGCCTGCCGGCGGAGACCGCCCACGAGTGGGGGCTGGTGAACAGGCTTTATGAGGACAACGACGCCCTCATGACGGGCGCCCTAGACATAGCGCGACGTCTGGCGGACGGACCGCGCTCCATCGCGCTGATCCGCAAAGCCTATTGGAACACCTGGCAGAACTCGTTCGAGCAGCAGCTGGATCTGGAAGCCCAGCTGCAGAATCAGGCGGGGGCCAGCAGTGATTTCGCGGAAGGGGTGCAGGCGTTTCTGGAAAAGCGCGACGCTCAGTTCAAGGGGCAATAGAGAGGCTCTAATTCCTGAGTGGAGGCAGCATGGCTAGACTGGCGAACAAGGTGGCATTGGTAACAGGTGGGGCCTCGGGCCTGGGTAGAGGCATCGCGCAACGGTTTGTGGAAGAGGGCGCAACGACCGTGATCACCGACGTCAGCGAGCAGGGTTCAGACGTGGCCGAATCGCTGGGCGCAACTTTCCTGAGTCAGGATGTGCGTTTGGAAGAGGGCTGGCAGCGAGTGATGGCCGATGTCGTGGAGCGCCATGGGCGTCTGGACGTGCTCGTGAACAATGCCGGCATCTTCAGCAGCTGCCCAGTAGATGAAACGCCCTTGGATGAGTGGCAGCGGGTACTGGACGTCAACCTTACCGGTGTGTTTCTCGGCTGCAAATATGCGGTGCGGCAGATGAAGCAGAATTCCGGCGGCCCATCGGGTTCCATTATCAACCTGTCTTCGGTCGTTGGCCTGCGCGGGCAGCTGGGCGGCGCAGCCTATGGGGCGAGCAAAGGGGGCGTCCGATTGCTGACCAAAACCGTAGCGCTCGAGAACGCCAGGATCGGCATTCGCTGCAATTCCATTCACCCCGGTGTGATCGACACTCCGATCATGGATCCGCTGTTTGCCGCGGTGGATGATCCGGCAGCCATGCGCGCGCGCATAGAGGAGACGCTGCCGATCGGTTACATGGGCGACCCGACCAGAGATATCGGCAATCTGGCTTTGTATCTGGCTTCCGATGAAAGCGTCTACATCACCGGTGCGGAAATGGTGGCCGATGGCGGGATGACCATAGGTCTGCCGTAGAGGGCCGCTGCTCAGAGAATCTGAGTACGCGTTTACCCGCATGGGGTGGCGATGGCTCCGTTGCTAACATGATTTGATGGGATCATGGCTGCAGGATTGGCGCGAAAAGGTCAGCGTGCCCGTTTTCGCCCTCGCGGCGAGTTTCAATATCGGCATCATCCTGTTCGGCTCGCTCTGGTCCGATACGGCCGGCCGCGTGTTCGATGCGACGCTTGCCTTCATCACGAAGTTCTTCGGCTGGTACTACATCGCCGTCGTCAGCCTGCTGCTGGTATTCGTGATATGGCTGGGTTTCAGCCGCTTCGGCCGCATCCGGCTCGGGCCGCCTGATTCGAGACCTGATTTCGGTTATTTCTCCTGGTTCTCGATGCTGTTCGCGGCCGGCATGGGCATGGGTCTTGTCTTCTGGGGCGTCGCCGAGCCCCTTCTGCACTACGTCGATCCGCCGCGGGCACAGCCTGAAACCGCAGCCGCTGTCACGGAGGCCATGCGTTTCGCGTTTTTTCACTGGGGCTTTCATCCCTGGGCCATCTACATCGTTTTTGCGATGGGCGTGGCCTTTTTCCACTTCCGAAGGGGCCTGCCCCTGGCACCGCGTTCACTGCTCTATCCGCTGTTCGGCGATCGTATCTACGGCTGGGTCGGGCACCTTACTGACGCCTTCTGTGTCGTTGGTACGCTGCTGGGCGTGGCGACCTCGCTCGGTCTCGGCGCCATGCAGATCAATTCCGGGCTTTCCGCGCTCGTCGGCCTCGAATCGGGGATTACAAACCAGATTCTGATCATTGCGGTTATCACGGTAATTGCGACTATCTCGACGGTCACCGGCGTTGCCCGTGGGATCCGGTTGTTAAGCCAGATCAATATCCTGCTGATGCTGGCGTTGCTCCTGTTCGTGTTCCTGGCCGGCCCGACGCTGTTCCAGATCGAACTCTTCCTGACCTCGCTCGGCGACTATCTGCAGAACGTCATTGAGACGAGCCTCTGGGTCGACGTAGGGGAAAGCGTCAGCTGGCAGAGCGAATGGACGCGGTTCTATTGGGGCTGGTGGATATCCTGGTGCCCGTTTGTCGGCATTTTCATCGCCAGGATCTCTCGCGGACGAACCATCAGGGAATTTGTCGCCTACGTGTTTCTGGTGCCGTCATTCGCCAATTTCCTCTGGTTCACCGTGTTCGGCGGCACGGCCATGCACATGGAGCTGTATGGAGACCTGGGCATTGCCGCCGAGATCAGCGGCGATGTCTCCATGTCGCTGCACCTGCTGCTCGGCGCGCTGCCGCTTGCCGAAATTTCCCAATGGTTGGGCATTCTTCTCGTCGTTATATTTTTCATCACGTCTTCAGATTCGGGATCTTTCGTCGACGACATGGTGACCTGCGGCGGCCATCCGAACCCGCCCATCGCCAACCGGGTGTTCTGGGGCGTCTCGGAGGGTGCCGCGGCGGCGAGCCTGTTGCTTGCCGGTGGTCTGACGGCGCTGCAGACGGCCTCGGTCTCAGCCGGGCTGCCGCAGAGCGTGCTGCTCATTCTTGCCTGCGTCAGCCTTTACCGGGCCCTGCGTCGGGAGACAGGCGAAGTAATAGAAGACCAGTCGTGATAACCGCTCACGGCAGAACTTAGCCGCCGAGACCCTGAATTTGAGTGTCCGGTGAGCGTCGCTCACCTGCCTCTCAGTTGTTCAGCGCAATAGGCCGGAGTCGACCCAAAGCGAACATTCCCTGTTGTTCGATTGATCCCTGTGTGAAACGGCAGATAGGGTAAGCTGTACAGACTATGCGCACGACCATAACCATTATTCTGTTGATCGCAAACCTAGTGTCCTGTGGGGCACTAGCGGACGCCGATTACTTCGTGCAAATCGATACTGACGAGCCGCGTCGGGCTCAGGTTACGGCCAGCATCGTGTCCGGCGAACGCGGGCTTTGCTTCAGCCGATCCGCCGACGATACCGGGTTGACCCACGGCTGGG
>CAMYJX010000011.1 GCA_947258825.1 uncultured Pseudomonadales bacterium
GCCTCGGCCAGGTAGTCGTTCTGCGCCTGGGTCTCGATGCCCTCGGCTACGACCTCCAGGTCCAGCTCCTCGGCCATGGCCAGCAGATGCCGGATCACGCCCATGGTGGTGCGGTCTTCGGGCAGACGGCTGACCATGCTGCGGTCCAGCTTCACGGTGCGGATGTCCAGGGCCGACAGGTAGTGCACGGACGAGTAGCCGATGCCGAAGTCGTCCAGCGCCAGGCGGGCGCCCTGGGCAGCCAGGGTGTTCAGAGTGTCGATGCCGGGGCCATCGTGGTCCAGCGCCTGCCGCTCGGTGAGCTCGAACTCCAGATCGCTGAAGTCCAGGCCGTGGATGTCGAGCATCTTCTCGATGTAGCTCACCAGCAGGCTGTCGACCTTGAGCTGGTGGGCGGAGAGGTTGACGGCTACCCGGTCCAGGGCCAGGCCCTGACGGCGCCAGCCGGCCAGATCCCGGCAGGCCTGGCGGATGACGGTCCGGCCCAGGGGGACGATCATGCCGCTCTGTTCGGCCTGGACGATGAAGCGGTCGGGGTAGAGCATCTCGCCGTCTTCTTCGACGACGCGGACCAGGGCTTCGGCAGCCACGGTGCGGCCGGTGGTGAAGTCGTACTGGGGCTGGTAGTGGTTGACGATGCGGTCATCGGCAATGGCGTTCCACAGCTGTCCCAGAGTGAACGAGTCGTCCTTGACTCGCTGCAGGGCGTTGCCGCCCTGATCCATGGGAACCTGGGCTTTGGGGCTGCGTCGCCTGGCCCGGAAGGGCAGGACGTTAGCAGGAACCCTGCTGGCCGCCGCGTCTGCATCGGCTTGCGGGATTCCGGTGGCCGCCAGTGCCTGGAAGGGCAGAATATTTTGCGTAGTCGTATTCATGGCTGTTGCTCCGTTGCCTGCCGCGCTCAGTCGTCGCTCAGGACCGTCTGACCGTAGGCGGCGTAGAGCGGGAAGGTGTCCTCCACGGCATCGGCCCAGAGGTAGCCGTCGGCCCAGAGGTAACCGTCAGCCCAAAGGTAGCCATCGGCCCAGAGGTAGCCGTCCGCCCAGAGGTAGCCGTCCGCCCAGAGGTAGCCATCGGCCCAAAGGTAGCCATCGGCCCAGAGATAGCCGTCAGCCCACAGATAGCCATCGGCTTGGACCGTGCTATCCGCCCAGAGGTAGCCATCGGCCCAGAGGTAGCCGGCCGCCCACTGGGCATCGCCCCAAAGGCTGGCGGTGTCTTCGAGCAGCACGGTGGTGCTGCCATCATCGGCCGTACCGAGCGCCATCATCGGCGACAGGGCGTTGCCGGTGACGACACCGGTGTCGTTCAGGGCCGCTTCGATATCGAGCACGCCGGCGCCCGTGGTCGTGGGATCGCCCGCGATCTTGCGTGCCGAGCGCATCAGACGGGCTTTGATCGTATCCGGTGACAGCGTCGGGTCCTCATCGAGCATGAGCGCCACGGTGGACGAGACCATCGCCGCGGCCATGGAGGTGCCGGAGAGCTCCAGCGCATCGTCACATTGGGCCGCGTCACCTCCACCCCGGCAGGTCACTACTCGCTCAGACAGGTCGGAGCGCAGCTTGGCGACATCAGGAATCGCGGTCACCAGCCGATTACCGGGGGCGACGAGATCGGGCTTGAGCACGTGGTCGTGCAGGGTCGGACCGCGGGAGGAGTACGTGGAGACGTAGTCGTCATTGAAATTGCTGCCGGTGGCGTTATCGGTCAGTGAACCTACGGTGATCACCTTGCGTGAGTTGCCAGGGCTGGTGATCGTAAAGTGTCCGTCACGCCCATAGTTGCCGGCGGAGACCACCACGACGAAGCCGGCGTCCCAGACCGCGTCAACGGCCTGGACCAGAGGGTCCTGGGCTTGGACACTTTCCACGGCCTTGCCCAGGGAGAGGTTGACCACCTCGATGCCTCTGCTCGCGCCGTGCGCCAGGATGAAGTCGAGGGCTGCGATCACATCGGAGACCACGCCGCGTCCTTCGTCATCGAGTACGCGCAGCGAGACCAGGTCGGCGTCATCGGCCATGCCGACGTAGGGGCGGAAGGGATAGCTATCCCGATCCGAGCCTCCCTCGTTAGCACCGATAATCCCGGCCACGTGGGTACCGTGGCCGAAAGCGTCGCTCAGGGACACCGTGTCCGAGGCGCCCGGCTGATTGCCGTTTAAGAAGTCGAACTGGCTGACCTGGCGGCCCGACTCGACGTTGTGGTGCTGGGCCACACCGGAGTCGATCACGGCCACGGTGACCCCGGTGCCATCCAGTTTGGACAGTTTGCCCGACGTGGGCTGGTTGGCGGTCTGGCGGGCGGACTCGGTGAAGCTCTCCACAGCGCCGTCTACGGCGACGAACTCGACGCCCTTACCTTTCGCCAGGCCTTTCAGCGCGCGCCCCGGGATGCGCAGGGCGCGCATGGGCAGGCGCCCATAGCTACGATAAGTCTCGGCGCCCAGCGCCTTGAGACGTGCCGCCTCGGCCTGGTCCGGCAGGTCCTTATAGCTGACGATGACGTCCACCATCTCGAAGGGCCGATTGTCTGCCAGGGCGCGAACGCGCTCGTTCATCTGGCCACCCGCGCTCGCGCCAGAGATCGAGGGCACGCACAGAAATGCCAGCAAGGTGAGTCCAAGGAGCTTTTCAACAACTGAAGCTTTCTTAATAGGGGTCATCGGTCTGGTCCGGTCAGTGTCGTGTGACCAAATAAGTGCACTCGCCGTGCCAACACCCCGCCAGCCCGCCTTTAAAAATGGAAAGTTCAATAAAAACAGCGGGTTGTGGGCCAAAACCTAAACCGTTGCGCCACGGCTGGGATCACAACGCTGCGAAAATTCCGGCGGATCAGCGAAAATTCCGGCGCGATCATCCGAAATTGTTGTGCATCAGTTCTCATCAGCAGCGTGCGCGGGTCGCCGTTCGCTGCGGGCGCCAGTTCAACTAACCCAGACAGGCCAACGATTCGTGATCGATGGCTGAGTGCACTGCGTTCGTGAACAGGCGGGTCCAGACCGAGTCCGGCATTCCGGCAACCGCCTGCATCCCCACGGCAACGACCACCGTCTGCAGCAGACCGATGCGGTAGCGGTCCCGAACGTCGCGCTCGTCAAGATCAACGCCGGACTCAGAACAGGTCTGGACATACAGTCGCAGGGCCAGCGGCTCATGCTCGCTGGATAAAGCTCGCGGCAGATTCATCGCCAGGGCGTGGCAAAGGTCGACTTCGCCCGGGCCTACGGATGCTAAGGCCCAGTCCAGCACCAGGGCATCGTCAGCATAGAGCGCATTCCAGAAGTGGGCGTCGCCATGAATCAGGGCAGACGACCCGGCCAGCAGACCGACGATCCTGGGAATGTTGTCGCGAATTTTCTTGACCAGGTCGTAGGTTCGCGGCGGAAACCGATTTGAATCAAAGCTGTGCAGAAACGCATCCAACAGGGTCGCGGCTCGTTCCGATCCATCGGTTACATAGAGGCCGCCAGGGACGTTCGCGAACGCTTCGGCCAGATCAATCTGCATGCTCTGCGCGTGGATCTTGCCGAGCGCCCTGACGAACTTCTCGATATGGCGGGGAGCAGGCGGCGTACCGGACGGCAGGAATTGATGGGTATCGGCGATATCCGCGAAAACCAACCAGGGCACCTCAATATCGGCGCTCGCCGAAAGCAGCCCGGGTGCCACCGTCTCGGGCAGTTTTGAAAGCACATCGCGGTTGATCGCGAGCTCCCTGCGCAGCCCAGCGGCGAATTCTCCCGACCCTGCCTGCTTCATGATCACAGTTCTGCCATCGGATAGCGCTACGCGAGAGACGGCGCTATGGGCGAGCGTCGACAGTTTCTCCATACCAACGATCGAGACGTCGGCATCCAGCCGACCAACCGCAGACCGTACGCGTTGGGCGATGGCGTCAGGATTATCCATTAACCTAGCGAACCTCTGCAGCAGGGGTCGCGCATCCGTTCGTCATCCGTCCCTTCACCATCCATCCCTTGATCGTCATTGGTGCTTCTCGAAGACATCGATCCAGAAATCAAAGGTGACCCGAGTGATGTCCGAATCGCAAACGGTTTCAGCGAGAGATTTTCTCGCCCGATAACGCATCGGCGTCATGCCAACCAGTTCCTGCAGATCCTCGATGCCCAGGGCTGCTGAAAAAGTCACACGGGTGCTCCGCTGCAAATCGAAGTAGGTGAGATCGATGTCCGCCCGGTCATGCGCCTGAACCTCCCGGTACAACAGCCGCTTCAGCTCCCGTAAATGATTCGCTGCCGGCGTGACCCGGCAGAGCTTTCCACCCGGAGGCAGCACCCTGGCTACGTCCGGGCTCAGGGGAGCCATCAGAACGGTCGCCGTGCTGAATGCTGCGTCCACCAGCGGCAATCTCGAGACGGTACCGACCACCCAGCTGATCGACTTGTCCCGCTTACAGGCAGCTTTGATGGAAGGTTTCGACACGTCCACCCCGTACACATCGGAAATACCTTTCGCCAGCGCGCAAGTGAAGTAGCCCTCCCCGCAACCAAGGTCCACCAGCGGGCCACCAAGCCGCGCATCGTTGATGGTCTCGTGCAGGCTGTCCACCAAGGGCTGGTAGTGGCCCCGGTTTAGGAAGCGCGTTCTGGCGGCAACCATGCCGGCATTGTCACCGGGTTGTCGAGAGCGGCGATGCTGCGCTGGCAGCAGGTTGACGTAGCCTCCTCTGGCAATATCGTAGCTGTGATTGCTGCGACATTTCAGCGCGCCTTCGAACCTAGACAGCGGGTCATTGCAGACCGGGCAGGCAAGCAGCTTCATCCGCAGATGATAACTGCATTGCTCAGCAGCTGATGCTGGTGGTCCGCTCGAATGCGGATTCGTAGTCCGGATGCAGCGTTCCGAACCATCGATCCCACCAGAGGAAATAGAGCCCATAGTTGGAATGGGCGTGCTTGTGATGCTGATTGTGGCTCACGGAGGTGTTGATCCAGCGTCCGATGGGATGCCGCGCCATACCCGCCGGGTAAAGCTCCCAGCCCAGATGCCCGTAGAGGTTGTAGACCGTCATGACCAGCACGAAGAGCAGAATCACGCCGGCATGCACGGGGAACAGGAAGGCTATGAAGAAGATGATGCCGGCTTCGACAACGGCCTCGAGGGGATGAAATGCAAAGGCCGCCCGTGGGGTCGGGTTCGTGGACCGGTGGTGGGTGCGATGTACGAAACGATAGATCCTGGGATGGTGCATGGCCCTGTGCGCCCAGTAGAAGTAGGCGTCGTGAATCAACAGAACGAGCACCAGGCTGAAACCGAAATAGCCCCAGCCGTATTTGTCCACATCACTGTAGATCTGCGTGTACGGTCGCAGCGGTCCAGCCACGGAGCATTCCGCTACGTAAACTTCGATACTCGGGAATTGTGCACCTTGGGCGAAATGCTGCACCCTGCTTGCTGTGCAGTGCACCCGTGGATAATCCGCGGATGATGAAAGAACAATCGGACGGTCAATGAACAATGTAGAAATTGCGAAGCAGAGCTATCTCGCCTATGCGAACAACGACAGAGCTGCAAACGAGGCTGTGATTGCCGACAATTTTCATTTCACGAGCCCCTATGACAACCGAATCGATCGACAGGCCTACTTCGAACGCTGCTGGCCCAACCATGAGGCCATTGCGGATTTCAGGTTCGTTCGGCTGATAGCGAACGGCGACGAGGTCATCGTGACCTATGAGGGCACGAACATCAGCGGCGGCGTATTCAGAAACACCGAGATATTGACCATCAGCGACGGGAAAATCGTTGCTGCAGAAGTGTATTTCGGCTGGAACGTGCCACACGATGCCCCGCCGGGAAACAGCGTGCCACCGGCATCAGCAACCAGCCGCTGACAGCCCACTGCTGAACTCGGCCGGTTTAGCCTGCGGCGCAGCCGAAGGATTTCAGCCGGAGGTGGCGTGCATCTCGCGCGCCAGCTCGTCGGCCTTCGCTGCTGCCTCGGCCTCGCCGATATCACGCGCGAAGCCCTCGCTGTGCGTGCGGTCCGCGACGCTTACCGTGAGAATAAACGGATGCTCGTGATCACCGGCTTCTTCGAACTTCCAGCTGTAGGTAATCGTCTCGGTCTTCGCGTGGGGGAATTCATGGGCCCCGCTGTGCAGCGTTATCATCTCGCTTCCTCCGTGCCATGCCATGTCCAATGGCGAGCTGTCACGCTAAGCGACAGCCATCAGCCTGTCCAGCTGAAAAGCAGCCAGCCCCGCTTCCAGAACAGTGGGTCAATAGGACCGGGGCAACCCGAGCTCGTGCTCCGTCACGTAGTTGAGGATCATCTCCTGGGAGATGGGCGCGATGCGCATCAGCCGGGCCTCCCGCCAGTAGCGCTCCACGTGATACTCCCGCGCGTAGCCAAAGCCACCGTGGGTCTGCACCGCCTGATCCGCCGCCTGAAAGGCCGCATCGGCCGCCAGCCACTTGGCCATGTTCGCCTCGGCCCCACAGGGCAGCCCATTGTCCAGCATCCAGGCCGCCTTGCGCACCATGAGCTCAGCAGCATCCAGCCGCATCTTGGCTTCACCCAGGGGAAACGCCACGCCCTGGTTCTGGCCGATGGGACGACCAAACACCACGCGCTCGTTGGCATAATCCACCGCCCGGCGCAGTGCCGCCCGTCCGATGCCCAGCGCCTCGGAAGCAATGAGCACCCGCTCGGCGTTGAGGCCGGAGATCAGGTATCGAAACCCCTTGCCCTCTTCGCCCACCCGGTCGGAGATCTGCACCGGCAGATCGTCATAGACCACCTCGCAGGTGGCAACCGCGTTGCGGCCCACCTTGTCGATGGGCGATATGGTGACCTCGGGACGCTGCAGCTCGGCCAGCAGCAGCGTCATGCCATCGGTGCGCCGCGCCACATCGTCTTTGGCCGTGGTGCGAACAAGCAGCAGAACCCTTTCCGATTGCAGGGCCTTGGTGGTCCAGATCTTGCGACCGCGAACCAGGTAGTGGTCACCCTCTTTTCGGGCAAACGTCGTGATGGAAGTCGTGTCTGTGCCGGCGTCCGGCTCGGTGACGCCAAAGGCGACGTGCAGCGCCCCGCTTGCAACCCGGGGCAGATATTCCTGCTTCATCTCCTCGCTGCCGTACTTCACCACCGGCTCCATGCCGAACATGGACAGATGCAGGGGCGTCGCGCCGTTCATCGCCGCCCCGGACGCTGCCACGGTCTCCAGAACCAGGCTGGCCTCAGTAATGCCACGGCCGCTGCCACCGTAGGCCTCGGGTATGGCGATGCCGATCCAGCCCGCCTCTGCCATGGCGTTGTAAAAGTCCCAGGGAAACTCGTGCTCGCTGTCGCAGCGTGACCAGTACTCATCGGGAAAATCGGCGCAAAGCTTCGACACCGAATCTATGATCAGCTGATGTTCTTCTGTGAGATGGAAATCCATGGTTAACCCCAAATGCAACGGACTGGATAGGAAAAGCTCTGGTCGCAGAGCCTGCCGGATATTGAATCATTTCCGCAGCGCTTTCACCCCGGGGTGTTGGCGGGCAGTTGGAAATCCGTACCAGGTCGGGTTTACTTGCCCAAAGAAATCGGGGGAGGCGGCATGGCAGGGAAGTACTTCGAAGAGCTGGACGTCGGCATGACTTTCCAGCACCAACCGAGCCGCACGGTCACTGAGACAGACAACCTGCTGTTTACCGCCCTGACCCTGAACCCGCAACCGCTGCACCTGGACGCCGAGTTCGCCGCCAGCACCCAGCATGGGCAGATACTGGTCAACAGCATCTTCACCCTGGGCCTGGTGGTCGGCCTGTCCGTCGGCGACACGACGCTGGGAACGACGCTGGGCAACCTGGGGTTCGACAAAACCACCTTTCCGAACCCGGTTTTCATCGGCGATACCATCAGCGTTCGCAGCCGGGTCGTGGATCGCCACGAAAGCAGGTCGAAGCCGGATCGCGGGGTCGTCACCTTCGAGCACGAAGGCATCAACCAGCGCGGCGAGACGGTCTGCTCATGCATTCGCGGCGCCATGATGATGAAGCAACCGGCATGAGCGAGATCAAAGGGCAACGCCCACCCGGGGTCGATCGACTCAGACGCTCGCTGCATTTCGTGCCCGGTGCGAACGAGAAAATGCTGACGAAAGCCATTGCCACACACGCCGACGGCCTGGTGCTGGATCTGGAGGACGCGGTAACGCCCGAGCACAAGGACTCGGCCAGGGCGGTGGTGGCGTCCTGGCTGAAAGACGTGGACTTTGCCGGCAAGGAGCGAACCGTGCGCATGAACCCGCTGGACACCCCCTGGGGTCTTGCGGACATCGAGGCCACCATGGCTCACCCGCCCGACGCCTACCTGGTACCCAAGGTCTCGACGCTAACAGAACTGCAGGCGATCGATGCGCATCTCAGCAGGTTGGAAGCCCAATACGGCCATCCCCAAGGCGGCGTGGGGTTGATACTGGTTTCCACCGAAACGCCGCTGGGGGTGCTCAACCTGGCGACGTTTTCCAGTTGCGCTCGCGTCATCGCCCTGTCCTGGGGTGCGGAAGACCTTTCCGCCGCCCTTGGCGCGCCGAGAAACCGCTATCCGGACGGCACCTATCTCGACCTCTACCGCCACTGCCGGGTGCAGACCCTGCTCTGCGCCGGCGCCGCTCAGCTGCAGGCCGTGGACACGGTATTCGTGGACATCGCGAACGCCGACGGCCTGCGGCAGGAATGTCGGGAGGCGGCCTGGATGGGCTACACGGGAAAAATCACCATCCATCCGGCTCAGATCGACATCGTCAACGCTGC
This sequence comes from uncultured Pseudomonadales bacterium, assembly GCA_947258825.1. Classification (GTDB taxonomy): domain Bacteria; phylum Pseudomonadota; class Gammaproteobacteria; order Pseudomonadales; family Azotimanducaceae; genus UBA7803. The sequence continues at coordinate 8,772 of CAMYJX010000011.1, forward strand.
TTTCACGCCTTCAGCGGATGAGATCGACGAAGCCCAACGTCTGGTGGCCGCGTTCGCAGAGGCAGAATCCCAGGGGCTCATGGCCATCGCCTTCGAAGGCAAGATGGTGGACGTGCCCCACCTGAATCGAGCCCGGCGTCTGCTGGCACGCGCGGAGAAGACAGGAGCTTCGATCTGATGGAAACCCTGGCGTTACAGACACAAAAGATGCAGGCGCATATCGACAGCGACGGCATCGGCTGGATCATCTTCAATCACCCGGAGCGGCACAACGCTCTGTCACTGGAAATGTGGCAGGGGCTGACCGATATCCTGACCCACTATGCAGAACATCCAGCCGTGCGCGTCGCCATCATGCGGGGCGCGGGAGGCAAGGCCTTCATTTCCGGGGCGGACATATCCGAGTTCGAGACCAGACGCGCCAATGCCCAGCAGAAGGAAGCCTACGGCGCGGTGGCGGGCGCAGCGAATCTGGCCCTGGCACGATTCGAGAAACCGCTGATCGCGCTGATCGAAGGCTACTGCATCGGCGGCGGCCTGGCGACGGCGCTGGCTGCCGATCTGCGCTTCGCCACCCCGGACGCGCGCTTCGGCATTCCCGCCGCAAGGCTTGGGTTGGGCTATGAGTACGCGGGGATCGCAAAGCTTGCCCGCATCGTGGGACCGTCGCGAGCTCGTGACATCCTGTTCTCCGCCCGCTTCATGGAAGCCCAGGAGGCGTTGGCTATGGGGCTGGTGAACGCGATCGTCGATCGCGGCAACATCGAGCAGGAAGTGGCCGCGTATGCCGGAAGACTTTCGACCAACGCACCGCTGACGCTGAAGGCCGCAAAAGCGGCCTTGAATGCGTGGGAGCGTGGCGGTCGCGACGCCGACGTGGATCACGTGCGCGTGCTTGTTGACGCCTGCTTCGACAGCGATGACTATCGCGAGGGACGGCTGGCTTTCAGGGAGAAACGCGCACCGGACTTCAAAGGGCGGTGATCCGGCGGCGTCCTATCGGACGGGTTTCACCCGCAGCGCGGAGGCACCTTCTTCAGTCACGTAAGAGGTGAACGCCGGGTCGTTGACATAGTCCAGCTCGGAATCGCAGCGCATCACGAACTCGCGAATGATCGACAGCCCCATCTCCTCCGGCGCGTCTCTGAGCTGCGCCTTGAGCATCCCGGCATCCACTTCTGCCTCAAACTGCGTCGTGTACGGACCGACGGTGATGCCCTCGCGCGTGTAGAAGTACCACTGTTCGTCGCTGCGGAAATATCTTTCCGAACGAAACCAGGTTTTTGGATCCTCGTTGTGCCGATGCTCCATCACGCGCTCCCTACTGCTACCGCTCTTGGAGCCATTGTCAGCACTCTTGCCGCCGGGTTCTATGCGGGGCATGTAGCCGTTTGTAATGGCGGCCCGCAAGAATCAGGTCAGGCGTCCGGCAGCGCCCGCAAAGCCTGCCGGGCATCCTCGGCTTCCGGGAAATTTCCGGCATCCACCGCCCGCTTCAGAGCGCTTCTCGCCTGATCGACATCGCCGCTTTCTCGGAAGGCAATGCCCAGGTGATACTCGACAGCGGGGTTTCCCGGCTTCAGCTGCAGGCTGCGAAGCAGCAGCGGCAGAGCCTCGTCCACCTCGCCTTCACGGAGCAGAATCCAACCCAGGGTATCCAGCACGTCGGGATCATCGGGCGCAGCGATGGACGCCCGTCTCGCCATATCGACCGCGCGCTCATCGCCCCGTTCCATGTAGAGCCAAGCAAGATTGTTGAGCACCACCGGATTATCGGTCTCTACCAGGCTTTCGTAGCGGGACAGCGCCTTGTCGGTGTCCTGCAACCGCAAATGAGCGTCGGCCAGCAGCAGTTGGGCACCCAGGTCTCCTTCGTTGCCCGCCAACCATACCTGAAGCGCATCGATCGCCCCGTCGACATCACCAGCAGCCAGGTCCATGGAAGCCAGACGCATGACGCCGTCTCTGACCCCCCGGTCGGACAACTGCCGAAAGATTTTGCGCGCCCCCTCACGGTCCCCCGAAGCCAGCCGAAAGTCACCCTGCAGCAGCTCGAACTCCGGCCCCTCGTCCTGCAGGGAACGCAGTTGCCGCATTCGCTCCTCGGCAGCTTTCAGGTCGCCATCATGGAGGTCGAGACGCGCGAGCATTCGCAAGGCCTCAACGCTCTGACCCGCGGTCAGCGCCAGCACCCGCTCCAGGTTGCCGCGGGCCGGGGCGAGCTGCCCCACCCGTACCTGCAGGGTCCCCACCGCCAGCAGCAGGGGCTGGTTGTCCGGTTGCTGCAGCAGCATGGCTTGCAGATCACCGGCAATACCCGCGGCGGCATCCAGGTTGCCGCTTCGCAAGTGGATTTGCGCCTGCAGAAGCAGCAGGTCCGGCGAATCAGGTGCAAGCGTCAGCGCCTCACGGACCCGGCGATCCGCATCGCCGACCCGGCCGGCAGCGAGGTGCAGCCGCGCCAGACCCAGCCTCGCTGCAGCCGACTCCGTATTGGCATCCGCCGCCTGCCGCAGATAATCAAGCGCGGCCGTGACGTCCCCCTGGCGCAGGCACAGGTCGGCCAGGCTCAGCAGGGCGCCTTCGTCCCCCGGGACCGTGGCAAGCGCGTCCTGATAGACCTGCCGGGCACCGCCCGGGTCGCCCTCGCGCTCGGCAAGCCGGGACAGGTTCTGCATCGCCGGCAGAAACTCGGGGTCTCGCTGAATCGCTGCCTGAAAATAGCCCCTGGCCGCTTCGACGTCCCCCTTGCCCAGCGCCGCCGCTCCCTGAAGGTTGTAGCCGATGGGACTGTCGGCATTCTTTGCAATCAGGCCGTCGGCGGCGGCCATCACCCCATCCCAGTCCCGATCCCGCAAACGAAACATGGCAAGCAGATAGTCACTCTGAAATTGACCCGCATCGATTTCTATGGCGCTCTCAAGCTCGGCTTCGGCACGCGCCTGGTCGCCGGCGGAGAGCAGGCTCAGAGCCAGCTGGTTGCGAAAAGCGGCCATATCAGGTGCCAGCGCAACCGCTTTCTCCAGCGAGGCGGTGGCTGCAGCCGGATCACCCTGACGCAGCTGAGCCGACCCATACATGGCAAGCACCTGAGGATCGACGGTGGTCTGCTGCAGCGGGGCAAGAATCTCGATGACGCCTTCGAGATCCTGTCGAGCGAAGCGTATCGAGGCCAGCAGCTTGGCTGCAGACTCATCCGCCGGTTCCAGAGCCAGGAAGCGTTCCAGGTTCGCCTCCGCCGCGCTGGAGTCACCCTGCTGATAGTCGATTGCCGCAAGCAGGTAGAGGCTGGGGGGATGATCGGGCGCCATCTTGCGCACCTCCTTGACCGCGGCTTCCGCCGCGCGGAGGTCGCCCTGCTCGAAGCGTACCAGGGCGCTGAAATAGTGGGCGACTGGGGACTTGGGGGCCATGCTGAGGGCGCGATCGATCTCAACCGCAGCGGCGTCCAGATCCCCCTGCAGCAGCATGACCCGGGCCAGGCCGATGCGCCCGAGCACCTTGCCGACGGGCAGCTCCGCGGCAGCAAGAAAGGCGGCCTGGGCGTCCGCAAACGCCCGCTGGCTCAGCTCGAACTCGCCTTTACGCAGCCAGGCATCCGCATTTTTCGGATCGAGCCGAACGGCCTCATCCAGATACCGGCGGGCGCCGGGCAGATCTCCCTGCTGCCAGGCGATGATTCCCAGACCGAGGTTGCCCCCAGACAGGTCAATCCCCTGCCGATACAGGGCCGCAGCCTTAGCCACGTCATCGCGCGCCAGATAGGCGTCTGCAAGCACCACCGCGAACGGTGGGCTCAGGGCACCCGACCCCTCGAGCTCGCCGATGACCTGCTGATGTAGAGCCAGCCGAACCCTGGTCTCAAGCAGGCCCAGACGAACCCGATCATTGTCCAGACCCTCATCCAGCGCGCGCTCAAACTCCTTCAGAGCTGTGGAAAAATCACCCAGACGGGCGCGTGTTTCCCCGAGCAGAAGCCGGGCTTCGGGATACTTCTTTTGCTTCTGTACCGCGTTCCTGAGCTCCACCAGCGCGGCGCGGTCTTCGCCCTCGGCGACGTAACTCTGAGCTCGCGCGTAGTGCTCTTCAGCCGTATAGCCGCCGCAGCCGACGAGGCCCAGTACAAGCACGAGGAGCGTCGAGAGACCGGCCGCCCGCGGCGTACCGGCCCTGAAATCGAATATTCGCACGAATGGCTACCTGATCCGTGAACCTGCACCCATTCTAGCCCGTCAATCAGGGAATGGTTTTCTGCAGCTCTCCGGAGTAGCCGCTTTCGTTGCCCTCCCGGTCCACGGCGGTGAGGGCGAAGTAGTAGGTACCGGGGCTGATATCAGCCACCCACCGGGTGGTGGCAGGAGAGGTAATGGCATAGCTGCTGTCGTAGCGTCGACTCTGTTTCCCCCAGTAGATTACGTAACCGCCCAGATCTGTCAGCGGGGATCCGTCCACGTTCTGGGTCGGCGCCTGCCAGCGTATGGTTTTGTCGAGCACTTCGACCCGGACCGAGGAAAGCCCGTTGCCGCCGGACCCGGAGCAGGTGAGCTGGTAGCTGGTCGACGCGTTGAGGGGACCGACGCGCAGCGAGCCGGATGCCGCCTTGGCGCCGGACCAGCCGCCATCGGCTGTGCAGCGGTCCGCACCCGGGGCAGACCAGGTGAGCGTCGTGGTGCCGTTGACAGGAATCTTGCTCGGGTCTGCCCGCAAGCTGATGTTCGTGCCATCGGCAACGCTGACCACCACCCGACGCGATACGCCGTCCCCGGACCCCGAGCAGCTGAGGCTGAATTCGGCAGAGGCATCGATGGGGCCGACGGTTTGCGAGCCGCTGGCCGGTCTGCTGCCCGTCCAGCCGCCGGAAGCCTGGCATTGCGAAACGTTGGAAGATCGCCAGGTCAGCTGCACGGTTTGTCCGGCAGCGACCGTGGTGCTGGATGCCGAGAGCGACAGCGAAGGCGCGTTGGGATCAGCCAGCGCCCGAGCGTTCTGGTCGCTTCCGCTGCCGGAACCACCGCAGGCCGCCACAGCACCGCATACCAGCGCCAGACCAAGCCCCTGACCGACGCGGCCGACCCGGGCACGCTGGGCAAATCTAATGTCCAAAACACCGTTCTCCGTAAGCACATCTTCTGAAAGTCTAGACAACGGATTCGCAAGTGATTCGGCTTGGCATGGCCTAAGAGCAACCAGTATGCCTATCTGTCTGGGCGGGGGTGCCACCGCAACCCCCATAGAGACCGGCAAAACCGGCGGCCGCTCAGCCTGCACGGCCACTCGTGGTAGCATTGCCGCCGCGAAACCGCGCCTCAAACGCAGTCAATCGGAGCAACATGGAGCAGAATGCTGTAACCGCGTGCGTGCTGATCATCGGCAACGAGATACTCTCCGGCCGAACTCAGGACGTAAACCTGAACCATATCGCCCAGACCCTGGGCGAATGGGGCATCCAGGTGCGGGAAGCTCGCGTCATTCCCGACGTGACGTCGACCATCATAGAAGCCGTAAACGACGCCCGCAGCCGTTACGACTACGTGTTCACCACCGGAGGCATCGGCCCCACGCACGACGACATCACCGCCGACTGCATTGCCGAGGCGTTCGACGTCGATCTGGTCCTGCATCCCGAAATCGCCGCCCGCATCGAGCAGCGCCCTGCCCCGCCAGACGTCATGGCTTCGAGGCTGCGCATGGCCAGGGTGCCCGAGGGGGCGACGCTGGTAGACAATCCAACCGGCGGGCCACAGGGTTTCCGCATGGAGAACGTATTCGTCATGGCGGGCATTCCAGCCGTGATGCAGGCCATGCTGTCCAGCCTGGAAGGCAGGCTGGAACGCGGTCCGGTGGTCCACTCGCACTCCGTCACCGCCTACCTCGGCGAGAGTCAGATCGCGGGTGCGCTGCGGGACATTCAGTCACGATTTCCGGACATAGATCTGGGCAGCTACCCGTTTTTCCGCGCAGACCGCTACGGCACCTCTCTGGTGCTGCGCGGCACCGATGAGGCGCGCCTGGCAGCGATGATGACGGAGGTGAAGGCTGCCATCGTCGACGCGGGGGAGACACCGCAGGACGTTCGAACGCAGTGAAGCCGCAGCACGTCCACCGCTCTCTGCGGCGATGGAACAGATGGCCATCGGCACGGCAAAACGCTGGCGCCCCGCTCTTGGGCTTGCTCGAGGTGATGCTCACGTTGGCGCTTGGAAGCCTGGCAACCGTCGCAGTAGCGGATCAGGCCAGCAGCGCCGCCTACGATAGCCTGCCGCCAGCGAAGGCCACGGCGGCCGTTCCCGGCCACGAGGATTCGCTGACCGCAACCGTCCACGGTCAGGCCCACGATCTGGCCGCCGCCATGGGCGCGCTGGAAGCCTGCCAGAGTCGGTCCGACAAACCGCAGCCCTGCGAGCTGATCAGGCTCAACGGTGAGCGCATCACCACGGGCAGGGAGATCCGCGCCCAGGTTCCCCGGGATCCCCACCCGCTCTACCTGTGGGAATATCGTCAAGGCGCCAGCACCGTTTACCTGGCCGGATCCATTCACGTGCTCAAACCCAGCCTGTATCCGCTTGCGGACCAGTTAACCACGGCTTTTCAGCAGTCCGACTACCTGGTGCTGGAGGTCAATACCGAGCAGTATCCGCCGGCTCTCCTGCAACAGCAGACCATGAAATATGCCCTGCTGCCTGCCGGTCAGACCCTGCAGAGCGCGCTGCCGGAGCCCCTGGCCGGGCGCCTGGGTGATCGCCTGGCGGCCTACGGGATGTCCCTGCAGGCCCTCGCCTCGGCAAAGCCGGCAATGGTGATGAATCAGCTGGTGATCGCCCGGCTGATGGCCATGGGCTACCTGCCGGACTACGGTGTTGAACGTCACTTTCTGTCGCTGCGAACCAGCCAGCAGATTCTGGAGCTGGAGTCTCTGGATGCGCAGCTGCGTCTGCTTTTCGACCAGCCCGCGGCAACACAGGTGCAGCTGCTCGCGGACACCCTGGACATGGAGCTGGAGATCGAACCGCTGCTCGCCGACATGCTGACCGCATGGCTGTCCGGTGACGACGCCCGATTTCTGGAGTTGTTCAAGGCCCAATCCGGTGACTCGGCGCTGGCCGAGGCCTTTAATCGATCCCTGCTGGACGATCGAAACCTGGCCATGGCAGATAAGATCCGGGGCTATCTGAATGAACCCGGAAGCTACTTCGTCCTGGTGGGCGCAGCTCATCTGATCGGCGACAAAGGGATCGTTGCGCTGCTATCCCGCGACGGCGTCAAAGGCCGCCGGATAATGTCCTCAGACACGCTCTGAGACGGGGCTCCGGTTCCACCAGACCTCTCAACGGATCAAGGAGAAAATCATGGAAATTGAAGGCAAGCGGGCGCTGGTGCTGGGCGGAACATCCGGTATCGGTCTGGCCGCCGCACAGCAGCTGGCGGCCGCCGGTGCCGAAGTAGTGGCGCTGAGCCGCAGCGACACCAACATTGCCGAGGCCAAAGCGGCTCTGGGAAGCCGCGGCAGCGTTCGCCAACTGGACGTGCTGGACCGGGAGGCGATGGCTGCCACCTTCGCTGAGCTGGCGCCGTACGACATACTGATAAACGCGGCAACCGGCGGGGGACGCGCAACCGGCCCCTTTCTGGAGATGGACCTGGACGGCTTCCAGGGTTCGTTCCGCAAGCTGTGGGGCTACGTGAACAGCGTGCGTCTGGGCACCGAGCACCTCACGGACAACGGCTGCATCACGCTGGTGAGCGGCTCGCCGGCACGAAAGTGCAGCCTCGGCATGTCCGCAATCTCGACGGTCGGCAACGCTGTGGAAGGCTTCGTCAGAGCGGTTGCCCCCGAGCTGGCACCCCGGCGCATCAACGTAGTTTCGCCGGGCATCATCGACACCCCGATGTTTCCGGTCAGCGGCGACGCCCGCAGCGCTTTTCTCGACGGCGCCACCGGGGGCAACCTCATCAAGCGCGCCGGCACGCCTGACGAGGTCGCCATGGCGATCCTGTTCACCGTGCGCAACGACTTCGTGACGGGTACCACCGTGGACGTGGACGGCGGCGCGCTGCTGCCCTGATGCTGGTCGACTTCCGCCCCCCTCTGCCGCTGCAGAATCCCCACCTGCAGACCCTGATGTCCAGCCTGAGCCGCAAGGGTGCCGTGACGGCGCGGGCAGCACCTATGCTGGAGGTCACCCGTGAGGTACGCCTGACTTGCAGCGACGGGATCGTGCTGCAGGCCTGGCTGAGCCCCCAGGCAGAAGTGGCGCCGGTGGTGGTGCTGATCCACGGCTGGTTGGGTCACGCTGATTCCAACTACCTGCTTTCCGCAGCCAAACAGCTCTGGGATTCGGGGTTCACCGTGGCCCGTCTGAATCTTCGGGATCACGGCGGCACCGCCCATCTGAACGAAGGCCTGTTTCACTCGGCCAGAACTCAGGAAGTGGTGGACGCCGTCAACCTGCTGCGGCAGGAACAGGGTGGGGGACGGGGTGGCGTGCTGGGTTTCTCACTGGGCGGTAACTTCGCGCTCCGGGTGGCCAGGGCCCTGCAGATCCCGACGCTGGCCATCTGTCCCGCGATCGACCCGGCGGTCACCATGCGCGCCATCGACTCCGGTTGGGCCGGCTATCGCTGGTACTTCATCCGCAAATGGCATCGGGCGCTGACGGCCAAGCAACAGGCTTTTCCCGATCTCTACGACTTCTCCCCCGCCCTGCAGTTGCGCTCGGTATCGGCGCTTACGGACCTTTTCGTCCGCTACCACACGGACTACGCGCACACGGCGGACTACGTGTCCCGCTACACGCTCACGGGAACCGCGTTAAAGAACACCGAAGCAACCATCATCCTGGCTCAGGATGACCCCATCATTCCCCTGCACAGCTTTGCCGGGTTGCCGAACGACGTGCGCGTCGTCGCATCCCCCTGGGGGGGACACTGCGGGTTTCTGGATACCGCCCGCGGCCCGACCTGGGTGGACCAGGCAGCGGTGACGTTCTTCAGGCAGGCGCTGAACCCCTGAACCCGTCGCCAGCCGGCCATCCGCGTTCGCAGCCCAGCACGACCATGCCTCAGTCGAGGCTGCTCGGTCGCCCAGGCCATTTATAGCCCGCTTTCACCATCACCTCGATGACGGCCGGCCGACCGTCACCCGTCGCCGAGATGGCCCGCTCGAGGGCGGGAATGAATTCATCCGGCGTTGTGACGCGCTGGCCAAGGGCGCCCAGACTCTCGGCCATGGCCGCGTAGTTGCCGCCGACGAAGTTGGCACCGAAATCCGTGTGCGCGTCCACCAGGGAGTCGGACTCTATCGCCATGATGCCGTTGTTGAAGATCACGGTGATGATGCCGATGCGGTTGCGGGTCGCGGTTTCGATGTCCATGCCCACCATGCCGATGGCCGCATCGCCCATGATGTTGACACAGACTTTGTCCGGCTCCGCCAGCTTGGCACCCATGATGGCGCCGAGCCCGAACCCGAGCTGCGTCGACTTTCCCCAGCCGATATAGCTGCGCGGCACCGGGGCTTCCCAGAAGGAAATGATCTGCTCGCGGGGCGTTCCCGCGTCATGGGTGATGATGGTCTGCGCGCCGTCCAGGTGCTCGAGCATGTCGCCGATGATCCGGAACTGATTGATCGGCACCTCGCTGGAGCTGAACTCAGATTCCCACTCGTCGAGAAACGCCCGCTTTGCCTGTTGCACCGACTGCGCGCGTGGCCCCGCACCGCGATTCACACCTTTCTCTTTCAGCCCCGCCAGCACTGCCTGAAGGGTGAGTCGCGCATCGCCAACCAGGGCGTGATCGATAGCATATTCCTTGTGAATGTCGTCTTCAGATACGGTGGCCTGAATCATCACCTTGCCACCGGGCACGTTGGTGCCATACGGGGTGCGCGTGAGGCTGCTGCCTATGGCGAAAACGCAGTCGGCCTCGCGATAAGCCTGCAGCAGGTGGGGCGGCTTGGTAATGGCGGAGGCCCCCACGGACAGGGGGTGGTTCTCGGGGAACGCGCTCTTCCCGGGCATGGTGGTGATGACCGGCGCGTCCAGCGCCTCAGCCAGGGCCACCAGTTCCTCGGTAGCCCGCGCGAAGAGAACGCCCTGCCCCACGTGCAGCACGGGCCGTTGGGCCGCCGCCAGCGCAGTAACCGCAGCGGCCACCGCTTCCTCGTCGGGCGCGTAGCGCGAGCCGGACACGGGCTGGTAGGCAAACTCCCCGTCGAGCTCACCAAAAAGCGCGTCCTGCGCGGTTTCCACCAGCACGGGTCCGCCTTTGCCGGTGCGCAACCGATAGAAGGCATGGCGCAGCGCGGGAACCAGGCGGCTGGTCTGGGTGACATAGCTGGACCATTTGGTAACGTGGGCGTAGTTGTCACACGCGTTGAAGTTGGGCGTGATGCCGCGCTTGGTGGAGGCTTCTCCGGCAGGAATGAACAGGATGGGCACGTTGTCGGAAAACGCCTGGGCCGCCCCGGCAAAGGCATTCTCGGCACCTGGCCCGTGCTGGCAGATGAACACGCCCAGGCGCCTGCCGTTGGTTACCCGGCTGAAACCGTCGGCAATCCCGAAACCCACCCGCTCCTGTCGGCAGACGATCGGCCTTATGCCGACCTTCGCGCAGGCTTCAATAACCGGGTTGCGCGGGTAGCAGGCAATGAACTCAACGCCTTCCGCCTTGAGAACCTGAGCGATAACTTCGAATCCCTTCATGTCTTCCCCCTCTCTCTGGTTAGAGCCCTATGCCCGAATTCATCCTGCAGGCGGGCTCAGATAATGCCACGCCGTTGCAGATCGGCCAGCTCCGTCTGCGACAGTCGCAGCAGGCCCGAGTAAACCTCGGAATTGTGGGCCCCGAGCTCCGGTCCGGGCCAGCGGATGCTGCCCGCGGTAGCTGACAGCCGGGGCACGACGTTCTGCATCTTCAAATTGGGAAACCGGGGATCCGGAACATCGACGATGGATTCCCGCGCCTGAAACTGAGGATCCGCAAGCATCTCGGGGGCCCGGAAGATGCGACCGGCAGGCACCCCGGAATCCTCCAGCCGAGCCAGCAGAGCGTCCGCCTCGAGGGTCGCGGTCCAGGCTGCGATCAGGTCGTCCAGCACCTGCTGGTGTTCTCCCCGGGCCGCGTGATCCCGATAACGAGGATCGCGGGCCAAGTCCGGATTTCCCATCGCGCCGCACAGCCGGCTGAATACGGAATCCTGGTTCGCCCCTATCAGGATCATCTCGCCATCGCTGGTGGGATAAACATTCGAGGGCGCTATTCTGGGCAGGATCGACCCGCTGCGCTCTCTGATGACGCCCGCTTCCGTATACTCGGGTATGGTCGATTCCATCATCGCCAGCACCGCCTCGTAGATCGCCGAATCAACCACCTGCCCCTGACCGGTCCGCTCCCGATGATGCAGCGCCGCCAGGGTGCCGACGCAGGCGAAGGTGGCCGCCAGCGAGTCACCGATAGACAGACCAACGCGACTCGGCGGCCGATCGGGATCCCCGGCCAGGTAGCGGATGCCGCCCATGGCCTCACCTATGGACCCGTAACCGGCCCGCTGCGCATAGGGTCCCGTCTGACCGAACCCGGAAACCCGCACCATGATGAGCTTTGCGTTCACAGCAGCGAGATCGGCGTAGCCCAGGCCCCATTTCTCCATGGTGCCCGGCCGGAAATTTTCGACGAGCACGTCCGCATCGGCCACGAGGCGCTTGAGCAGCGCCTGCCCCTCGGGCTCCCGCAGGTTCAACGAGATGGATTTCTTGTTGCGCCCGATCACCGACCACCATACCGGCAGCCCCTGCCCCCAGGTCCGCATGGGATCGCCGACGCCGGGCGGTTCCACCTTGATGACCTCTGCGCCCAGATCCCCGAGCAGCTGGCCACAGAAGGGGCCGGCAATGAGCGCGCCGAGCTCGAGCACGCGCAGGTCGGACAGAGGTCCCGGGGTTTCCGGCACCTCGCTCACGGTTTCGACCCGGAAGTTGCCGCGCCCGTACCGCCGGGCTCGTTGCCTGACGGAAAGCCACCGGATCGAAGCAGCATGGAGGGTATCCGCTTGTCGAGCACCGTCTCGAGCCAGGCGGCGATCTCGATGAGCGCATCCAGGTCCACCCCGGTTTCGATGCCCATCCGGCTGAGCATGTATTGCAGATCCTCCGACGCGATGTTGCCCGTGGCATTGGGGGCAAACGGACAGCCGCCGATGCCGCCGATGCTGGCGTCGAGGGTCTCGACGCCCGCCTGCAGGGCGGCGAAAGCGTTGGCCAGACCGGTGTTGCGGGTGTCGTGGAAGTGGGCTCGCAGGGGTACCTCGGGACCGAGCAGGTCCCGCAGCGCAAGGAAGGCTTCAAGCACCTGGCCAGGCACGCCGACCCCGACGGTATCCGCCAGAGCAATCTCTACCGGACCCTCCTCAGCCAGAGATCCGGCAATTTCCAGCAGCTTTGACAGCGCCACTTCGCCTTCGAAAGGACAGCCGAAGGCAACCGCGATGGTCGCCTGAGCCCGCAACCCCCGCTGGCGAGCGTCGCGCAGCACCCGACGCGCCATGGCGAGGCAGGCGTCGCCATCCATCCCCTGATTGCGCAGCGCAAAGGCGTCGGTAGCGGGAACCACGAGGCCTGCTTCATCGAGCCGCTCGGTAGCGAGCAGGCGCTCGTACCCGCGCTGGTTGAGGACCAACCCGGTGTAAACGACATCGCCCCGCTGGGGAAGGCCGCTGCAGACGGCTTCCGCGTCGGCCATCTGGGGCATCAACTTGGGATGCGCGAAGCTGGTGACCTCGAGCCGCCGCGCCCCCGCCTCGAGAGCGCGATGGATGAGCGTAAGCTTGTCGTCCGTGGAAACCAGAGTGGATTCGTTCTGAAGGCCATCACGGGGGCTGACTTCCATCAGAGTCACACGGTCGGCCAACGGCATTCTGTCAGTCATGGTGTACCTCCACCTGCGTCGCCAGCACCTGCTGCTGCTGCAGCGGGCGCTGCTCGCCCTGGAGTACCACGGTCGCACGCAGCCGGATGTCCCGGCTGGAAGCTCCGACCATCAATTCGATTTCTCCCGGGTCTACCACGAAACGCATCTTTCGATCGTAATAGGCCAGCAGGGAGGCATCCATGTGAAAACGCACGCTGCAGGAGACCCCGGCGGCGAGGGCAACCCGCTTGAAGCCGGCCAGCTGCTGTACCGGCCGGGCAACGTCGGCCACCTTGTCACGCACGTAAAGCTGAACAACTTCCTCTCCATGCCGATCGGAATCGTTCACCACGGTCACCCAGAGATCGATGGCGCTGTGGACGTCTGCCGTATCCGGGCAGGTCAACTCGGTATAGACAAAGCTGCTGTAGGACAAACCGTGTCCGAACGGATACAGCGGCCGGGTGGACTGATCGATGTAATCCCCCAGCGCCATGCTGCGCCCTCCGCCCGACCGGTGGTTATAGTAAACGGGCACCTGACCCACGCTGCGAGGGAGCGACACCGGCAACCGCCCGGCGGGATTGACCTCGCCGAACAGGACCCGCGCCAGCGCGCTGCCGCCTTCCTCTCCGGGCAGCCAGGCCATGACCAGGGCATCGCAATGCTCGACCGCTTCCGTCAGCGCGAAGGCCCGCCCACCCAGAACCACCAGCACCACCGGGGTTCCGGTGGCAGCCACCTCCCTGATCAGATCCGTCTGCTCACCCGTCAGAGACAGGTCCGACGCGTCGCGAAATTCGCCGCTGGTGCAATCCGGCAGCAGACCGCTCCTGCCGCCCACACAGACCACGGCCACGTCAGCGTCGCGAACGGCTCGCAGCGCTTCCGCAAAGTCCGACCGCCCTTCTTCGCGCACCGCACAGCCGGGGACGCAGTCCACGGTGGCAAACGCTTCGATACCCTGGCGTGGCGTCACCATGTCGACAAAGTAAGGGCCGGGCCTGAAATCTCCATCCGTCCCCGGGGAGATATCCGTCGCCAGCTCTTCTTTCCGATAAACGATTTCCGCATGCGCAGGGTAGTGATAGTCACCGAGCAGCAGCCTCGGGTCATCACCGGTAGGGCCAACAACGGCAACCCGGCATCCGACCCGAAGCGGCAGGAGCCCGTCGTTCTTGAGCAACACGATGGATTTTTCTGCCAGCTGCCTCGCCAGCAGTCGAGCCTCCGCCGTATCGAAGCGCGCATCCGCTGCCGCGGCATCTACGTAAGGCGCTTCGAACAGGCCCAGCTGAAATTTTGCTTTCAGCATCCGCGTCAGGGCACGATCCACCAGCTTCTCGTCGACCGCCCCTTTCTCGACCAGAGCTTCCAGCGGCTCCCCGTAGCAGTCGATTGCCGGCAGCTCTACATCCAGGCCGGCGGCAAGCGCCATGGCGGCAGCGGCGCCCTTGTCTGCCGCGACGTGGTGATGACGAACCAGCAGGTCGATGCTGAAATAGTCGGCCACGACCAGGCCCTGAAACCCAAGCTCTTCCCGCAGCAGCTCATCCAGAATCTCTTCGGCGCCGGCGCAGGGAACGCCGTCGACGGAGCTGTAGGAGTTCATGATGCCCTGCAGGCTGGCCTCGCGGATGACGGCGGCAAAGGGTTCCGCGTAGACCTCCCGAAGCTGACGCGGTCCGAGGTGCACCGGCGCGTGGTTCATGCCGCCTTCGGGAAGCCCGTAGCCGAGAAAGTGCTTGGCGGTGGCCATGACCCCCTGCCCGGGCTCGCCCTGCTGCAGGCCGCGCACGTAAGCCACGCCCATCCGACCCACCAGATAAGGGTCTTCACCAAAGGTTTCTTCCAGCCGTCCCCAGCGAGGATCTCTGGCGATATCCAGCACGGGGGCCAGCGCCTGCCGGGCGCCCACCGCCCGCATCTCCTGACGCGTTGCATCCGCCATCTGCCGCACCAGATCCGGCTGGAACGTTGCAGCCAGGCCAATGGCCTGGGGGTATTGAGTCGCCCCCCGGGCGCAGAAACCGGCCAGCGCCTCCTCGTGGATGATGGCGGGGATTCCCAGGCGGGTCTCCTCCACCAGAAAACGCTGGATGGCGTTGGCGAACGCAGCGTTTGCAGCGGGCTTGAGGCCTGTGTTGGCACCGATCCGGGTGATCTGCCCAATGCCATCGGACAGATGCCCGGCAGCCGTTTCGGTGTCGAAGGCGCCGTCCTTGACAAGATCGCTGGACCAGACGCATCCCAGCTGACGCAGCTTTTCCCTCAACGTCATCCGACCCAGCAGATCCTTGACCCGGGTGTCCACGTCGAGGTGCGCATCGAAGTACGCCGGCTCGGCTTTTGACTTGCTCAACTATGTCCCCCGGCTTCAGCCCAGCTTCTGGGCGCCCCGACGTCGCGCTCAGGGCTTCCAGCTGTCCCGAAGCGTTACGGTGCGATTGAATACGTCATCCAGCTCGCTGTCCCGACAGAAGTACCCGATGCGCTCAAACTGGAAACGGTTTTCCGAGCTGTCCATGATGGCAGGTTCAGCCCGGGCTTCCACCTCCCGCATGGAATCCGGATTGAGGTCCTCCAGGAAGGTTGAAGCAGACGGCGCGGGCTCTCTGAACAGCCGCTCGTACAACCGCACCCGCACCGCCACCGATGCTTCCGCTTCCACCCAGTGCACGACCCCCTTGGGTTTCAAACCGCTGGTGTCGGCGCCGCTTTTCGAATCGGGAAAGTAGGTGCAGCGCAGCTCGGTGATCTGACCCTCGCCGTCCTTTACCACTTCATCACAGCGAATGATGTAGCCGTAGCGAAGCCGCACCATCTCGCCCGGCGACAGCCGCTTGTATTTCTTCGGTGGAATCTCCGCAAAGTCCTCCCGCTCGATGTAAAGGGTCGGACCAAAGGGTATCGAACGGCTGCCCAGGTGGTCGTGCTGCTGGTGCCAGGGCGCCTGGAGCGTCTCCTGGTCTTCGCCGTAGTTGATCAGCGTCACCTTCAGCGGATCGAGCACCACCATGGCCCTGGGGCTGGTGCTTTCTAGATCCTGCCGGATGCAGAACTCCAGCAGCCCCATCTCCACCACGTTGTCCTGCTTGGTAACGCCGATGCGCCGACAGAAATCCCGAATCGCACCCGGGGTTACGCCGCGGCGGCGCAAACCCGCAATGGTGGGCATCCGCGGATCGTCCCAGCCAGCCACGAGCTTTTCCTCCACCAGGCGCTGCAGAAGCCGCTTCGACATGACCGTATATTCCAGGCCCAATCGGGAGAATTCGATCTGCGGCGGATGGTTGTTCACGCTGATGTTGTCCAGAACCCAATCGTAGAGCGGTCGATGGTCCTCGAATTCCAGAGTGCACAGCGAGTGGGTGATCCCCTCCAGCGCGTCGCAGATGCAGTGCGTGTAGTCGTACATGGGGTAAATGGACCAGGCGTTGCCGGTGCGCTGATGGGTCGCGTGGCGGATTCGATAAAGAACCGGATCACGCATGTTGATGTTGGGCGAAGCCATGTCGATCTTGGCGCGAAGAACATGCGTCCCATCCGCGTACTCGCCCGCACGCATGCGTCGGAAAAGATCCAGATTCTCTTCCACCGTCCGGTTTCGGTAGGGGCTGTTCTGGCCCGGTTCTGTCAAGGTACCGCGGCCGGCACGAATCTCGTCCCCGGTCAGGCTGCACACGTACGCCTTGTCGCTGCGAATCAGGTCTTCAGCAAAGTCATAGAGCTGCTGAAAGTAGTCGGAGGCGTGGGTAAGCCGGTCACCCCAGTCGAAACCCAGCCAGGCCACGTCGCGGATGATGGCCTGCACGAACTCGTCACTCTCCTTCTCGGGATTGGTGTCGTCGAACCGGAGATAGGAGTAGCCGCCGAACTGCTCCGCGACGCCGAAATTCAGACAGATGGATTTTGCGTGCCCAATGTGCAGATAGCCGTTGGGCTCGGGTGGAAAACGGGTGACCACGTCTCCCTGGAGCTTGCCGGTGGCGAGATCCTCGCTGATCCGCTGGCGGATAAAGTCTGTGGGTTCCTCTTTCATAAACGCTTCACAAATTGAACTGCATCACAAAATGGAGGCTGCATTCTAGCCAATGCTGCAGCAGGACGCCCCTCTACTAAACTATCAGCATGAGCGAAGACAACCACAGCGTTGACAGCAGCCCGGGCAATTCAGGCGAGCGCACCGAAGGCAGCGTTCACGACTGGATCGAGCGGGCCAAGCGGGCCCACGACCTGGTCGAGCAGGTAGACCTGGGCAAAGTGAGCAGTCACGACGCAGGTGAGCTCGACAAGCTCGACAAAGTGACATCCGCTCTGGAAAGCCTCAGCAAGGGCGAAGACGTAGACTACGTGCCCGGCGTCGACATGGAGGAGGTTGCAGACCTCGATCCCGAGCAGATTCGACGTTCCAGCCTGATGGAGACCCTTGAAACAGCCGGCTACGGAGACCGGCTGGGACGCATCTTCATGTCGGGGACGGAAGACGCCTTGAGGCCCCTCGATCTGGTACCGCACCAGCAGGGTCTGCCCGACTATGATCTGTGCCTGGCTCCCGAGTTCGCGCCAGCGGAATCCGCACTGGGCATCTTCGTTTCCAGCCGCGGCGTTTTCGTCGCCGTGGTGCCGGAGCCGGTGAGCAAGCACCGGTGGCGCATCGTGCGCAGTCGTCCCTACGATGATGAGGATGAGATGCTGGCTACCATCGGGCGATTCATGACGAAAAGCGCCGAGTAGCAGGCAGGCTCGACCACCAGCCAGGGACGCCGCGGCGCATCCACTCTACAATCAGGCTTTCATCGTCAGGGGCGGGAAGCTTGGCAACTCGACTGCTGGTGGCTTTTGTCATCGCGATGACGCTCGGGGCCCTCAACCTCAGCCTGACCCGCCTTTCCGACCCGGTGATCAAGAGCGCCAGCGGGTTGGCCGGCGAGCGCTGGTACCGGCTGATGCTGAACGACCAGCAGGTGGGTTTCATGCACACTCACGGGTACCGGCACCCTCTCGGTGACTGGGCGTTCGAGAGCGATCTGCGGTTTGTCCTGACGCCCGGCAATCCCATCAGAATCAAGGAAACGCTGGCCTTTGGTGCCTACCCACCGTACGCGCTGAGAAAGGCCGAGCAGTGGCACGAGCGACCCGGAATTGCCGCCGGGAGCCTGATTCGCCGCAGCGGCGAGGGCTATGAAACCGCCAGAGTACAAAGACCGCAGCAGCGGGAAGACGCAGGATCGTTGGGGTCGCCGACCGATTCGCCAACCGATTCTGAATCGAGCTGGCAGCCGACGACCTGGGCCTACGACATGGGACAGTATCTGGAATTCGAGGCCTGGCTGCTGGGCACCCAGCCGGAGCCCGGAGCAAGGAGGGTCGTCTCGACGCTGGATTTCGGTCGCGCCCAGGTCGTTCCCAGGGTGTTTCGCGTCGAAGCGCGCAACCTCACCGGCTTCGTCGTGGAGCACGCATCGCCCATGGACCCCTCACGCATACAGCTGGACGAAGATATGGCGCCCATGACCATGACCCTCTCGGGCCTGTTCGAGCTGCAGCGGGTATCCGAGGAGGTGGCGCTGGCGCCGAGAACGGCCCTACAAGCGGCAAGCTATTACGTACCTGTCGACCGACCGCTAACGGATCACCGCAACATCCGCTCCCTGGCGCTGGAAATCAAAGGCACGATACCACCCGACGACCTCTGGCCCGGGCTGCTGGCAAAGGACGGCCGCACGCTGCTGCTGAGCGCAAACTCCGTGTCGGGCAAAGACCAGCGACGCAGCGCGTTGCTGGAAACCACAGCCTTCCCGATCTCTGACTCGCGCATCCGGCGGCTCGCGCATGAGGCCGTGGGCCCCGCCACGGAACCGGCGGATCAGGTCGCGGCGCTGACCCGTTTCGTTCACGACTACGTGGAATATGTCGAGACGGGTGAATCCTCTCATGTGCTCGCTCTGCTGAACGAGCCGCGGGGCGACTGCAGCGAATTTGCCGATCTCCTGACAACGCTGGCCAGGAGCCTGGGTATTCCCAGCCGAACCATTTTCGGCCTGGCCTATGCTGACGTGAGGCCGCCCGCGTTCCGCTTTCATGCCTGGAACGAGGTCTTCGTCGACGGTGCCTGGCGATCTCTGGATCCAACCTGGAATCAGCTGGAGGTCGACGCGACCCATATTCCCCGTCCGGAGAACACCACGACGGCGCTCCAGCTGCTCACCGGCAACGGCGGCCTCAGCTTCGTGGTGAGGGAAGTGAATTACCGCGACGGCTGAACTCAGCCTGCGGCATCGCGGAAGCGCAGCAGCCCCTCCTGGGAAACCGAAGCTACCAGCGTGCCATCACGAGCGAAGACTTCCGCGTGGACCAGACCCAGGGCGCCTTCCGCCATGCTGGTACGGCGGTGAAAAAGCAGCCAGTCGTCCGCAGGTACAGCCCGGTGGATCCATAGCGCGTGATCCAAACTGGCCATCTGCAGGTCGCTGCGCGAGACCGATTCAGCGTGGGGCAATGCAGCGGTGGAAACCACGCCCATATCCGACGCGTAGGCCAGCAGGCACCGATCGAGCCCGAAATCGTCTGCGGACACCGGCTGGCAGAAACGCACCCACACAGGATTCCAGAACCGGTTGCGTCGCCACGCGCTGCTTCCCAGGGGAAAAACCGAGCGCATCTCGAAAGGACGAACCCGGCCGGCCAGCGGGCTGAGCCCGGGATCGGGTTCCTTCAGCCGCTGCAAGACCAGAACGTCGTCTTCCAACTCTTCCGGAAGCGGAACGTTGGGCATGGAGTCGGCATGTTCGAAACCCGCTTCTTCCACCTGAAAGGACGCGCTCATGCTGAAGATGGCCTCGCCCTGCTGAATTGCCACGACCCGACGGGTGGTAAAGCTGCGGCCATCACGAATGCGATCCACTTCGTAGAGTACCGGCAGCGAGGCATCACCGGCCCGAATGAAATAGGCATGCAGCGCGTGAGCCTGCCTGTCCTCCACCGTCCGGTAGGCGGCGCGCAGGCTCTGGGCGAGAACCTGACCACCGAACAGGCGGAAATCACCGCGCACTTCATTGCTGCCTCGATAGAGGTTCTGCTCGATGGGCTCGAGCTCAAGGATCTCGAGCAGGCGGGCGGCACGTTCCTGCTGGGGCGTCGGTGTCTTCATGATCAACATCTTACCCCGCATCCCGCGGCGTTTGGGCAGAGTGACGTGCCTACGAGGATAAACTCGGGCGGGCGATCTCAGTTGAAGAGTTCTGGAACGGGGCGTAGTATCTCGCCCCCGAATTCCCGGAAGGCTCAGGAGGCAGCGTGCAGCCAACGACCAACAAAGCAGAACAACTGCGCCGCTACGCTTGCATCATTGGCAATTACAAGTCCTGTAAGAGCGCAAGAGCTGCGCAGGATGAGCCCGTCCTGAGTTAACGCCGCGCCCAGCCGCGCGACCCCCAACTGCAGGACCCGCTCATCCCAGGAGCGGGTTTTTCGTTCGGAAACAAAAGTTTTCCGTTCTACCCGCTGAGAGCATTTCACCAGCTGACCCGAGCACTTCGCTTGGAAGACGACGTCAGCTGGCCGGTGGGAAAAGAAAGATGACCATAACCAGGCCCAGCACGCTGTGGCGGATTACCCAGGGGCAGCGCCGACGTTACGGTGGTGCCATCCTGGCTATGGCCTCGACCAACCTGTTCATGTTCGGCGCCCCGCTGGTCGGCAAGTACGCGATTGACATGGTGGTGAACCAGGATGTGGCATTCGCCGCACCACCGCTGCTGTGGGCAGCAGGCGGCCTGACAACGGGCGACCCGTACATCGCGTATCTCTGGCTGTCCGCGGCGGCGGCAGTGTTGCTGACGGCGGTGGGGGGGCTGTGCCTGTTCGCCCGCGGCTGGCTGGCAGCCAGAGCATCCGAAGCCATCGTCAGAGACCTGCGGGAAACCCTGTATCACCGGTTGCACCACCTGCAGGCGGCCTTCTATCACACGGCAGACACCGGCGATCTGGTGCAGCGCGCAAGCTCCGATGTGGAAACCCTTCGCGTGTTTCTGGCCAGTGATATCGTCGAGATCGGTCGCGCAGTGATGCTGGTGATCTGCGTCACGCCGATCCTGTTCTGGATGGACCCGCAGCTGGCCGCGTTGTCGCTCTGTGTGATGCCCTTTCTGGCCGCGGGCGCCTACGTGTTTTTCGCCCGGGTGAAGCATCTGTTTCAGGCTACCGACGAGTCTGAAGCCGCCATGACGACCACCCTGCAGGAGAACCTGACCGGCATACGGGTCGTTCGTGCGTTCGCCCGCCAGGCCTACGAGACCGAGCGGTTTGCCGCACGCAACGCCGAGTTCCGGAATCACAACCATCGACTGATCCGCCTGATGGCCCTGTACTGGAGCATCAGCGATCTCTTTGCCATGTCGCAGATCGGCATCGTGCTGTTCGCCGGAGCCCTGTTCGTCATGGACGGATCGCTGAGCGTGGGAACCCTGTTCGCGTTCATGACCTATGTGTCCATGGTGATCTGGCCGGTGCGCCAGCTGGGCCGCGTGCTGACGGATACCGGCAAGGCCGTGGTGAGCCTGGGGCGGATCAACCAGGTCCTCGATGAGCCGGAAGAATCTAAGGGTCGTACGCCCGCCGAGGGTCGGGCCCGGGGTGAAATCACCATCAGGGACCTGCACTTCGCCTACCAGCCGGGAAGCCCGGTGCTGCAGGGCGTCGACCTCTCAATCGCACCGGGAGAGACGCTGGCCATCGTCGGTCCCCCCGGGGCCGGAAAATCCAGCCTGATCCGCGTTCTGCTGCGTCTGTATCCTTATCAGCGCGGCTCGGTAAAGCTGGACGGGCAGGAAATCTCTGACACCAATCACCAGTGGCTGCGCCAGCAGATCGGCGTGGTGCTGCAGGACCCGTTTCTGTACTCCCGAAGCATTCGCGGCAATCTGGCGGTTGGCCGGCCCAACGCGCCCGAGGCAGATCTCATCAGCGCCTGTGAGGACGCCGCGGTTCACAGCGCCATCGAGCGGTTTCCCACGGGCTATGACGCCATGGTCGGCGAGCGCGGCGTCACGCTGTCGGGCGGCCAGCGTCAGCGTCTTGCTCTTGCTCGCGCCCTGCTGAAAGACCCGCCCGTGCTGGTGCTGGACGATTCCCTTTCTGCCGTGGATACCGGCACGGAAGCGCTCATCCTGGAAGCATTACGCCGTCGCAAAGGACGCCAGACCACGCTGATCATTGCCCATCGGCTTTCTTCGGTACGGCATGCGGACCGAATTCTGGTGCTTGCGGATGGTCGGGTGGCGCAGCTGGGGAATCATGAGGCGCTTGCCTCACAGCCGGGGCCCTACCGCCACCTTTGCGAGATTCAAGGCGCTTTGGACGCCTCGATACGCCAGGACGTGGACGCAGCAGGAGAGCGCCATGGACACCTATGATGACGAGACCTACGACGACGGGTTCGACGACGACGCGCTGGCATCGAGGGTCAACGTTGCGCTGTGGAAAAAACTGTTCAGCTACGCACGCCGATATCCCCGCGAGCTGGTGGGCCTGGGTGTCAGCGCTTTCGTCACCGCCTGCATGGAAGTGACCTACCCGCTCATCACCCGGGGCGTGGTGGATGCGGTTCAGATGGAGGGCAGTCAGGCCCGACTCTGGCCGTGGATTGCCGGCTACGCGGCGACCACGGCGACCATCGTCGTCGCCATCGGTTGCTTCATCTGGCTCGGCGGAAAGATCCGCACGCACGTCAGTCATGACATCCGACGGGATGGCTTCGACAGCCTGCAGCGACTGTCATTCTCGTTCTATGACCATCGGCCGGTGGGATGGTTGATGGCGCGCATGACCTCAGACTGCGAGCGCCTGTCGAACATCCTCGCCTGGGGCTTCCTCGATCTGATCTGGGGCAGCACGATGATGCTGGGTATCTCCCTGGCCATGCTGGTGATGAACGCCAAGCTGGCGCTGGTGGTGCTGGCGATCATACCGGTGCTCGGCTGGGTTTCCGCCCGCTTTCAGACCCGGATACTGAAAAGCGCAAGAAAAGTCAGGGCCACTAACTCCAGAATAACCGCCTCTTACAACGAGGCCATCACCGGCGTGCTGACCAGCAAGGCGTTCGTCCGCGAGGACGCCAACCTGAATGAGTTTCAGCACCTCACGGACACCATGCAGGGCTCGTCGGTGCTCAACCTGACCCAGGCTGCCATCTACGTTCCAATCGTCATTACCCTGGCGAGCCTGGCCACCGGCCTGACCCTGGCTCTGGGTGGCATCGACCTCCTGGGCGGGCTCATCAGCGCCGGCACCCTGGTGGCCTTCATGGCATACACGCGGCATTTTTTCGACCCGGTCGAACAGCTGGGTCACTGGTTCGCAGAAATGCAGATGGCGCAGGCGTCCGCAGAGCGCATCCTCAGCCTTATCGAGGCAGAGCCCGAAATAAAGGACTCGCCCGACGTCCTGGAAACCCTGGCTCGCAACCGACGGCTGCCGGAACGACAGACCTACGCGCCGGATGGCGGCGACGCCGCCATCGAAGAGATCGAGCTGCGAAACCTTTCATTCGCTTACCAGGCCGACCAACCCGTGCTCGAGAACATCAACCTAAAAGTAAGGCGGGGCGAGACTGTCGCCATTGTGGGCAGCACCGGTGGCGGCAAGAGCACGCTGGTGAACGTGATCTGCCGATTCTACGAACCCACGAGCGGGCAGGTGCTGATCGACGGCATCGACTACCGCAACAGAAGCCTGCACTGGCTGCAGTCCAACCTGGGCATGGTGCTGCAGAACGCGCACGTCTTCAGCGGCTCCATCATTGACAACATCCGCTACGGGCGTCTGGAGGCCGGCGACGGTGAAGTCAGAGCGGCGGCCAGGCTGGCCGGTGCCGACGCCTTCATCGAGTCGCTGGAAGACGGCTACGAAACCCAGGTGGGCGAAGGCGGCGATCGCCTGTCCGCCGGGCAGAAGCAGCTGGTTTCTTTCGCCCGGGCGATTCTGGCAGACCCGCAGATTCTGGTGATGGACGAGGCCACCTCGTCGGTGGACACGGAGACGGAACAGCGGATCCAGCAGGGGCTGGGAAACATCCTGCAGGGTCGTATCGCTTTCGTCATCGCTCACAGGCTGTCGACCATCCGCAATGCGGATCGCATCATCGTTCTGGAGCACGGCAGGATCATCGAAAACGGAACCCACGCTTCGCTGATGGCCGGCGGGGGCCGCTATTACGACCTCTACCGACAGCAAAGCCTGCAGGAATCCAGCACGACGCTGAATGCTTCGGCCCCGCGGCCGGCCTGACCCTCGCTCGGACTCCAGGTCCGGAAGGCCAGGCAAGCTAAAGGGCGCGACGCAGCCCCGGATACCCCGGGTGGGGATCCAGATAGGCCTGGTGAAGCACGTACTCATCGGGATGGCGTCGGAGATGATGCTTCAGCAGCGTGATGGGCGCCATCAGCGGAAGCTCGCCCCTGCGATAGGCGTCGATCAGCTGAGCCAGCTCCTGGCGGGTCGGCCCATCGAGCCGCGTTTTCAAGTAGCCCTGCAGGTGGGAAAGCACGTTGGCGTGCCCCGAGCGGCCGGCGGGACGACTGAGACCGGCCATGAGCAGGCCCAGATACTCGTCGGCGCGCTTCTCGAATGCAGATTTGAGGTTGCTCAGCAGGCGTCCCGCCTCCTGATAGTGGGGAACGCTGTGGGCCATCAGCAGATACTTGTATCGACTGTGAAAGGCGATCAATCGGGCCGGCGTGAGGCCAACCGACGCCATGCGCTTCCAGTGCGCGTAGGCATAGACCCGGCAGGCGAAATTCTCTCTGAGCACCGGGTCGTGCAGGCGGCCACTCTCCTCCACCGGCAGCGCTGGAAGCGCTTCCACCACTGCCGCCGCGTAGATGCCGCGGCCCCGGAGGTCAGGCGCGCCGGTTACATGCCCATCCTCGTGAGGGTAGACCTTGACCCGGAACAGGCCGCAGCTGGGCGAATTCTTCATGAAGACGTAGCCCGTCACGTCGCTCAGAGCTGAGGCCTGGCGCCGCCCGAAGTCTGCCAGCGCTGCGGTTACGTTGATGCCCGTGTCTCTGACGCCAACGGCTGCGGGGGCACGAACATCGCCGACCAGGCGGATGGGATCACGCGGGGCGCCCATGCCGATGGCCATCTCGGGGCAAATGCCTCGATATTCAAAGAGGCCTTGCAGGCTTTCATGGGGGAAAGAAGACCGCGCGCCGCTGCCGTCATAGCGGACTTCGCTGCCGAGCAGACACTCGCTGATCGCTATGCTCAGCGGCGGCTCCGGCCGTTCAGGCAGGTCGTCAGCCACGCGTGGCCAGAAAATCCCAGACCTTGTCGGCGCCGATTCCAGCGAGATGCTGGCCAAGTCGTTGCTGCCAGAACGCCTCGTTGCCGTATTCATCCCGCCAGGCCCAGACCCGCCGAGTGAAATGATGAAGCTGATGCTCGTGGGTGAAACCCATGGCCCCGTGGACCTGATGGGCGCTCTCCGCGACGATGCCAGCCGCTTCTCCAACGCGGGCTTTGGCCGCGGCCACCTCCAGCGCGAAGCGATCGCCTTCCAGCGCGTCGATGGCAGCGTCGGCAGCACGGCTGGCCGCCGCTACTTCACCTGCAACAACCGCCAGATTGTGCTGTATCGCCTGAAACTTGGAGATGGGGCGGCCGAACTGCTCCCGCTCGCTGGCGTACTGCAGCGACAGCTCGAGAATACGTTCCAAGCATCCGGCCATGGCCGCTACTCGGCCCAGCGCAAGCATCTCGAACGCCGGCTCGTTGAGGCCGAGCTGCGTTGCATCCGCTGCAGGAAGATTGTCTCGAGGTTCAGCGGCAACGTTGCGGTCCGTCTCGATCGCCTCCGCCGAAACCGGGGCGGAGACGCCCGCACCGCTGTCCCAGTCGATGCCCAGGACCCGCTGAGCGGCCTGGGCCCAGGGAACATCGGCAATGCGCCCCCCTTCGAGGCGGCCAATCACGGTGAGCTCGGAGGCGTTCTGCAACCAGCGGTTGGCGAGCAGGATTTCAGCCATGGGCAGCGGCAGCGCGTGCCGGCCCGCTACCCGCAACACGGCGAACGCGTCTTTGAGATCCACCCCGCTGTCCGCCATGGCCAGCTCATGAAAACCGTTCTCGCGGACGACTTTCCACAGGCTTTCCGGAAACTCACCGCGCTCGGCGGCGTCGAGCACGGTCTTGTCGCAGTGGTCCGCAAAGATACGTTCCGCGGTATCGATCAGCAGCTGTCGCGTATCCATCAGCGTAACCCCAGACCGCGGGCGATGACGCCCCGCAGAATTTCACGGGTACCTCCACGAATGGTGAAGGCCGGAGAAAGCAACAGCGTGTCGGCGAAGGTCTGGCGGAACCGCCGGAGATCCGCACCCGGCTTGGCGGGAGCCGCGAGCCTGGCGATCTCGGGCAGCAGCTTCTCGAAGTCGTTGCCCAGCCCTTTCACCAGCGCTGCCTCTACTTCCGGGCTCTGCCCGTCCTCCAGCATGCCGGCCACGGAAATGGACATCCGGCGCAGGGCCATAAGGTGGGCAGCGATGCGGCCGATGGCGGCGGCGAGCTGCGGCTCAGGCGCCTCTCCGGCGGCCCGAACGAGCTCCACGAAAACCCGGAAAGCGGACAGAAAGCGCTCCGGGCCGGCGCGCTCGTAAGCCAGCTCGCTGGTGACCTGTTGCCAGCCGTTACCAGGCTCGCCGACCACCCGATCTTCCGGTACCAGCACATCCTCAAACACGACTTCGTTGAAATCCTCGTTGCCGGCGATGTTTTTGATGGGCCTTATCTGCGCGCCATCGTTCTTCAGGTCACTGATTTATCGGGTTACCGATCAAGAGGACCTCGAGCGAATCGAGGTTC
>CAMYJX010000012.1:0-4908 GCA_947258825.1 uncultured Pseudomonadales bacterium
CGAAGATCTGGCAGTGCTGGATAACCTCTCCGGCGGACGCGTTGAGCTGGGCGTCGGCATGGGCTACGCGCCCCACGAGTTTCGCGGTTTCGGGCTCCCGGTGAGCCGGCGCGTCTCGCTCATGGACGAAGGTATAGAAGTTCTTCAGCGCTGCTTCACCGGCGAGCGGTTCAGCTATAGCGGCAAGCGCTACCAGCTGGAGGATGTCCTCATTACCCCCGGCTATGTTCAGGACGGCGGTCCGCCGCTGTGGGTTGCTGCCATGTCAGCAGCCGGCGCCGCTCGGGCCGCCCGCTATGGCACCCACTTTCTGCCTCAGGGTGTGCGCGGCCGATCCTTTGATCCCTGGGTCGACGCGCTGCGGGCTGACGGGCGAAACCCTGCCGACCACCGTGTCGGCATCATTCGCAGCGTGCTGGTCACCGACGACCGCAACACGGACTGGCCCCTGGTTCGCGCCGCGGAAAGGTATCGCATGGCTCTATATCAGCGCTTCTTTGAGGAAAGTGGTGAAGGTTTCGGTGATCCGGCAGACGCCATTCCCCAGACCTGGATCGTTGGCAATGTGGCGCACTGTGTGGAAGAGCTGAAGCGGTTCATCGATGCTTTCGGCATCACCGATCTTGTCACCATGGCGGTGCCGCCCGGACTGCGCGCGGAGCAGATGAGCACCAGCCTGGAGCGGTTGTTCAAAGAGGTGGTGCCGCGGGTAAAAGCCCAGACGGCTGTCTGAAATCAGGCGGGGTCGCTGGTCGGTAGCCACCTGGCGAGCTGATTTTCCTCCGCCAGCTGCTTGATGCTCAAACGCTTGATGTCTCGTTCGGCGTCGAACTCCTCATCCAGCACTAATTCGGTGCGAGCCGCGCCCGGCTACGGTGCGCGGCGGGGTAGATTGGATCGCCGCGGCGATCAATCCGTTGATATTTAGCGGCCGGAAGCGCCTGGCATGGTTTCTGCTCTGCTCCTTGTGACACCCGTCTACAACGCCTTGTTAGAGCGGCGGCGGCCGGTACGGATTCGTTTGTCCAGTCGCGGTTCGGATCTTCAGGTATACAGGAGCCAACCCAATGATCAGATTCTCACGCAAACTGTCGCTCACAGCGATCGCCTTCTTCGCCTGGTGCGGCGCCGCATTGGCTGAGCCGCTGAAGATTGGCTATTCGGACTGGCCGGGCTGGGTCGCATGGGAAGTCGCCATCGAGAAAGGGTGGTTCGACGAAGCCGGCGTCGAGGTCAGCTTCGAGTGGTTCGACTATGTGGCCAGCATGGATGCCTTCGCGGCCGGGCAGATCGATGCGGTTACCATGACCAATGGCGATGCTCTGGTAACCGGCGCTACCGGCGCCAAGAGCGTGATGATCCTCATCAACGACTATTCCAACGGCAACGACATGGTGATCGCCCGTCGAGGCATCGACTCGGTGGCGGATCTCAAAGGCAAGAAGGTCGGCGTCGAGATCGGCTTCGTCGGTCACCTTCTGCTCCTGGATGCCCTGTCTCAGGTTGGGCTGAGCGAGGCCGACGTGGAGCTCATCAACGTGCCAACCAACGAGACGCCCCAGGTGCTCGCCTCCGGCGAGGTGGATGCCATCGTCGCCTGGCAGCCGAACTCGGGCATGGCCCTCAGCCTGGTGCCCGGCTCTACGCGGATAGCTTCCAGTGCTGACCAGCCCGGTCTTATCTATGACGTGCTTGCGGTAAACCCGTCGAGCCTCGCGGAGCGGCGGGCTGATTGGACCAAGGTGGTCCAGGTCTGGTACCGGGTGGTCGACTATTTCTTCGCCCCGGCAACCCGTGAAGACGCCATCGCCATCATGGCCTCGCGGGTGGATCTGCCGCCTGCCGAGTATGCGACCTTCGTCGACGGCACGCGGATTCTGAAGCTGGAGGAAGCGAAGGCGTACTTCGAGAAGAAAGATGGCTTCGGCTCGCTTTACGGCTCCTCGGCGATCTCCGACCGCTTCAACCTCGACAACGCCGTTTACACCGAGGCGCAGGACATCGACAGCTACATCGACCCGTCGATCACGCTGGGGATGTAAATGACTACCGCCGCGCGGAAATCTGAATCCGGATACGTGGCGCCAGCCGTGGCGTCGCGCAACCGCGTGGCATGGTTCGCGGTGCGCAAGGAGCTGGGGGCGCGACCGCGTCTCGCGCTGGCTGTCATGAGCTTCGCGTTGCCGCTGCTGCTGTGGAGCGCCGTCAGCTACGTTCCCTGGTTGTGGCATCCTATGATGGAGGTCACCGAACCCGGCGATGTGGGATACTTCCGCGCCGGGCAGCTCGTCGAGCGGGAGACCTTCGAGCGGGAGTTGCAGACTGTAAAAGAGGCCGCGGGCCAGCTGCCCGCGGGAGAGCCGGCCAACCCCATTTACCTGCCGGCGCCCCACGAAGTGGCGTTTGCCATGTACACGGCGTTCACGGATCCGCCGCAGCGGCGCTCGGAAAAATGGCTGCACGAAAGCCTCGGCAGCAGCATCGAGGTGATCTTCTGGGGGTTCGTGCTGTCGTCGCTTATTGGCGTGCCGTTGGGCATCCTGTGCGGCACTTACGATTTCTTTTCCCGTCTGTGGGAGCCGTTTGTGGAGTTCTTCCGCTATCTGCCGGCGCCCGCGTTCGGCGCGCTGGCGGTTGCGATACTGGGAATACACCAGGCGCCGAAGATCGCCATTGTCTTCATCGGTACTTTTTTCCAGCAGGTGCTGGTGGTGTCCAACACGACCCGCAAGCTCGACCCCGCGCTGCTGGAGGCCGCACAGACGCTTGGCGCACAGCGGCTTTCCCTGCTGTTTCGGGTCGTTATTCCAGGCATCGTGACGGATCTTTACCGGGACATGCGTATCCTGCTGGGCTGGGCCTGGACGTACCTGATCGTCGCGGAGCTGATCGGCACGAGCTCGGGCATCACCTGGTTCATCACCCAGCAGGCCCGCTACAAGAATTTCGATAACGTGTTCGCCGCCATTCTCATCATTGGCGTCATCGGCATCGTCACGGACATGGTGCTCGCGTGGCTCGGCAGGCGGATATTCCCCTGGCAACGCGGCGCGGCGTCGGCCTGAAGGCATGAAGCATCTCGACTTACCCAGCTATCTTGAACAGAGCGACGACGTTCGCGACCGATTCGCCCGCATGCAGCAGCGCCCCGTGGTGCTCGAGGTGAAAAACCTCTGCAAGGAATTCGAGTCCCGCGGTGGCAGCGTCACCGCGCTGGACGACATCAATTTCAAAACCCGCCAGCGGGAGTTCATCTGCGTCATCGGGCCATCCGGTTGTGGCAAATCTACGCTGATTCGAATTCTCGCCGGTTTGGAAACGCCGACGGCCGGCCAGATGCTGCTCGACGGGCGCCCCGTGAGCGGCCCCGGTCCCGACCGCGGCATGGTTTTCCAGGGCTATACGCTTTTTCCCTGGCGCACGGTCCGGCAGAACGTGATGTTCGGCCTGGAGGTCGCCGGCCGGTCCCGAGCCAACGCGGAGGAAGAGGCCCGCCATTGGATCGATCTGGTCGGGCTGTCGAAGTTCGAGAAGGCCTATCCCCATCAGCTGTCCGGCGGGATGAAGCAGCGGGTCGCCATCGCCCGGGCGCTCGCCAACCAGCCGCGCATTCTGCTCATGGACGAGCCCTTCGGCGCCCTGGACGCCCAGACCCGCGGGCGTATGCAATCGTATCTGCTGGAGATCTGGCAGAACATCGACATCACCATTCTGTTCATCACCCACGACCTGGACGAGGCAATCTACCTTGCCGATCGGATAGTGGTGCTGAAGGCACACCCCGGCGAGATCGCCGAAGTCATCGAGGTGCCGGTGCCTCAGCCCAGGCATCCGGACCAGTTCCTGTCGCCGGAGTTTCTTGCCACCAAGCTGAGGCTAGAGCAGCTGATTCATCCGCCCGTCGCGGAGGAAGAGTCCAACGACGATGCTTTGAACATGATGCGCATGGTGCCGAAAGACAGCGCGGTCGAGAGCGTCTTCTGATGAACGACTGGCACCGGCTTACCTGGCCTGAAATTGCTGAAAGGGTGCGCGCAGGACACGATGCAGCGCTGCTGCCCGTCGGCGCCACCGAGCAGCACGGGCCCCATCTCGGTTGCGGCGTCGACAGCAGCATTGCCGACGCGCTGTGCCGCCGCGCGGCGGAGCATAGCGACGTGCACCTGTTGCCGACGCTGCCCTACGGGTGCTCGATGGGCCATTCGCGCCGCTGGCCGGGCACGCTGGCCGTCTCGCCTAAAACGCTTATCGACGTTGTGACGGACATTGGCAATTGGGCCCACGCCTCGGGTATCCGGCGTCTGTTCATCGTCAACGCCCACGTCACCAACTTCGCACCTTTGCGCTGCGCGCTGGAAATGCTGCGGGCCGAGCACGACGACCTGATGGTCGCGCTGATCAATACCGGCGATCTTTCGGAACGGGTCCGGGAACGGCACTTCGCCGACGCTGCGGATTGGCACGCCAACGCCGCGGAGTCGTCGTTGATGCTGGCGATCGCTCCGGAACTCGCTCGCCGGGAGCTCTTTGCCGCTGCCGATGACCCGGACCGCACGGATGGCTGCGTTTTCAGCCATCCGGTCAACCGGACCAGCCGCAACGGGGTAACCGGTCATCCGAGCCAGGCCGATCCGCACGACGGCGAGGAACTGTTCGCCTGGCTCGTGGAGGATCTGCTCGAGATCATTACTCGGGGCGTCGTCGAGACGCCGCCGTTGCCATTTTCCTATTTCGAACCGGTAGGTGCCGAAAGCGTCCCGGCGGGGTCGGAAAAGATAACGGCAGAGGGGGTTACCCAATGAAACCATCGAGGATGGGACAATAGGCAAGACAACGGAAGAGCTGGTTGCCATCGAGCAGCGGCTGCGTGACCAGGGCGTAAAGTACTGCGTCGGCGCGTACGTCGAT
>CAMYJX010000012.1:4921-40329 GCA_947258825.1 uncultured Pseudomonadales bacterium
TCTACACGGGCTACGCGCTGGATGGTCTCGGCCAGGCACCCAATGACGATGAGATTGCTTCGGTGCCGGACCTGGGTCATGTCATTCAGCTACCCTGGCGTCCGGAAGTCGCCTGGATGCCCGCGGATAACAGCTTTCGCGGTGAACCTTATCCGATCAACACCCGGGTTGCGCTGAAGCGCGTGCTTGCCGAAGCCGCTGATATGGGGTTCGGCTTTAATCTCGGCATTGAATGTGAAGTGTTTGTGTTGCGGCAGACGGAGCAGGGCGGGCTGGAGGTGCCCAATCCGGATGATCGCCTGGTAAAGCCCTGCTACGACCTGCGTGGGTTCATGGACCAGTTCGACTGGCTGGACAGCATGGCGACCACGATGGACGATCTCGGCTGGGGGCTGTACTCCTTCGACCACGAGGACGCGAACGGGCAGTTCGAGTTCGACTTCAGGTACGCGGATGCCCTCACCAGCTGCGACAGGTTCGTCTTTTTCCGTTACATGGCCAAGGAGCTGGCGAAGCGGGAGGGCCTCATCGCCACCTGCATGCCGAAGCCCTTTGCAGACAAGACGGGCAACGGCGCCCATCTCAATATGTCCCTTTACGAGCTGTCCAGCGGCACCAATCTGTTTGAGATTGATCCCCGGGATGATCCCAGGGGCCTCGGGCTGACGGACATAGGGTATCAGTTCATCGGCGGCATCCTGAAGCACGGGCCTGCGCTTTGCGCCGCGTTCGCGCCAACGGTCAACAGTTACAAGCGCCTGGTCCGGCAGGGGCGCATGGCCACGTTTTCCTGGGCCCCGGTATTCAATTCATACGGCTCCAACAACCGCACGAACTCGGTGCGGGTCCCAATGAACGGCGGACGCTGCGAGTCCCGCAATGCCGACGGCGCCATGAACCCCTATCTCGCTGCTGCTCTGGCGCTGGCCGCGGGGCTGGAGGGTATACGGGAAGGCATCGACCCGGGGTCTCCCCAGGAGGATAATCTCTACACGCTGACGCCGGAGCAGTGGCGTGACCGTGGCATCTCGCTGCTGCCGCAGTCGCTCAGGGAAGCTGTTACCGCGTTTGCCGACGACCCGTTCGTTGAGCGGACGCTCGGGCGCCCGCTGCAGGACGAGTTCGTACGTTACAAAACTGATGAGTGGGACGCCTATCACCAGAGCATATCGGCCTGGGAAGTGGAGCGTTACAGCCACATGTTCTAGCGCGTGTCTGGCGCGTCGATAAGGGGAGTCAGCATCGACAATGGATAGCCTGTGGTCCGAACTCGTCCCGGGTGGGGCGCATTTTTCGGGCGTGGTGCGCCGCGGCACGACTCTGCGCGTTACGGCGCAGGCGGCTGGTGCGAACGCGTCACTCGCGCTTTACAACTACGAGCAGCTTACCGAGCGCTACAACATGGCGGACACGCTGAAAGGTCAGCACACGGCCTTCATCACCCGCGATCACGTTCTGTACTCGGACATGGGGCGTGCCATGTGCTCTGTTACCGATGATACCTGTGGCTGGCATGATCCCGTATGCGGCCTCTCCAACGCGGCGCTGGTCGAGGAGAAATACGGTGAGGCCCGTTATCAGGAGCATCGCAACGCTTATCATCGCAACGGCCAGGATTCTTTTCTCAACGAGCTTGAAAAATATGGCCTGGGGTTGCGGGATCTGGACCCGCCGCTGAATCTCTTTTCCAAGGTGACCGTCGATGACGCGGGCAACATGAGGTTTCACGAGCAGCATGCCGCCGCTGGCGCGCGGGTGGGGCTACGCCTCGAGATGCACTGCCTGGTGGTGATCAGCACCTGCCAGCACCCGCTCGACCCGGCGTCAACCTACGCCCCGCGGGATGTGCTGCTGGAATGTTTCCCCTCACCGCTGCCCGCGGCTGACGATCCGGCCCGCACGCTGTGTCCTGAGAACGCCCGTGCCTTCATGAACACCGAGCGCCTGTTTCCCTCGCTGGGTAGTGATGTGGAGGGCGTCGCATGAGCATCCTGGAAAGCCCGCGTTCACCTGTCTCCGCCAGCTTCCGTCAGGTTATACCGGCGGGAGACCCGTTCGTGCATCAGCTTGTCACAGGTCAGTACTTTCGCATTCTTGATCTGGAAGGCAACCAGGCGGTGGACACGCTTTTTTACCGCGCCGACGACCCGGAAGAGCGTTACAGCGCGGTGGATACTATTCGCGCGCAGGGCAACATTTATCTCACTGCTGGCAGCCGGCTGCTCTCCAACCGTGGCAACACGCTGCTCAGCATCGTTGCGGATACCTGTGGCCGGCACGATACCCTTGGCGGCGCCTGCTCGGCGGAGAGCAACACCGTGCGCTATGCGCTGGAAAAGCGTCACATGCACAGCTGCCGCGACAGCTTCATGCTGGCCCTCGCGGGGCTCGATAACGGCATGGGCAAACGGGATCTGTCCAGCAATATCAACTTCTTCATGAACGTTCCCGTAACGCCGGAGGGACAGCTGACCTTTGAGGACGGTATTTCTGCCGCCGGCCGCTACGTGGAAATGCGGGCTGAGACGGATGTGCTGGTGCTCATCTCGAACTGTCCCCAGCTCAACAATCCCTGCAACGCCTATAATCCGACACCGGTCGAGGTGCTCGTCTGGGATACGGACAACGGCTGAGCCGCCATGTTTGAGAAAGTGCTGATTGCCAACCGCGGCGCCATTGCCTGCAGAATCATGCGGACGCTGCACGGTATGGGGATCGAGTCGGTGGCGGTGTATTCGGATGCCGACAGGAACAGCCCTCATGTGCGCCAGGCGTCTCACGCCGTACACATAGGCCCGGCGGCGGCCCGTCAGAGCTATCTGAATGCCGAGGCTGTCATCGAAGCGGCGCGCAGCGTCGGCGCCACGGCCATTCATCCCGGCTATGGCTTTCTTTCGGAAAGTGCCGAGTTCGCCCGTGCCTGCGAAGATGCTGGAATCGCCTTCGTTGGCCCCACTCCGGAGCAGTTGAGGGATTTCGGGCTCAAGCATACGGCCCGTTCTCTTGCTCGCGCTGCCGACGTACCGCTGCTGCCGGGTTCCGAGCTGCTGGAAAGCCTGGAAGCTGCTCGCGCGGCTGCTGCTGAAATCGGCTTTCCCGTCATGTTGAAGAGCACGGCCGGTGGCGGTGGGATCGGCATGCGTCTGTGTCAGGACGAAGCCGAGCTGGTAGACGCCTTCACCAGCGTGCGGCGACTTGCGGAGAGTAATTTTTCCGACGGCGGTGTCTTCGTCGAGAAGTACGTTGCGTCTGCCAGACACATCGAGGTGCAGATCTTTGGCGACGGGGCGGGTCACGTTATCTCGTTGGGCGAGCGCGACTGCTCCATGCAGCGGCGGAATCAGAAGGTCCTGGAAGAGTCTCCGGCCCCAGGCTTGTCCAGCGAGGTGCGCGAGCGTCTTGAGTCCGCGGCGCGGCGCCTGGGTGAGCTGGTGAATTATCGAAGCGCCGGCACGGTGGAATATCTCTATGATGCAGTGACGGAGTCCTTCTATTTTCTCGAGGTGAACACCCGTCTGCAGGTGGAGCACGGCGTTACAGAGGCGGTAACCGGGGTCGACCTGGTCGAGTGGATGCTGCGGCTGGCTGCCGGCGAGGGCGACTTTCTTAAGGCGGCCTCCGTCGAGCGCCGGGGTCACGCCATCCAGGCCCGCCTGTACGCGGAGAACCCGCTGCGTCAGTATCAGCCTTCCGCCGGGCTGGTGACGGAAGCGCGCTTTCCGGTGGATATTCGGGTGGATACCTGGCTGGAGCGCGGCCAGGAGGTCACCGGCCACTACGACCCCATGCTTGCCAAGCTGATCTCCTTCGGGGACGACCGCGAAGCGGCTCGGGCCGGCCTAGCGAAGGGATTGGCGGAGACCAGAATCTCGGGTATCGAAACCAACCGCGATCTGCTCGCCGCCCTGCTCGAGGCGCCGGCGTTCGTTGCAGGGCGGCATGACACCCGGTTCCTTGATGGCTTCACCTACGCCGCCAACACCATCGACGTAATCGAGCCTGGCACCCAGACAACGGTTCAGGATCACCCCGGCAGAACCGGCTACTGGTCCGTCGGGGTTCCGCCGTCCGGACCCATGGACGATCTGGCACTGCGCCTGGCCAACCGCGCGGCGGGCAATCCATCGGACGCCGCAGGCCTGGAATTCACCGTGACCGGCGCGACGTTGCGCTTCAACACGGCTTCAACCATCGTCCTTGGCGGCGCGCAGATGCAGGCCAGCCTCGACGAGGCGCCGGTACCCTGGTGGACCCCGCTGCCGGTCTCCGCTGGCAGCCTGCTCAGGCTTGGCGCTATCGATGGCCCCGGGTGTCGGACCTATCTCGCGGTGCGGGGCGGTCTCGACGTGCCCGAGTATCTAGGCAGCCGATCCACCTTTACCCTCGGGCAGTTTGGCGGCCATGGCGGACGCGCGCTCCGGCCCGGGGACGTGCTGCGTATTGGAGAGCAGACCGTCGGCACGCCCGCGCCGATCCCCGTCGACGAGCTTCCCGAGTATGGCCATCAATGGACCATTGGCGTTCGCGATGGCCCC
This sequence comes from uncultured Pseudomonadales bacterium, assembly GCA_947258825.1. GTDB lineage: Bacteria > Pseudomonadota > Gammaproteobacteria > Pseudomonadales > Azotimanducaceae > UBA7803. The sequence goes on from CAMYJX010000012.1 coordinate 9,457, forward strand.
CACGGCGCCCCCGATTTCTTTACCGAGGCCTACATCGACGATTTCTTCGCGACCGACTGGGAAGTTCACTACAACTCCTCCCGCACCGGCGTGCGCCTGATCGGGCCCAAGCCCGAGTGGGCCCGCAGCGACGGCGGCGAGGCCGGGCTCCATCCGTCGAATATTCATGACAATGCCTATGCCATCGGCGCGGTAGACTTTACCGGCGACATGCCCGTGATCCTCGGTCCCGATGGGCCGAGCCTTGGAGGCTTCGTGTGCCCGGTGACGGTGGTCACCGAAGAGCTGTGGAAGCTGGGCCAGCTCGCGCCTGGCGATCGCCTGCGGTTTCGCAGGGTTTCGGATGTCCCCCCGGTACTTTACCGGGCGCCCGCGCAGGAAAGCCGTCCGGAAGTCTGTTATCGACAGGCGGGCGATCGGTACCTGTTGGTAGAATACGGACCGCTGGTTCTGGATCTGAACCTGCGCTTCCGGGTGCACGCCCTCATGCGCCATCTGGACGAGCACCCTATCTCCGGCGTGTTGGAGCTGACGCCGGGCATCCGCTCGCTGCAGGTCCATTACGATGCGGACAGGCTGAGCCAGAACGATCTGGTTCGCGCGCTGCAGGCGGCGGAAGACGGCTTGCCAGCTATTGAAGATATGACGGTACCCAGCCGCATCGTGCACCTGCCGCTTTCCTGGGACGACCCGTCGACGCGCCTTGCCATAGAGAAATACATGCAATCGGTCCGTGCGGACGCGCCCTGGTGCCCGTCGAACATTGAGTTTATCCGGCGGATCAACGGGCTGGAAAGCGTCGATGACGTGCACCGCATCCTGTTCGAAGCCAGCTACCTGGTGCTGGGCCTCGGCGATGTCTATCTCGGCGCCCCTGTCGCAACCCCACTGGATCCGCGGCACCGGTTGGTGACCACGAAGTACAACCCTGCCCGCACCTGGACGCCAGAGAATGCGGTGGGCATCGGCGGCGCCTACCTTTGCGTGTACGGGATGGAAGGCCCCGGTGGTTATCAGTTCGTGGGCCGTACCCTGCAGATGTGGAATCGATTTCACGAGACGGCCGAGTTCGAGCCCGGCAAGCCCTGGCTGCTGCGGTTCTTCGATCAGATTCGCTTCTATCCGGTGTCCGAAGACGAGCTGACGCAAATGCGGCAGGACTTTCTGCAGGGTCGGTTTCAGCTGCGTATCGAAGAAACGACGCTGGATCTCGCCGCCTACAACCGGTTCGTCGCAACCAACGCCGCGTCGATTTCCGCGTTCAAGTCGCGGCAGGTGCGGGCGTTCGAGGAAGAGCGGGAGCGCTGGCGCGCAGCGGGCACTGTCGAGCTTCAGGCGGAGCCGGAAGATACCGCCCGGTCCGGGCAGGCATCACACGAGCTGCCCCCCGGTTGCGCGTTTTCGGGTTCCCCGGTGACTGGCAACGTCTGGCGGGTTCACGTAGCTGCGGGTGATCGCATCGAGGCCGGGCAGGCGCTGGTGGTCATGGAGGCGATGAAGATGGAGGTGCCCGTGTTGGCCGAATCTGCCGGCGTGGTGGTCGAGGTGTTGTGCGGGGAGGGCAGCTCGGTCGCTGCCGGCGAACCGCTGATCGTGGTCCGCGCCGATGCTGCCTGAAGCCCTGACGATTCAAGCGCTGCTTGTTGCGTATCGAGCTGGCACCCTTACCCCGGACGACGTCGTCGACACGCTGCTGGACCGCATCAACGCCGACGCCGACCGCAACGCCTGGATCCGTATGCTAACCCGCGCGGAGCTGTCGCCCTATCTCGCCGCGCTTGCGGAAACGACCCCGGAACTTAAGCCCCTGTACGGCATTCCCTTTGCGATCAAGGACAACATAGATCTCGCCGGGGTTGAAACCACGGCCGGTTGCCCGGCATTTGCCTATATCCCTGCGAGGAGCGCCACCGTGGTCCAACGTCTGCTCGATGCGGGCGCCGTTCCCCTGGGCAAAACCAATCTCGATCAGTTCGCAACGGGGCTGGTCGGCACGCGCTCACCTTACGGCGTGTGCCGCAACGCCATGGATCCGGATCTCATCGCCGGCGGCTCGAGCTCCGGCTCGGCAGTTGCGACAGCCCTCGGCCAGGTGGCCTTTGCCCTGGGTACGGACACAGCCGGCTCCGGGCGGATTCCCGCCGCCTTCAACGGCATCCTTGGCCTGAAGCCCACCCGGGGCCTGCTGAGTACGGCTGGCGTCGTGCCCGCCTGCGCGACCCTGGACTGCGTGTCAATCTTCTCAACCACGCCCGATGACGCGCAAAGGGTGTTCGACGTGGCCGCCGGTTTCGACGAATCTGACCCGTTCAGCCGCCGGCCTGCCGCCCAGCTTTCGGCTTTTCCCCCGGCCTTCCGCTTCGGCGTGCCGGCCCAGGCGCAGCTGGAGTTTTTCGACGATGACGAGTACGCCGCCTGCTTCGATCGAGCGCGCGCGCATCTGGAGTCACGGGGCGGCGAGCTGGTGGAGGTGGATTTTGCCCCCTGGTTCGAAGCCGCCGGACTGCTCTATGACGGGCCCTGGCTTGCCGAACGCTATCTCGCCGTAGAAAACCTGCTCGGGCGTGAGCCCGAAGCCATTCATCCGGTGACGCGCGACATCATCGAGCGGGGCGCGGCCATGTCGGCCACAGACGCGTTTCGCGCCGACTATCGGCTGCGTGCGCTCAAACGGCAAACCGACGCGATCTGGGGGCAGGTGGACGTCATGCTGGTGCCCACGGCCGGCACCCACTACCGCATCGACGAGATCGAGGCGCAGCCGGTGGAGCTGAACACCAACCTCGGTTACTACACTAATTTCATGAACCTGCTGGACCTTTCAGCCTGCGCGGTACCTGCTGAGATGACGGATACCGGACGCCCGTTCGGGGTGACGCTGTTTGCCCCGGCCTTCAGCGACCTGGCGCTGCTCGACCTGGCCGCCCGCTGGCGAGGTTCGAAGCTGGTGCTGCCGGAAACGGATCGGCTGCCCATCGTGGTCTGCGGCGCGCACATGTCCGGGCTGCCGTTGAACGGGCAGCTGACGAATCTGGGTGGGCGTTTTCTCAGAACGGCGAGGACCACCACGGACTATCGATTCTATGCCCTGCCGGGCGGGCCGCCTTACCGTCCGGGCCTGGTACGCACGGCCGAAGGGGATGGCGACGCCATCGAGGTGGAGGTCTGGGATCTGCCGAAAACGGCGGTGGGTAGTTTTCTCGAGGGCATACCCGCGCCGCTGGGTATTGGCAGGGTGCAGCTCGACGACGGCACCGCGCCGCCGGGCTTTCTATGCGAAGCGACCGCGGTTCGAGGGGCGACGGACATCACCGAACTGGGCGGTTGGCGGGCCTATCTCGAGCAGCTCAGGTAGACGCTGATTCCCCGACAACCTGCCCGGAGTCTCGGGCTTGCCTCACGCTCCGGGTGAAACTGCAACGCAACGTTCGCCGGATTGCTGATATTCTTGCTGGGTGCGGATTCAGGAATATGGCAGCAATGACAGCTGAGAAACGCTCAGACGCGTCGGTTGGGAAACGAACATCAGTCTGGCTGTTGAAGACCCATGGCCGGTAGCCTGCGGGACGAGCTGGTCAAGGCCGGGCTGGCGACCAGTGACCGCGCCAAGAAAGCCGAGCGACAGGCCCGAGCGGAGAAGAACGCGCGAACGCGTGGGCAGGCAGGTGCATCTGATGCGGGTTCCACCGAGCCTTCGAGCGGTGGGGGAAAGCGCAGGAAAAAAGGCCAAGCCCGGGTTGATCCCTCTGCTGCGGCCAGCGTCCGGGAGCGGGCACGGCAGCTCAAAACCGAGAAGGCGACGCGAGATCGGGCCATTGCGAGCGGCGCCAACCGTAAGAACGTGGCGAAAGTGCTTCGCGCCGAGATCAATCAGATCATTCAGCAGCACGATCAGAAAACCGCTGTCGCTAAAGACGACGACGTGCCTTACAACTTCCTGCATGGGAAAAAAATCAAACGCATCTACGTAAGACCGGCGCAACGGGACCAGCTCAGCTCGGGCAGCCTGGTCATCGTCAACAACGACGGTCGATACCACCTGGTCTCACGGTCAGTGGCAGACAAGATCGGCGATCGAGATCCGAAACGCATCATCGCGCTGCGTGAATCAAAACCGATAGAGTCCACTGGTGACGAGGATTACGACGCTCGATTTGCGGTACCCGATGATCTGGACTGGTAAGCAACGGCAGGTGGGCCGCTCTCCAACTTGCCCGGCCGGGATCACGCCGACACACTTTTGCCGAGGTCGTGACGGCTTTTCTGTGAGAGACTTGGGCGCCGAGCAGCTTGAGAGAAGACCCGTGAGAAGACTCACCGCCGTGCTTGTGTTGTTGGCCGCGCCGTTCACCCTGTCGCTCACGCTTTCTGCTGCCGCGGACGGAGAGCCTTCGCCGGCGGCAAAAGCCATGGCTGGTGCAAAGGGCACCTTCGTCTTCCAACCCCAGGATTGGACGCAAGGCGTCACCACCTGGTGGAAGGACACGGACGGCGTCGATCCTGGAACCGCCGGTTGCCACATCGGCACGGACAGCAGCGGCGTGCCCAACGGGCGTATGTTCGGCGAAGCCTGCCTGGATGACGGATCGCTGGTGGAAACCAATCCTGGCGTCGACGAGTTGCACAGCCACGCCGACGACGTTGGCCACCCCGACAAGTTCGACTGCAATGCCTGGTGCGTGGGTAAGGGGTCATCGAAAGGCTTGTGCGTTGCGGCCACCGCACTGCCATGCCGGCGGTCGGCGCGCTGTGCCTGTGAGTGACATCCCAGGCGCGGTAACGGAAGCCCGGCCGCGGAGGTGACTAAGCCCTGATGGGATCGGGTAGCTCCCGGTCGGTGTCAGTCGTCGATATGGAGCATCAGGCCGTCCCGGCCTTTTTCTTTTGCCAGATACATGGCGTGATCCGCCGCCCGGATCAGCGCTTCGCCACTGGACAGCGAAGAACGATCATCCCAGGTAGCTATGCCGGCAGAGATCGTCAGGTTGATAGGCTCTCCCGTATCCGCCGTCAGCTTCGCATCACGAATCGCTTCAAGCAGCCTGTTGCCGAGTATCGCGCCGGAAACGGAATCGGTACCCGGTGATACCACAACAAATTCCTCACCGCCGTATCGCCCAACGGTATCGTTACCACGAATGCTGCCAGACAGCGTCGCAGCGACCAAGCGAAGCGCGTCATCTCCGGTGTGATGGCCGTAGCTGTCGTTGATCTGCTTGAAGTGGTCCAGATCGATGAAGATGAGGGTAAGGGGCCAACGATGCTTCTCTGCCTCCTGGAATTCGTTGGCGATCGTTGCATCCAGATGGGTGCGATTGGCGAGGCCGGTGAGGTCATCCTTTCGGCTTCGCTCTTCCAGCGCAACGGCTCGACGGCGAATCGAATCCGTGGTCTCGTGAAGTTCCTCGAGCCGTTTCATGGAATGAAGGTTCCGGGTGATCAGGGCCTCCCTGGCTTCGCCCTGCAGAGCGCGTTCGTCGGTCTCATCGAGAATCTTCATTTCGAAAAGCGACTCGACGACGGGTACCTCGGCGGCCAGATTGTCACGGACCGCGTCTATCCAATCGTCGCCAACGGCCCAGTAGCGCTTGGCAAAAGACAGAGCGTCTGACAGAAGCGCCTCGCCATCGTCCCGCAGAAAACTGTCAGCGATCAAGCCGGAGAGGGCGACGCAACGAGACACCGGCTGGCCCAGCTGCGCATCGGCGAGTTGCGCCGGATCATGGCTGCAGCCAACAGCATCCGTCAGATGCCGGGGGAATTGCCATCGGTTGAGCAACCAGAGGCCGACCTCAGAGTGGTCTGATCCGAGCCGTTCGTTTTCGTAGCGTGCGACATAGTCGTGATCGCGCCGCTGGTAGCTGTCAAGCTCCGCATAGAAATCCGGCGTTGCGGCATCCAGGGCCAGAATGCCGATGTCCTGAATCAGGGCAGCGAGGAAGGCGTCTTCCGAAGAGGTGTTTACCGTCTCGTTGGCGACGACACGGCCAGCGGCGCCCGCCAGGAGCGAGCGACGCCAGAAGTAGTCCATATTCAGTCGGCTGTGCTCCGACTGCCTCAATGAGGTGAACAGGGAAAAGCTGAGCGCTATTGTCAGGGTGCCATTCAGGCCCAGCAGCATCACGGCCTGACGCAGGTTGGCGCTCTGTCGACGACCGCTGTAAAGGGCGGAATTGGCGACTCTCAAGACTTTGGCGCTGAGCGCCGGATCCAGCCCGACAGCGTCAGCGACATCCCCCATCGTGGCCGCGGGATCCTCGGCCAGCTCGATGATTCGAACGGCGGCAGCCGGCAGGCTGGGCAGATCGCGACACTTCGCAAGCCGGTCTAGCAGTTGTTGATCCAAAATCAGGCACCTATTCCACAACTTCAGTCTAGACCATGGACAAGACGGCACCCGGTTTCATCATTGGTCGTCTGCTCGACGCTCGATGCATTCTGTTGTCCCTATATGTTCGGAAGGCTGGTAGAGCGCAGATTGGACTCATGTGTCTCCCTATCGATGCGGTAGAAGCGCAGGAAAAACCATGAGGCAAGGTACAGAGTCATCAGTACGGGCAGATACACCAGCACCAGGCCGGTGACTACGGTGGGTTCGACCTCGCCTGGAGGCACCCCATCTGGAAACTCCACAATCCAGAGCAGGGCACCTGCCAGCATCACGCCGGTTCCCGAAACCGCTTTCTTGGCGAAGTTACGTGACGCGAATATGAGGCCCTCGTCGCGCTGCCCGCCTTTCTGTGCGCTTCTGTCTTCCACCACATCGGCGTTCATCGACGCAAACACGATCTGCACCGTAATGATGGCCGCCGTCTCTATGGCGAAATTCGCCATGAGAAGCGGTAGGTAAAGCCCGCTGGACCGATCCGGAAACAAACCGGCGATCTGCGCGAGATAGGCAACGGGCAGAAAGGCGATGGCGAACAGGAAAACACGCATGGTTGCCTGCTTCTTGCCCCAACGGGCAGCCAGTCTCGGCGCCAACGTGAATGCTACGGGTACTGCGATTACCCCCAGCAGCGGGATCAGCCCGATCTGGGTGGACTCGAGCAGCCAGAAAAAACTGGCCACGTAAATGGACAGGGCCTGTGCCAGCCCGGCTGCCGCGCCGAAGAACAGCGCGGAGACAAAGACCGCGACGAAGGACGGGTTGTGGAACAGACCGCGGATTTCGGCCAGCACGTGCCGCACACCGCTGTGCGCTCGGTTTCCCGGCACGTGAAAATGGGGAATATGGCGATGAGTACCGGTGGACGACACCAGCATCATGACGAACATGCCGCCGCTACCGACGAGACCGAAAAGCTCGTAGCCAACGGGTCCCATCTGGCTGTCGGGATCAAGATCGAACAGCACCATGTAGGCGAGCACGGCCATGGTCAGCCCGCCCATCCAGCCAAACAGATAGCGAAAGCCCATGAGGTGCGTGCGGTCATCGTAGTCCGTGGAGAGCTCTGGTCCTTGGGATGCGTTGGGAACTTCGAAGAAAGTGATGCAGCTGCGCACCAAGATCGCCATGAATAGAAGATAGGCGAATAGCCGTGCCTGGGTTGCGAGGGCCTCTGCCGGCGGGTTCCACAGCAGAACGAAAGCAATGCTCACAGGCACCATGGCTGCATACATGAAAGGATGCCGGCGCCCCCACCTCGATCGCCAGTTGTCGGATATGTAGCCGGCCGCGATGTCTGACAAGGCGTCTATGGCCACCGCGGTTGCCAATGCAAGCCCAGCCAGAAAGGGATCCAGACCCAGGACCTGGTTGTAGTAGATCAGCAGGAAGTAGTTGAATCCGGTGTCTTTGATGCCGAAAGCGGTGGCACCTGAGCCGTAGAACAGCTTTGTCGAAAACGACGAGACGACCGCTTGAGTCATGGTTGCCCTTCGCACCTGGTTGGTCATGAGCATAGTTGCGGGCCAGCGTGCACACAACAATGCCCATTGTTTGGCCAGCTCTTCAGCCTAGCGTTACCACGCCCTGCTCGCTGCACCGATCCTCAAGATGATGCAGTGCCAATGCCGAGAACATCCAAAAGATTCAGGAGCGGGTCGCATCAGCCAACCAGCTGCGGGACGAGCTGACGCGAAAAGCCAGCTGAACAGCGCGCGTTGGCTACGTTTGCTCGCCGATCCAATAGAAGTATGTCAGAGTAGATATAACAGTAGAATCTAAGGAGGCGCTCGGCGTGAAATATAAACTCTTCGCGGTACCGAAAGACGCTATGAAACGATGCTCGCGGGGTTTTGCTCTGATCACCATTGCGTTCAGTTGCGCGGCCGTTGCTCAGATTGCACCAGGTCAGCGGGATCAACGGGCAGTGGATGTCCTCAAAGCTATGGATGCTCAACTGGAAGCCATGCAGAATTTCGTGGTCGAGACCGAATCCTATCGAGACGCGGTTTACGATGGCGCAACTATTATCTCCAACCCGAGTCGATCCACCGTCACCGTAGAGCGTGGGGCGTCGCTGCACGCCTTGACCAACGACGGCGAAAGCATCAAGGAAATTTACTTTCACGACGGAGGGCTGACGGTGTTCGATAAGCAGAACAGCTTCTATGCCAAGGCTGACGTGCCAAAGGTTCTCAAGAACGGGCTGCTGTTCGCCCTCGATAACCTGGACATCGAAACACCGCTGATTGATCTGCTCGTTGTCGATTCTCTGAACAGTTTCGCATCGGACATTGATGCCGTTGTCTATCTGACGAACAAAGCGCCGATTCGCGGCGTCGACTGCCACCACATCCTGATTTCGGGGCCGCAGGTTGAGCTGCAGCTGTTCATTCAGGAAGGCGATCAACCATTGCCCAGGCGTAGCGTAATGACCTTCAAGGCGGCGCTCGGTAACCCGCGCCAAGAGGTGCTCATGGATTGGCGCGAACTCGAAGAAATCAACGCTTCGGTCTTCCAGTTCAAGCCGCCCAGCGGAGCAAGGGAAATCGAATTCGCAACGGCGGGACAGACAGAAGGGGAGTAGCAGAACGTGAAACGTAGAGACATGGTGCGAATTCTACTCGGGTTGACGACCGGAGCAGCATCCGGTTTAGCTGCTGTAGAGGCGGTTGCCCGTATCGGACGGCCCTTGACGCCAGTGAGCGTCGCAGGTGTGCGAAGGCGAACTCGGAGGCGTACACGTAGGCGGGTGGTTGCCGTGGGCGCGACGATGTATGCGCTGCCGGTCGGCTGCGGGAGGATGATGCGAGGAGGTCTGTATTATTGCAGTGGCATTTACTATCGGCCGGTTATGCAAGGCGGAACCACCGTGTACATCGTCAACAGCATCGATCCGGGAGCCAGCACGTCGATAGAGTACGAGGAGTACTACTGAGGCCACATATCTTCCGCGAGCGCGTACAAGGCCTCCCAAAAAACACGACGGAAATCCGGCCAAGGGCGACGCCGCCTAGATAAACCTTCGCGGAAATCAGGCCTTGGGTTCGTTTTCAGAGCCGGTTGCGTTGTCGGGTGTCGAGATCAGATGCAGGTCTCGCTGCGGGTACGCTATAGCGATCCCGGCTTCCATGAACGCTGCATTGATGGCCGTATTCAGACGGTGGGTGGTGCTGAACCCGATATCGAAGTCGCGAATCCAGGCGTAGATGTCGAAGTTCATCGAGCTTTGCAGAAACGCTGGGCGCATACATTGTTGATCGACAAGTTGCTGCTGGAAAATTCCCTGCAACGGTATTCGATCGGCGACCGCACGGAGGGTATAACAAAGAATGACGATGGCTCTCTGACCATTAAATTTGGCCACGATGAACCCGCTGAATGGGACTTGGGTCGCACCAGGTTTGGAAAGGACGCAATAGCTTAACCAATAAGCTCGGCACCAATAAGTTGCGCCAATAGGTTTGGGCACCCGTGGCACCCAATGGCCGGACGCCTATTAACCGCTGGCGGATACTTGGCCTGATCGGATGTTCAGGAGAGTGAAAATGAAACGAAGCGGAACGTTCTTGCTGACTCTGGCGGTTCTGGCGTTGTCGGGACCTGCGTTGTCGCAGGGCGACAAGACCGTATTTGAGCTGGTTGATGGCAAGCCTGTGCAGTCGTCCGATGACTTCAAATCAGCGCCAACCAGGATCAAGACAGACTTCGGCACCCTGGAGTTTACCGGTGGCGGATATCCGAAAGCGGCTACCTCGAAACTGATCTGGGACCAGATGGATCTGCAGCGCGCCACTCAGGCCTACTACGACTTCATGCCGGCGCTGTCGTTGCATGGAATCCTGAAGGCACAGGCCCGTGACTTCGGCGCATCGAACTCGTCGGACGTGCTGGTATTCGCCGACAGGATGAACTCCGAGCCACTGTTCCTCACCGGCAATGTGGACAGTATCTACGCGATGCTGACCATCGATATGAAAGAAGATGGACCGCTGGTCATCGAAGTGCCGCCCGGGGTAATGGGCCCACTGGATGATGCCTACTTCCGCTTCGTCGTGGACTTTGGCGCCACTGGTCCCGATAAAGGCAAAGGCGGCAAATACCTGCTGCTGCCGCCTGGCTACGAAGGCGACGTTCCGGAAGGCTACTTCGTTGCACGTTCAACGTCCTATCGGCTGTGGGGCTTGCTGCGTGCCAACCCGGGACGCGGCGAAAAGGCGATGAATTACTACCGCCAGCTCAAGGTATATCCTCTCAATAATCCGGGCCGCAAGGGCCGCTACATCAACGTTAGCGGCATGCCGCTGAATAGCCTCGCGCCGGAAGACAGCGACGCTTTCCGTTGGCTGCACGAGATCATCAGTTACGAGCCGGCAAGCCTGGTAAACAAGGAACAGCTCGGTCGATTCGCATCGCTGGGTATCGAGAAAGGCAAGCCTTTCAACCCTGACGCGCGGATGCGGGGCATTTTCGGCCAGGCAGCAAAGATCGGCGTTGCCATGGCGCGGAACAATGCCTTTGACAGTCGCGACCCGGACGTAAAGGTCTACCCTGACCGGCTCTGGGAGACGGTGTTTATCGGTGGAAACTCGGAGTTCGAGAAGAACGGTTACCGCAACCTCGACGCTCGCAGCCTGTTCCACGACGGGGCAATCGTGGTCACACCGGTGATGGCCGTACCGCTGCTGCCAGGCGTTGGCTCCAAGTACCTGTTCGGATACAAGGACGCCGACGGTAACTACCTCGATGGCAGCAAGACCTATCGGCTACACATTCCGGCAAACGTTCCCGTCAAGGATTTCTGGTCCGTGACTATTTACGATCCCGCAACGCGATCGCAGCTGCAGACGATCCAGGAGTAGCCGTCGATTGGCAGCCAGGCGTTGCCGGGTAAGAACGCGGATGGATCCGTCGATATCTACTTCGGACCCAAACCGCCGAAGGGTAAAGAGAAGTTCTGGCTGGAGACCATCCCGGGCAAAGGCTGGTTCCCGGTCGTTCGTTTCTACGGGCCACTCGAAGCCTACAACAACAAGAGCTGGAAACCCGACGACGTCGTATTGGTTAAGTAGAACGATAAGACCTGCAAATGAAACTGAACATCAAGACTCTGTCAACGCTGGTACTAACGTTGATTTCATTTACCACGTTCGCGGCTGACAAGCCCAATGTCGAGCTCATGCTGACGGACAATGTGGGTTACGGTGATATCGGCGCGTTCAGCGGGGGCGAGGGCGCGGCATACCAAAATTGAATATGGATCGTCTTGCAGGTGAAGGTATGACGCTGACCCAGTCTCTATCGGGAGAGCATGGAACGTAGCGGGATGAACGATGCGTTTATCGAGAACGTCGTCCCAAGAACCCTCGAGTCCGATGCCAAAGGCAACCTGAAGGCGGTCCGGGAATACGCGCTGGAGTACCGCCACCAGATTGAGGGTGACGTCGCCGCGGCTTTAGGGTTTGCATAGGACAGAGGGCACAATGAGTGACGTGCCCCAGGATCCGCGTTCGCCAGCCTAAGCTTTTTAGCTAGCTTTTCACAATCTACCGGGCTGAGCCCACCCAAGGTCGAGTACTGTCTCCTCGGATTGTAGAAGCGCTCGATGTAGTCAAAAATATCTGCTCGTGCTTCGTCTCTCGTTCGGTATCGGCTACGGCTGATCCGGTCGTCTTTCATCCGCGAGAAGAAGCTTTCCATCACGGCATTGGCGTGACATTCACCCAGACGGCTCATGCTGCATTCAATACCGTGGTCAGCAAGTAGCTTCTGGAACTGTTCCGCCGTGTATTGGTTGGCCTGATCGCAGTGATGAAGCAAATCCGCATCGGGTCGTCGGCGCCAGATCGCCATGATCAGTGCGTCAGCCACCAGATCGGCGGTCATGCGCGATTTCATCGACCAGCCAACGATCCGTCGCGAGAACAGATCCAGGACTCCGGCAACATACAACCAGCCTTCCGAAGTCCAGACATAGGTGAAATCGGCAACCCATTTCCGGTTCGGCGCGGTTGCCGCAAATTCACGTTTCAGTGTATTCGGCACGATCGAGCTCTCCGGGCGCCCGCCCTTGCCTGCAGGTCGCCTGCGTCGTTTCGGCTGAGCCACGAGCTTCAGAGACCGTACCAGCCGTGCTACTCGCTCTTCTATCCCGATATCGTGTCCCCAATCGAGCAGGTCAGGCCAGATAGGCCGCGCACCGTAGGCCCCGTCGCTGTCCTTGAAGCTACGACGAATGTTGCGGATCAGGATCTCGTCGCAAACCGTTCCATTGCTGGGAGGCCTTGAACGCAGAATATGGAAACCACTCGGCGAGACATCGAGCGCCTCGCACATCTAGGCCACCGGCCAGTTTCCTCGATGCTTCGCGATGAAATCGAACTTCACGCTGAGTCCTAGGCGAAGTAGGCCGCTGCATTTTCTGGAGTATCTCGCTCGGCTTTGAGCTTGCGGATCTCATTTTTTAGCTGCGCGACCTCAGTTTCTTCGGGCTTCATCTGCCCTGGACCAGGAAATGCGTGTGCTGGATCCTCCCGGTACTTCTAAACCCATTTGCGTAGGACATTTTCGTGAGTGTCGAGATCTCGAGCAGCCTGGGAAACACTGAGCCCTCGCTCACTGACTAACCGTACGGCTTCCAGCTTGAAGCAACTGGCGTCGGCTGGTTTGAGCGCGATTGGCTGTCTTCTTAAGGTTGCTCATTGTTCTTGCTGCCCTCACACCACATGGTCAGAGGTCTAGTTTCAGCGGAACGCCCAGCGAGCACCAGCCCGGACGTTCACCCAACTATGCGCATCCGGGACAAGCGATGGATCGGTAGAAAAGCTTGTGTTGTAGTCATCCGTCTACAATCAAAAATCACAGGCGCTGCTGCCTTCAATAGCCGGCTGCTCTCTCAAAAAGCGGGCTTTGGGGCCGACCGGGCTGGGGCCTGCACTGTGGCCGTTCAGAAATCGAAAAACCGATACCTAGCATCAGGAGGAACTTGTTCAACGCTTCCGTGCTGGATCAGGCCTTATCGCCGGCAACAGTACCCTCGAGAAGAGTCCTCACCCGTGCCAGCAGCGCATCACCTGAGTATCTCGCCTTCTGCACGATCTCCGTCACCTTCCCATTGAGAGCACGGCGATCCTGCTCATCGAGGTCTTTTGCCGTGATCACAATCACCGGAATGTCAGCCCCCTCGGCAGCGCCGCGAAGCTCCGCAAGGAACTCGACCCCGTCCATGACCGGCATCATGAGGTCCAACAAGATGATGTCCGGCGTACTGTGGCGCAGGTGCTCGAGTCCCGCGGCCCCGTGTTCTGCCTCCGCAATCCGATAGCAATCTTTTTCGAGGTTCCGTCGCAGCAATGCCCGCATCTCGGGGTCGTCATCCACGATGAGGACGTCCGCTGCGGTATCGCCGATGCCATGGCGTCGCAACAGGTCGCGCAGGAGATCCCGGTCGACCGGTTTGGCGAGGTAGTCGTTGGCGCCAAGCGTGAGCGCCATCTCGTTGCCATCGACCACGCTGATCATGAGCACAGGGATGTGCTGGAGGTCCTCGTCGGCCTTGAGCTCGCGCAGCACCTGCCAGCCGTCTTTGCCCGGCATGAGCACATCGAGAGTGATCAACCGGGGCTTGAGCTCACGGGCAAGCCGCAGTCCCTCCTCACCGCCGGCGGCGAGCGCTACCCGATGCCCGTCAGCCTCGAGCGTGCGGGAGATCAGGTCACGCGCCGCCTGGTCATCGTCGATGACCAGGATGCATTCACCATCGGCCGCCACGTCGGTTCGCGCCCGGTCACGTTTACCCTCTTCGGGGACAACGGCGGGCAGCCGCACCGTGAAAGTCGAACCCTCGCCGGGCTCGCTCTGAACCATGATGGAGCCGCCCATCATCTCGCAGAAACGCCGCGTGATCGCGAGGCCCAGCCCGGTACCCCCGTGGTCACGGGTAGTCGAGGCGTCCGCTTGGGAAAATTCCTCGAAAATGGTTTCCAGTTTGTCTGCCGGGATACCGATGCCCGTATCACTGACGCTGTAGCTGACCCATTCGCCCGAACCATCCTCCGAACGCGACACCGCGAGCATGATGCGACCAGCCTCCGTAAACTTTGCGGCATTGCTGATCAGGTTGAATAAAATCTGCCGTACCTTCGTGCGATCCGCCCGCACGATGCCAGTCGTAACCGACGTCTCCGTGACCAGCTCGTTGCGGTTCTTCTCCACCAGCGCCCCGGCAGTTTCTGCAACTTCGACGATGAGCTCACCCAGCTCGAACGATTCGAGGAACAGGTCCATCCGACCCGCCTCGATCTTCGAGAGATCGAGCACATCGTTGATCAGCGCCAGCAGGTGTTCGCCTGCGCCATGGATGCGTTTGAGGTCTTTTGAGAACGCATCTAGCTCCAGGTCCTCGGCTTCCTCTATCAGCATCTCACTGTAGCCGATGATCGCGTTCATCGGCGTGCGCAGCTCGTGGCTCATGTTGGCCAGAAACGCGCTCTTGGCCTGATTTGCGGTTTCGGCCGCCTCTCGCGCCGCCTGGATTTCCTGCTCAGCCTTCTTCTGCAACGTGACATCCCGGAAGGTCATTTCGATGTCTTCCTCGGCCCCGCTTCCCACCAGTCTGACGGTGGCCCTGATCGTGAAGAAGGAGCCGTCATGCCGGTAACCGTCGATCTCGACATCCTCCACGAAGCGATCCGAGGTGAGCCGCTTGGCAAACTCGATCCGATCCTCCTCCCGTGCCCAAAGATCGTTGATGTTCGCGGCGCGCAGCGCTTCTTCGTCCGGAAAACGGAATATCTCCAGCGATGCCGGGTTGTAGAGTTTAACTGCCCCGTCGGGCGAGCACACCCAATAGCCGTCGGCCATCGACTCGAACAGGTGGCGAAACGTCGCTTCGCTCTGCTCCTGCGCTGCACGCGCTTCATAGACGTCCGTAACATCGTAAATCGCGCCGTATGTCTCGAGCTGGCCCGTGCCATTGTCGGTGGGCGGCGCGGCCCGCACGTTGAGCCAGACGATCCTGCCATCCTTGTGGCGGCAGCGCGCATCCCAGATCGCCACCTGTCCCGTATCGGTCTGCTCTACAGCCTCAGCGATCAGATGGCGATCCTCCGGGAGCGTCAACTCGACCATCAGCTCGTTGGACCGGCCGAGGAAATGTTCTGGCGGATAGCCGAACATCTCCTCGATCGCGTCGCTCATGAAGCTGCACAGCCATTGCCCGTCATGCTCTTCGTAGCGATAGATGGCGCCAGGGACGTTTTGCACCATCGCCCGCATGCGCAGCTCGCTTACGCGCATCGCTTCACGCGCCTCGTAGAGATCCGTCACGTCGAGCTGGACGCCGTCGACCCGGCGCAGGCCCGTCACCGGATCCCGTTCCATCGTGCCCTGCACCCGCTGCCACCGCACGCTCCCGCTCTTGTGCATCACGCGATGCTCGAAGTCAAAGTCTGTGCTGTTGGTGAGCGCTCCATCGATGATCGAACCGACGCGTTCCCGGTCGTCCGGATGCGACATCCGCTCGAACGGGTCAGCTTGCTCGATAAAAAACTCGGGTGGGTAGCCCGTGATCGATTCGATGGCCGGGCTCATGTAGGCGAACCGCCACACCCCATCCGCACGTTCAGAAAAGCGATAAATCACCCCGGGCACGTTGCGGATCAGCGACTGCACCTGGCGTTCTCGGTCGGCCAGCTCGCCTGCTACGCGACGGGACTCGGTGACGTCGCGCATGAAACCGTCGTTTGCGATGTGGTTGCCGTGCTCGTCGAACACCGCCGCCGCCGTATGCTCGATCCGAATGGCTGAACCATCCTTGTGCCTGAGATCAGCCTCGAAGCGAGTAGCCTCTCCGGTCTCCCGAAGCTGGGCAAACAGCAAGTCGCGCTCGCCGGGATGGAAGTAGAGCTCACCCGCGTTGGTTCCCAGCAGCTCGTCCAGGCTGTGGTAACCGAGCATTCGCACCATCGCGGGGTTAGCCAACAGCACCGTGCCATCCACCGCACACCGGTAGTAGCCGTCCTGCATCCGCTGGATGATGCTGGACAGGCCCGCTTCGGTGCGGGCGTTGTGTTGATCAGTTTTCGAGGCCATGACCGCTTGTCAGCTGTGGAGTTACACCAAACGGAACCCTATCACCTTTACTTTCTGATGGCGCTACCGGCGCGGTGCAAGCGTCGCTCACCCTTACTTGGTTTGCAACCAATGATCCGGACAGCTGGTAGTTGTGATCGTTGAGAGTTACCGGCGGTTCGCTCAATTCGTAATTCGCATTGGAAGTACCTTTGAGCCGCACGTCGAAGTTCGAAGATAGGAGCTATAACATGGCTTTTCGAGCCGTCGACTCAGAATCGAAACAGAATAGTCGAGGGATCGTGTAATTTCGGCTAGAAAAATCTTCCGGAGAGGAGGAGGCTATTGATCAGGGGGAGAGACGGGCTTGCTGAATCGCGCCGACTGTCAGCGTCATGGCGACCATCTAGCAGTATCGGCGCGACGGTTAGGCCGGCTGATTTCTTCGAGAGAAACTCGAGAACAAGGATGCAAATTCATGAGAACTTGCTTGCGTTCAGGGCTGGCCGAGCCTCTGCTGGGTAAGCTGCTGAGGAAACACTCGAAGACGGCACCGAAGCTAGTGGCGCGGCTTAGTGAGGAGATCCGGCATCGGCCACGAGTAGCGCGGCTCTTCCCCAGCGAAGCTTCGTGCCTGCGGCTGGTGTCGGCCGTTGTGATGGAGATCGCTGAAGACTGGCAGACCGCCAAAAAACGCTAAGAGACCTTTAGCGACTAACAGGCGATCTGGGGATAATCGTTTTTGCAGAAGAGATTTTGCTTAATCTGCCGAGGGGGGCAGCCAGGTGTTCCCGCCATTCCACGCCAGTTCGGGTCAAGATCACCATTTAGGGAGAGCGAACGATATTGCCTTGGCGTCATACCGGACAACCGACGAAAGGCTCGGGAAAAGTGAGAAGGATCCGAGTAGCCTACCGCGTAGGCTGCATCGATGACTTTGACGTCTGGGGATTTTAGCAACTCGGCCGCCAGTTCCAAACGCACCTCCTGTACAAGGCCCGAGTAACTCACCGCATAAGTTTGCAACCGACGCTGCAGCGTTCTGATGCTGATACCGGCAACACTCGCAGCCATGTTTATCTCCAGATTTCCACTATCCAGGTAAGGACGCAGAAGCGCCTTTAAAGAAGCAGGGAAGTCGAAGGTATCTGAGCGGACCTGCAAAGTGCCGCTTTTTGCACCTGCAGCCTTTGCTATGTGTGGCATGTCAGCCGCTGAGACGCGGAAACATATGCCGCTGGTCGGCTGGCCGAAAAGCACGCGCGCTGCTTTGAACTTCATGTTGAAGCAGACCCCGGTATCTGGCTCGGACGCTCGCAGGAATATCTGATCCGGTTGCCAGCGCGCTCCGAAAAACCTCCGCATGACCGTCAATATGGAAAACAATTGCAACAGCTCTGTACAACTGCTCCGCTCCCTTGAACAATGCCTGCTAAATTCGATGCGGACTTCGTTCGTAGATTCCTTAAAGTGAATTTGATATCCGCTTGGCGAACACTCCTCAGCCGCAAACCGAGCCACTTGCCGCAACACGTCTCCCAAAGATCGGGCACCCCTCACCGCTGCACCAAAGGGTCTGCTGAAGTCGCTTATTGTCAGGGCGGACCAAGCATCTGCCAGCAGCGAGTTCCCGGCCCGCACTTCCGCCCAGCGCACAAAAGAATGAACAGCATTCAGAGCCAGGTAACCATCAGGTTGCTTCTCAAAGTGCTCCGGCAGGCCTAACTCAAGCAGTTTTGAACTGCCATCGACACCACGTCTGGCAACCTCTTTGGCAATCAGCGTGACGTATCCCGCTCGGATCAGAGGTATAGGCTTCGCTTCGAACATCTGCAATTACGACCTTGTTCCACTACGATCCAAGGCCAGAATAAGCTGGAAGAACGGTGTGTGAGTCCCCCTGAAGGGGGGGGGATATGGGGGATAGGGAAACTACTTAGGCAGCCCGTGCATTCCCGCAATGAGCTAGGGATTTAGCTCCAGCCTTTCAACGGAGAGCAAGGGAAAGTGGAGTTGATGTAGCGTATTCAAGATTCCAGCGAGTTCGGCCTGATCTTCGACCCGACCTTCAAGTGCCGTGACGACTGCCGTCCCAACACTTTCGACTTTCATGCTCATCCCGCCCGTACGCTCAAGCCATGAGGGTTTCAATAGACCCTGCACACGGATGCGGTAGGTACCCGGGGAAGCTTACTCAGAAGCTTTTACCTCTCGCACTACTCCTCCAGCAGTTAAACCGAGTTTTGGAAGTTTCCGTCTTTTCCGTCTGATTTAAAATCACTCAGAGCGGGTGATTTACGGGGGAGAGAGCGCGTCTAGCTTCGCAGTGAAGCTAACAACTCAGCGGACTTCTGTACTGCCTGCCGACGATTGGATGCGCCGAGTTTGGCGTACAGATGTTTTAGATGCGTCTTTACGGTTTCTACCGACACATGCAGTTTCGAGGCGATTTCCTTATTCTGTAGCCTCTGCTGTAGTAACGCCAGAACTTCCAGCTCACGATTGGTCAGTGGCTCCATAAGATTCGGCTTCGGACGATTTCCCACGGTCGCAACTGAAGAAGCTCGTTCTGAGTGCACCTCCTGAAGCACTCTGGCGACGAACTCAGCATGTTCGCTTAAAGGATCAAGACGCTGCAGAAGATCTGCCATCGGCACACCGGCTTCCATAAAGGGGCGGACCCACCCACCGGGTGCTGCCATGTTCAGAACCTCATTGAGCACCCTCATTGCGTCCTCTGCTCTATGCAGTTTCCGCAGAATAAGCACCTGTAGGACCATAGCTTCAACTGTCTGGTTGAAGAGGTGTGAATCTTGAAATTGCTGGCGTAGGTTCTCGACAAACTCGCGGGCCTGGTGGCTCGAGGCTGCGGAATTCATCGACAGCAACACCCTGACCCGTGTGAGCGCAGGTATTTCTATCCATAAAAATCGATCCGTAGACACGAGACCTTCATCCAGTGCAAACAGCAACTCTTCCGCAGACTGTGTGTCTCCACGAAGTAACGCTAATCTGGCCGCGCTAGACCGCGCGATTCTCAACCACGATGAATTGCGATTCTCTTCACTTAGCGCCGACAATACCTTCGTCACTGCGCCTGCCGACGTCGTGTCTCCCGTCAACTGATACGCCAGCGCCAGCGCTGCAACTGCGTCGGCCGTCACCTGGCCGTCTATACTCTGTCTCTGAGCCATAAAGCGCTCCAAATAGACAATTGCTTGTTGAAAATCGCCACTCTGCAAGAAAGATATGCCCACCATGTACTCCCCCCAGGTCAATACGAGCAATGATCGAGCATCCTTTATGGACATTGCCCTAAGACGGTGACCTTGTACGCGTGTGGCTGCGAGATCTCCCGATAAGTAATGCAGGTAGGACAGTGCGGCAGCAAAGCGCCCACGTAACGCTACGGATGTTTCGTGATTACGTTCGTCAACTTCAGTCAACCGGCTAATCGCCAGCCGAGGATCGCCATCAACATGCGTGGCGAGGCCCAGGAACAGGTGACGATTGCCTTCAATAACCCCCCCTTTCAACGGAATATCCTGCATCGAAGTTTCTAGTCTCTGACGGCTGGTATGCGCGTCTCCCGACCAGTATAGGACAACCCCTTCCAGATAATTGACCTCTGAAACAAACCAGCCAGGGCTTTCCCCACCCCGTTGTTCGATCAGCTTGGCCGCCGAGAGCATATACTGTTTCGCCTTGTGGGGTTCAGCCTGAACCACCGCGGCCAGGCGCGCCGCGGCGACCAATATTTCCAGGTGCTTTTCCCACAGCGCAGACGGCAATCCAACCAACCACCGTCTCACCACTGGATCCCTGTCCTGATCCAACTGCTCCAGGCATTTAGCAGCAACTAACCGTGCCGCCAGATCCGGTTGTTCCGCTGCCAGGTAATGCTCGATTGCATCCTGTATATATCCATTGTCCGCAAACCATTTTCCTGCCCTCCTATGCAGCTCCGCTACTTCCTGCGTGGATTGCCGACGAATTAGTTCGTTCTGCAACAGGTCCTGAAATTCATGGTGATACCGAAACCACTCAAGATTGTTATCCAGGGGAATAACAAATAAATTCTGCTCAACCAAAGCGCTTATGAAACTGTAAGCATCAAACTGAGCTGCAGCCGGCAAATCGATGGGGCAAATGGCTTCACACAATCCGGCGCATAAGCGGGGTACGATCGAAGAGGCCAGCAGCCAGGTCTGCATCGACTCATCCAACGATTCTAAGACTTCCTGGAGCAGGTAACCGCGTACGCCTATCGAACCCATCTCTATGTTTCGCAGCAGTTTTTCCGGATTAGCGCTCTTCTGCAACGCCAACGCCATGAGGCGCAACCCTGCAACCCATCCTTCCAGCAGACTTTCAAGTCGTATTGCATCAGGATCAGAAAGCTCAACGCTTGATAAGCGTTGCATCAACGCAATACTTTCCTCTGTTGAAAACACCAGATCCAGCATACGCAAATCTGTCATCTGGCCCTTCGCGCGCATCGACACCAGAGGCAAGGGAGGGTCGCGCCGGGCAATCAGTACCAAGTGCAGACTGAGCGGCGGGTGGCGCAACAATTGAATAAAAAACTCGTGAACACTCGAGCTCGTAGGTATTAGATGGTAGTCATCAAGCACCAGAATCACCGGCTCGGGAATTGAATCCAGCTCATTGCTGACAATTCTGACCACCGTTTCCATTGGCGGCAGCGAAGACTGATAGGCGAGGGCTTGGACGTTTCTGCCTGAGCCCTGACCAAGCGATTCTATTGCAGCTCCCAGGTACTCCAGGAACCGTGGGAGATCGCCATCATCACGGTCCAGAGAAATCCACGCACTTAACCAGTCTGTTGAATCCAGCCAATGGCAGACAACATTACTCTTGCCATACCCAGCAGGCGCCGAGACCAACGTAAGAGGATTTTCACGACCTTTCTCCAGTAGCTCGAGCAGCCGTGGACGAGGCAGAAAATCAGCCGGCAAAGGAGGCTGATGTAGTTTTGTCCAAAGAATCAGTGAATTCTCGGGACTATCCGGCAGATTTGTTTTGTGCTGCAATTCATCGACTATTTCGGACATTAGGGATGCGCTGATGAAGGGCATTCCCTGCCTAATGCAATGCACCGCTTCAGGAAGTTCACTCCCAACAGAATCCCGACAGACCACCCCGCGCACGCCAGCACGCAACAGGCGACGTACAGATTGCTCTGCTCTACTGATAACGACAATGGTCTGGGGCTGCTCACGATTCGCCAGCAGCTCCGTAATGGTTTCCCCCAGAGTTGTACCCGTAGCGACGACCAGATCCAATGGTGCTGAATCCACGCACTCCAGCGCGGCTTCAAAGCTTGCTGTTTCCAGAGTGACATTCACGCGAGACGTTGCGTCAAGAATAGCTGCCAGCCCCGCCCGGCTCAACGGATCGGGGTCTACCACACAGATCGATAGGTCTTGGTCTTGTTCCCAGAGCACAGGTATGTGACCGCGAATCCAAAAACCCTGGACCGTAACACGATCCATGGGGTTCATTACAATCAAAAAATCCGACTCTGCCAACCTGCAGGCAATACCATTGCCTTAGCGTCGTTCTATCCGCTTACCGCGATCCTTTGCTCGGTCAGATGTACGGTCTCGCCGATGTTCCCGTTTGTCGACGCGATTGGCCCGTCGACAATCAGGACCATCGCCCACACAACCCCGGCGTTGTTCCCGAAAAATCTGGCGATCCTCGATCCCATCCACGGTATTTTCCCGACGGTCTTCACGGCGTTGCCCACGTATTTCCTGACGCTCCGGGGCAGTAGCGGCATGTACGTTCCGAAACACAAATCCGACCCCGGACAACCCGGAAGCCAGTACCACCACCGCAAGCAAAGGTGTGAATGTTCTCGTAGTTCGTTGCCACAGTTCGTGCGCACCCTCAGTGCTTAGCGAATTCTGCGGCCCGATCTGCTGATTGTGCACCTATGCTCGACAACGTCCTGTCTCTATGCGCCAACACAGCTGCTCTTTGCTCGGAAGTGCCAGCGTTGCTGGATGCGGCTTGCCGTAGTAGATCGGCGCTCGCCAGAGAACTTCATAACGCGCGGTGCTGAGCTGTTTCAGCTCGAGCAGACCGGGCTGGGATTCATGGGCACATGTCTGACCAGCAACCAATGCTGCGGTCAACAACAGAAGCGCGAATAACGCTTTTCGCATCAGCCCGCAGCTGTGGTCGCCACAGGCGCAATCGTATCGGGGAGTTCGATCGTGACATCGTAACCCTCGCGCAGCTTGTCATAGGCCAGCTCTTTCAGTTCTTGGCGCTGCGTGGCCAACCACTCACGCTTCACCAGTGAACGGATTTCATCGAGCACCGGCATGCGACCTTCGACACGCTCGGCATCCGCTTCGATTTCCGGTCGATCATCTGGCCTCACATACACCTGCACGAAAGAAATCTCAGGTTCCAGCCGAAAACGATCCGGGTTCTTCTTGAGATAAACGTTCAACAAATCGTCGGTGGGGTTCTCATCCAGAGTCAGGTCCTCGAGGAGAAACTCGAGCTTCATGCGCATGCGCTGACGTACCATCGCATTTTTCCGGTCGAGCCGCATAGCCAACGCTTCGCGATAGTACACCTCTTTGCGGACATGACTTTCGACCAGCCCTTCGAGTTCCTGACGGGTTGGCCGGCGGATCCAGGCGCGCTGGAACTGCGCCACAAGTTGTTCGACCTGGCCCGCGTCAACGACAATTCGATTGGTTGCTCTGTCTTCCGGCTCCTGCGTCAGCCCGACCCCGACAAACAGCACTGCGCCGATGAGCGCGAGATCAACCAATGGTTTACTGATCAGTTTTCGTACAAGGTTCATTTGGATGTTGCTGCCCCCGGCAGCTCGACGCTGAGTACCGACGGAATAGTAGGCAGCGGAAAAACCGGGGCACTGGCCACTTCTCGCCAGTGCCCCCCAGGTCTTATGCAACAAGCAGTGTCTTGATGCCCTGTACCAACCTCAAGCCTTTATTACTCTGCGCTGTTTGCTGTTCCGACTACGGCGTGTACCAGATAGGACTCGAGTAGGCTCGCTCCTGACCAGTCTTGGTCGAACCCTCCGGCAGCTCGATGCCGTAACGGTAGGCGTCGTACACGATCCAGCGCGGCGTTGGAATTTCGAGGACGCGCGTATAGTAGAACGCGCGCTGTTTTGGATCGAAGTCCGGGTCGCTCCATACAGCTGCCAGCTCTGATGCGCCAATCGTGTTGGTCCAGTTCGCATTTTCGATATCAACGGTGTTGCCTACAGGCGGTAGCTTACCGTTCGCGTCCGGCTTACGATTATCAGACCAGGCAACGTCATAGACCTTCTCGTAGGTCTTGCCCTTGCTGCCAGTCCAACCCTTGATGATCTGAATACGATCGAGGTTTGCGCCGATCGGGTCGCGCAGTGCGTACACCATAAATGATGGTGCCTTGTTGCCCTCACGCGGTCGCAAGTCGCCACCCATTGGCACGCCTTTCTCATAGCCATTGAACGCCGGTTGCCGGCTCTTCACGTCATTGTCCGTGAAATTCCAACCGCCGAAGAAGCGCAGACCGATACGCGGGCCTGTCGTTGCGTACGTTTCCTTACGCTGCATAGCTGCGAAAATAGCTTCGCGCGTATTTTCCTCTGCCCACACGGCCTGCAAACCCGACGCTTCCATTTGCCACGCAAACCGAACACCGGCTTTCGTTTCCTGGAATGGATGAGCCAAACGATTTGGCGACGCTTCATACGCCGTATGTTTGCCCATGAAGTTCTCTTCCTCGGTAGTCGTCATCGAGGTGTGGCTGTCGGTTGCGCCGACCATACCGAACTTGTAGGGGTTGGTACCGAGTTTTTCCTCGAGCACTAGGCCATTCTTGAGCCCTTCGCGCGCGTACTCGTATTGCAACATATCGTCTGTTTTAGGCGTCAGCAGATCGAGGCTGCCTTCGTCCCAAGTGCCGTAATCGGCGAACTCGTCGTTGGGTGACAGCAGCGGATGCGCCTCTCCGTCACCTTTGATTTGCGTTACTTCGTAGAGTGGCTCCCACTTAGCTCGCGCCTCTACGTATTTCTTGTCGATTTTTCGACCCGTGTACTGACGATCAACCGGGAACATGATGCCGTTGGAGAGATTGCCGTTGTGCGCGATCGCCAATACGTTGCCGCCGGTTTTCTCTTCGTACGCTTCCATCCATGCGTACAGATCAAGCGGGTCCTGGCTGCCGTAGGGCTCCGCCATCGTCATGGGCGCTACCATGCCAGCCCGGCTGGCATCGTCCCTGTAAATGACGTTGCGATGCATGTTTCCGCCTTTGACCAGCGAGGTCCACTCATATCCTATGAGCGCGGTGAACGTGCCCGGGTCGTTGTATTTGTCGGCGGTCTTGACGATGTGATCCCAGATGGTCATGTATTTGTCGGAACCGGGTGCGTAGGCGTCGACCAATTTCGGGTCGAGCTTGTTCTGCGAAAACGTTTCAATCAGGTCCAGTGACGTTGCCTGAGCCTCCGCGCTGGTTCCCTTGATGCCCGCGTTCCAGCGCCGACCCTGTTCTGTTCCCAGCACGACTGGATCGCCTTTGATGATATCCTGCACAAAGCCCATCTGATCGGAGTGATCAGCAATCACGAGCCAATCGAGCGGCCGTGACAGCTTCACCGGCTGCCCGCTGCTGGCGATGACTTCCTCGCCTAGCGCGAAACGATAGCCGGTTTCATGCAGGGTGCGGTTGCCGAATAGTCCAGCGTCCATTGAGTAGCCCGTATGCAAATGCGTCTCGCCCCAGAGCGGAAAAGTCGAGAAACTGCGCTGCGCATAGGGTGAGTAAACCTCCCCCCTATAGGCTGCAGATAGAGACTCTTTAGAAGTGGTAATTCCCACCGGCTCGGCGAGCGCTGCCGTACCGAACAGGCACAGCGCGACACTTACCGCTATGCCCTGGCGAATTAGTTTACGATTCGATGGTATGTCCATAGCTATTATCCTACTTGTCATCTTTACTGCGAGAGCAGCCCCTAAAGTTTCTCATCACGGAGTATTTCAGCTTGTGTGGTTCCAAACTCGCCATTTCACGCCAATGCGTAGTTTTTTGGGGCCGTTTCGTTTTGTGGGAAAACCATCGTAAAAGGTCAAGCTACCAATGGATATTTCCACCGTATCGGCGATAGTGATGTCTGCCGGAATCTGGGTGGTCATCTTCGTAGTTGGTGGAGCTGACCGGGCAGCTTCAACGGCGGGGGCAGGTGCAGTAGGTGGCGGTTCGCCGGATTGTTCGCAACCGCTGATACCTGCCATCTCGCTCCACAAAAAAACGGGCCATTTCTCGCGGCCCGCATTTCTTTTTGCGGAAGTGCCTTCCAGAACCGCTTCACAGGCGGATTTGCGGGAACGCGCAGGCGATAGGTCTTGTCTTGACCCGCGCTCTTTCCGCTTAAGAGATCATTCTTCGAATTTAGTCAGGGACACGCCTTTCGGGTTCGGGTATCTCTGCAATGATTTGTAGTAGGCACCGATCGCCCCCATGTACGGCCTGAACACCCACGCTTTTGATGCAATCAGATTGTCTTCTTCGCGGGGGTCATACTCGATGTTGTAGATCGACGGCATGCTCGTCATCTCTGCACGATGTCCGGCCAGACCCGGTCGAGCAGGCACACCGCCGGAAACCATAAAGTCTTTCGGGTAAATGCGGAACTGACGCCAGCGCACGGCGGCGACTTCGTTTTCGATAAACGTTATCAAGTGTTCGCGATTGGAGTGGTCTTGTCTGCCGAGGAAGAAATCGCTCTGGTCCACGCCGTCGATCGCTCGATCTGAAGGTGTTTCCACACCGATGATGCTGGCCAGCGTCGGCAGGAAATCATGAATCGACACCATGCCATTGTTCCTACCCGGAGCGATCTTGCCAGGCCACTTGATCATGCCTGGAACGCGGATAGAGCCTTCCCTGGCATCACCTAATTCGCCACTGAACGGTCCGTTGTTGCCGCCGCGATATTCGGGCGGCCCGCTGATCGGTGTGGCCCCATTGTCAGAAAGCCAGATCACGATGGTGTTGTCGTCGACCCCTGCCTTCTCAAGCGCAGCAAGCACCCGCCCAGTGCTGTGGTCGAGCTCGAGAATGGCATCTCCGTATGGTCCGATACGAGACTTACCTGCAAACTCCGGCGCTGTGACACTCGGATAGTGCGAATGTGTCCAGCCAATCATCATAAAGAAAGGCGTCTTGGCCTTGGCCTGGCGTCCGATGAATTCTACCGAAGCCGCGGCTATGTCGCCTTCGACCTGGTGGCGGTATTCCACCGTATATTCCCGGACTGGCGTGAGGTTACCTTCGGCATCGGACTCAAATATTCTTGGAACGACCTGCTCGACAAACGCATCGTCCATGCCGCTGCGTTCCATGCTCTCCCGGTACAGAGTACCGTCTGACGTTTCTATCACGCCGACATGGTATTCGTCGAATCCCTGGCGCGTCGGCCAGCTTTGCTCTTCCATGCCCAGGTGCCATTTACCGGCGTATGCGGTCGCATAATCCATTTTCTTGAATATCTCAGCCAACGTGACCTCCGAAGCGGTTAGGGTGTTGGGAGTACCGCCAATGATGACGGTATTCAGGCCAACGCGAGTTGAATAGCGCCCAGTCATCAATCCGGCACGGGACGGCGTACAACCCGGCTCAACCAGGAATTGGGTCAGCGTCATACCTTCACCTGCAAGACGATCGATATTTGGCGTCGGAATGCCGCGTACCTCGCCCCCGCTGAACGCACCAATATCGCCATAGCCCACATTGTCCGCCAGCATGAGCACGACATTGGGCTTGTCAGCCGCGAACGTGGTTGACGAAATCAGCATCAGGGTTGCGAGTGTCTTGCTAATAAGTTTCATCTGCGACTCCTATAGTGCTACTTGACCATGACCATGACGATGTCGTCGGGTTTCCATGTCTTGTTGTTGTAGGCTTCGAGTGGTCCGTAGAAACGAGCGGCCGGGAACCAGCCTTTGCCCGGGATGGTCTCCAGCCAGAACTTTTCTTTACCCTTCGGCGGTTTGGGTCCGAAGTAGATATCGACGATCCATCCGCGTTCTTACCCGGCAACGCCGATCTTTGCTGCCTGGTCGAAAATTCCCCGCATCCGCGCGTCAGGATTAAAGGGCTTGCCTTTCTCGATGCCCAGCGATACGAGTCGACCGAGCTGTTCCTTAGCCTGGCGCTGTAGTCGGCCTGGTTCGTAGGGCGGGCCGTTGGCAGGGACGTTGATTAGCAGTTTTTCTCCAGGAAGGCTCACTTGATCGTTTAAACTTGACCTGACCGTCACCCAGCTCAACACTCGTAACTGTCAGATTAAGCCGACACTACTTCAGCTCATCGTTCTCAAGAATCGCCACACACTTAACTTCCAGTTTCAAACCCGGCAAAAACAGAGCATTGACGCCGATGAGTGTCTGCGTGACTTCGGGTTGTTTGCCGTAGGCTTCCGCCCGAGCTGCGAATATCTGTTCAAGATATTCGTGCGCTTCTTCGACGTTGGTCACGTAGAAAGTCTCATCGACGATGTGAACCATACTAGCGCCGAACTCTCCCAAAACAGAACGAATATTGGCATAGGCCATCGACGCCTGTTCTACGATTGATTCAGGAACTACACCCTCTGCATCCATCCCTACCTGACCCGAAAGGTGCAACAAATTGCCCACCCGAACCCCTTGGGCAATCAATTCTGCGTATGGTCCAGATCTAAAGACTTGCTTGGTTGATGTCAAACCGTTCCCCTTTTCTATTCTATTTGAGCCATTCGAGAATTAGATCGCTCACTTCCTGTGGGTGATCCATCATCACCCAATGGCTGCCCGGCAGTCGTTCGTATCGCCAATCAGCCTTCATGTACTTCGAGGAATCCGTCATTTGTTCTTCCCAAAGCGCATGATCACCTTCACTCCAGATGCCCATTGTTGGCACCTGACAGTCTGGGTATTCAAGCGCACCACTCAGCACGCCATGATAGTAGGCCGCCATCGGGTTACCTCTGTCCCAGTTGAGCATCGCCCGCATCGTTTTGGGATCACTGATTCTGGATACCACTTCATCCGGGTCGGGATGCCCGGGGATCACGTAGTCACAAAAAAACGCACACCTGTTCGCGAGGTACAGTTCATTCGCTTCCTCCTGGCCATTGAGATACATGTACCAGTTCTTTTGCAGCATCTCCTCGGTGATGTTCCCAAAAAGACCGCGCAGATGACCAACCGAGATGGCAACGTGGCGCCCGAATTTTTCAGCAACGTTCAGCACCAATTCCCAACTCGCAAACGCACCCCAGTCATGACCCACTACGTCTACACCGTCCCAACCTAGTTGATCCATCATTACCAATAGGTCGGCAATGATCTGCTCTCCACCATAGCGTACAGGATCTTGCGGCATGTCCGTCTGCCCATACCCAAGCATGTCCGGTACGATCACTCTAAAGCCTGCTTTAACCAGAGTATCTGCTTGATGTCTCCAAAGCTCCGAGGTGTCCGGCATGCCATGCAGCATGAAGACAACTTGATCACCCTGGCCTTGATCCGAGATGTGATAATGCACATCGTTGACTAACAATTTCTCTCCGGGAAGGCTCACTCTACTCTCCAACTGAATTTTATCGACACCTACTGCGCTGCATAATAATGAGCAATCGCCTCTATATCGGCATCACTCAAACCCGCGACCAGTGCTGGCATGACGCCGTTAGTGTCTAACCGCGTACCTTCGCGGTAAGCAACAAGCTGCGCGACCAGGTAGTCGTAACCCTGCCTGGCTAAAGGCGGTGTATTCGGATCAACCCGCTCTTCCGGTCCGTGGCAAGCTACGCACGTCAACGCCTTTTTCTTACCCTTAGATATCTGCGCCTCATCGGCAAGAAACACGTTTTCCAGACTCTGCTCACGGGAGGCGAAGAAGTCAGAGACCTGATCTATTTCTGCAAGGCTTAGCGCTAGCGCCATGGACTGCATACTCAGGGAGTCACGACGACCTTCTCGATAAGCCAGCAGTTGATCTTTGATGTACTTAGCAGGCAAGCCAGCCAGTTTAGGATAATAATCCGACTGGTTATCTCCATAGCGTCCATGGCAATAAGTACATGAGAACGCGACCTGTCCGCCAGGGCTGGCCATCTCTCGCTCTGCGTGAAGATCACCAACGGCTTTAACAAGGTTTTCAGCATCTACCGTCGCTTGGTCGCTCGTCGCCTTAACTTCCTGCGCGACGGCGCTCTGCTGATCAGATGCTTGTTCAGCTCCACATCCAAACAAACCGAACCCGAACAAAACTAACAAAGCTCGCAAACACGTATGGATCATCATGCGCTACACCCTATTCAAAACTTGGAGCACCGCGCTCGCAGCAGTATGTCCCGCCCGCACGCCGCCATCCATGTAGCCATGCCATTTGTGAGCCGTCTCCGTACCCGACCACACAATGCTTCCTAGTGGGGCTCGTAGCGCATCCATGAACCCGCTGGTCAGAAATCCGGGCGGAAGCGGTGAAACACACCCAGGTGACCAAGGATCAGCACCCCAGTCGTAGTCATGAAACTCCAAAGGGTTGAGTGCCTTGTCGCCAATTGCGCGAGCGTACACCTTGGTGAGCATTGGGCTAAGTACTTCCGGCGCGCTCGGCATAGAGGGATGAATAAACCCGTTCAACACACCAATGGAATCATCTTCGGGTGAGTTATCGTAGGCCCACATGAGTACACCGCCGATTTCGAACGTCCACCCATTAAGCCCTTGGTCTCGCCAAAACGGTGTCGGATAGACGTGGGCGGTTTTTCGACCCGGCCCGTGCGCCGGCCAACGCTTCTGTAACTCTGCGCGGTCGCCCGGAAGCGCAGGTTCGAAGGTGATGTTGCGACAAAGCGCTGGTGATAGCGCGATGATCAACTGGCGTGTTCGAAATAGCCCCTTATCGGTGTGGACACTCGTGACATCCGTATCCCATCCCGAAATTCTGCGAACGGGACTAGACAGCCTTAATCGCTCACCCAAAGCGTTCGCGATCTTCTGGCTAACCCATTGTGATCCACCTTGAATCCGGTCTTTTTGCCCGCCAAACTCAAAACCCTCTAAGTTGTCCCATCCGTCAGCGAAGTTGAGCATCGAGAGAAAATACAGCAGCGACACTTTCCGTGGATGGGTACCGTTTGTCAGTGTTGCACCAGATTCAAGAGAGAACAGATCCAGTGGGTCGACACCCTTGGCCGCTGTCCAATCGTAGTAGTTGAGTTGATCAAGTGCTTGAGCATCTGGCGCGGTCCACGCCGCCCCAGAAGGAACCTTTTTCGACATTGCATCAAGTTCATCAACCACAGGGCGCATGGTTGGACTAACGCCAAATTCACCACCCATGTCTTCTTCAAG
>CAMYJX010000013.1:0-27836 GCA_947258825.1 uncultured Pseudomonadales bacterium
TGTCTCGCTGCGATGAGCGATCGCTTACCAGCGGTTGCCGCCGCCGCCGCCACCACCACCACCGCCGGAACGGCGGGGCTGCTGCTCATTCGCTTCGTTGACGCGCAGCGCTCTGGATTCCACTTGGTGTCCATTGAGTTCTGCAATGGCCTTCTGGCCCCCTTCCTGGGACATTTCCACGAAGCCGAAGCCCCGCGAGCGGCCGGTATCTCTGTCGGTAATTACCCGGGCAGAGGTTACTTCGCCAACGCCGCTGAAAAGTGTTTCCAGTTCGCTGTCACCGACGCTCCACGGAAGATTGCCTACATATAGTTTCATTTAATAAAGTCTCCGGGCCCGATTTTCGAGCCTTGTCGTGCGCATTCCTGCTGGTCAATCAATTCGCACATGTTTAGGTGCTCTCGAGGAATGTTGACCTCGGGATCTGAGATTAGAAGCGATTGCCGACTACTGACGGAGAATGAAACTCAGGAAGAAGATCGGAGCGGGTCTCTAATACGCCTGAAGTATAGCCCAGAGTTATGGGAGTAGCGATCGAAAATTTTGGCTAGCGGACGGCGTGCTGTCAAAACGTGCCTCGCCTTTCAGCGCCAGCCTCTTTTTTCTCAATGCCTCTGCTCTCAATCTCTTTTTTTGGGCCCAAGCACGATATGCCGCCTGCCGCCCATCGGGTCCTGGTTGGTAAAGCCGGCTGGGATCTGCTCGATTTTCTTGCCGGAGGCTAGAAAGGTTTTGACGTCTGCCTCCAGCGCTTTGCGCATCTCTTCGCTGCTGGTCTTGACGGTCTCTTTCTTGGGTCGGCTCATTCGGTTCTCCGGTTGGGTGCCCGGCTGGCTGTCGAAGAAGCGGTACTTTAGCAGATCTTGTGATGGAAAGCCCGGCTCGGCCGGGTTTTCCGGGCTATGAAGGGGATTGGAGCCCACCGGTTGATCTCGTATGATGAGTCAAATCCCGGAGAATCCGCTCCATGCCGCAGGCGCTGTCTCACGAGGAAATGTTCGTTGCCAGGGTCGCCGCCGACGAGCGGATAGAGCCCAAAGACTGGATGCCGGAAGACTATCGCCGGAACCTCATACGGCAGATTTCTCAGCACGCCCACTCCGAAGTGATCGGCATGCAGCCCGAGGGCGCGTGGATCACCCGGGCGCCCTCCCTCAAGCGCAAGACGATTCTGTTGGCCAAGGTACAGGACGAAGGCGGCCACGGCCTCTATCTTTACAGCGCCGCGGAGACCCTGGGGACCAGTCGGGAGGAAATGGTTGCCGCGCTGCAGAGCGGACGCGCGAAATACGCTTCTATCTTCAACTATCCCTGCCTGAGCTGGGCCGATGTGGGCGCGATAGGCTGGCTGGTGGATGGCGCCGCCATCGTCAATCAGATCTCCTTGCAGCAGACCTCTTACGGGCCCTACGCGCGCGCCATGGTACGCATCTGCAAGGAAGAGAGTTTCCACCAGCGCCAGGGCTACGACATCATGCTCACCCTTTGCCGCGGCACCAGCGAGCAGAAAGCCATGGCCCAGGACGCCCTTGATCGCTGGTGGTGGCCGTCTTTGATGATGTTCGGCCCCCACGATGCGGACTCCGCCCATAGTTCCCGGTCCATGGCCTGGAAGATCAAGCGTCAGCCCAACGACGAGCTGCGGCAGAAGTTCGTCGACCAGACCGTGCCCCAGGCCGAGTTCCTGGGAATCCGCATCCCCGACCCCCAACTGCTCTGGAATCAGGAGAGAGGACACTACGACTTCGGTGAGATCGACTGGGAGGAGTTTGCGCGTGTCGTCGGCGGCGACGGGCCCTGCAACGCCGAGCGGATCGCCCACCACGTTCGCGCCCACGAAGAAGGTGCCTGGGTACGGGAAGCCATGCTCGCCTACGAGCAAAGTCACGGATGAGCACGGATCGGCGGCCGTCGGGTGAGCAAACGCCGCGGCACCATATGCCCCTGTTCGAGGTGTTCGTGCGCTCGAAGCGCGGGCTCGATCACACCCACGTGGGCAGCGTGCACGCGGAAGACGCCGAGCAGGCGCTTGAGTACGCTCGCGACGTCTACACCCGCCGTTCCGAAGGAGTCAGCATCTGGGTTGTCAGGTCCAGCGATATCGTTGCGTCCCAGGAGTCCGATCAGAACAGCTTCTTCGACCCTAACGACGACAAGCCCTACCGGCACGCGGCTTTCTATGAGCTTCCCGACGAGGTTGACAACATGTGAGCAAACGAGCTGACAGCGCGGATGCGGAAAGTGGGGTTGCAGCGGGGGATCTCTGCGTCTTCACGCTGCGGCTCGCCGATGACGCGCTCATTCTCGGCCAGCGTCTGTCGGAGTGGTGCAGCAACGCGCCTTTTCTCGAGGAAGAGCTGGCCCTGGCCAATACGGCGCTGGATTTTCTTGGCCGGGCGCGCTTTCTGTATGCGCGCGCTGGAGCGCTCGAGGGGGCCGGACGCAGCGAGGACGATTTTGCGTATGGGCGAGGACCCGAGTCGTTCACGAATCTGCTGATATGCGAGCTGCCGCGAGGAGACTTCGCCTTCACCATGGTGCGTCAGCTTCTCTTCGACAGCTTCGACGTGCTTTATCTGCGGGACCTTGGGGCCTCCACCGATGAGGCGCTGGCGGGTATTGCCGCCAAGGCCCTGAAGGAGGCCGATTACCATCAGCGTCGCAGCCGCACCTGGATGCTCCGGCTCGGACAGGGAACCCGGGAGAGCCGTCGCCGCGCTCAGCGGGCCATTGATGCGTTGGCGCCCTACAGCGGCGAGATGTTCCAGATGAACGCGCTGGAAACCCGGCTTCTCACGGCCGAGATCGCTCCTGATCGCGCGGCGCTGAAGACGCCATGGCAGGTGGCGCTTTCGGAAACCCTGCAGGAGGCTGGCTTGAGTTGGCCCCAGTACTGCGAGCAAGAGCCCTGTGAGCAAAAGCCCTGCGGGCAGATCAGCGGTGGGCGAGCGGGGCAGCACACGCCGCATCTGGAAACGCTGCTGGACGAGATGCAGGCGCTGACTCGAGAAATGCCTGGATTACGCTGGTGAATCGGGTCATCCCACTCGTGGCGGCGGAAATTGCCGAGCGTCGAGCTCGTCGCGAGCAGTCCTGCTGCCCGGAGATCTGGGACCTGCTCGACGGCGTGAACGACCCGGAGATTCCGGTGCTCAGCCTTTGGGATCTGGGCGTTCTGCAGGATGTCCAGCTGTCGGGGGAAGAGCTGCTGGTAATCCTCACGCCTACCTACTCCGGGTGTCCTGCCATGGAAGCAATGGCCGACGCGGTGTGCCAGCTGCTGCGCGACGCTGGCTATCCTCGGGTGAGCGTGGAGCAGCGCATCTCGCCCGCCTGGACCACGGACTGGATCAGCGAAGGCGGGCGGGAGGCATTGCGCGCCTATGGCATTGCGCCGCCGGTGGACGACGTTGCCTGCCCGCTCTGCGACGCGGTAGAAACCCAGCTGATCAGCGAGTTCGGGTCTACCGCCTGCAAAGCGCTGTATCGCTGCGTCCGTTGCGGCGAGACCTTCGACTATTTCAAGCGGCTGTGAGCCTCCAATTTCATCCGTTGACCATTGAGTCCGTTGAGCCGCTGACCGACGATGCCGTCGCCGTCAGCTTCCGCTGCCCGGAGGGGGAAGCCTTTCGTTTTAAACCCGGCCAGTACCTTACGTTGAGGCGAACCATCGATGGCGAGTCGCTGACGCGTGCCTATTCCATCTGCGCGAGCCCGAAAGAGGGCTTGAAAGTAGGTATACGGCGTCAGAAGGGTGGTCGCTTCTCTACCCATGCGTTCGAAACCTTTGCGGCCGGAGACGTCGTGGATGCGTTGCCGCCCGCAGGCAACATGACAGCGGACATCGACGCCACCCACGCGCTGGGCTACCTGCTGATCGGCGCGGGGTCAGGCATCACGCCGCTGCTGTCCATTGCCCGCTCGGTGCTTGAAGAAGAACCGGGCAGCACGGTGACCCTGATCTACGGCAATCGACGAACCGGCACCATGATGTTTCGCGATGCGCTCTGCGCCCTCAAGAACGCTCACCTGGAACGCTTCATGTGGATCAACGTTTTCAGCCAGGAAGCGCAGGAAGCGCCGTTACTCAATGGTCGGATCGACAATCGTCTGGGCGTTGCTCTGCACGGCGGGCTGCTGGACATCGCCAGTTACGACGAGTTCTTTCTTTGCGGTCCGGAGGCCATGATCTCTGGCGTCACGCGCGGGCTGCGCGGTCTGGGTATTGACGAGTCCCGGATTCACTTTGAGCTGTTCTTCGCCTCGGCCGCCGACGCTGAGCGGGTAGTTGCCCGGCATCAGGCGAGAGCGGCGCGCTATGGCGATCAGATCTGCCGGGTCGCGGTGAAGGCGCGGGGAAGAACCACCGAGTTCGAGCTTGCCAGTGACGGCGAGAACATCCTCGACGGCGCGTTGAGCGCCGGCATCGATGTGCCTTTTTCCTGTCGTGGCGGCGTCTGCGCCACCTGCAAAGCACGCCTTGTTGAAGGCGACGTCGAAATGGATCTCAATCACGCTCTGGACGACGCGCAACTCGCTCAAGGGTTGATCCTGACCTGCCAGGCCCATCCTGTGGGTGGGCGCGTGCTCGTGGATTACGACGTGTGACGGGCTGTGGATACCGTTGGCCCAACGGCGCCAGGTCAGGCCGAAGCCAGGTACAGGCCGATGCCCAGAGGGAAGGTCGCGAGCAGAAAAAACAGGAAGGAGTATGACAGCACCTTGGCCAGCGGCAGCCCGGTCATGATCAGCAGGGGTATGACGACGAAGGGATGAATGATGTTGGTCCATTGATCCCCGTAGGCGACCCCCATCACGATCAGGGGCAGATCGGTTCCCAGCTGTTGCGCGGCTTCGACGAACGCCGGGCCTTGAACCGCCCACTGAGCGCCGCCGGACGGTATGAAGAGGTTGATGACCCCTCCTGACAGAAAGGCGATCAGCGGCAGCGTCTGGGCCGTGCCGATGGTGGCGAACCAGCCGGCAACCTGGGCCACCAGGCCGGTGTTGAGCATCAGGCCCATGATGCCGGCGTACATCGGATACTGAAGCAGGAAAGGCACCACGGCGCGACCGCCGCGGACGAGGACGCTGCCGTAGTCGACTGCCGACCGAGCCAGCAGCAGACCGGTGGCCAGGAAGGTCCAGTTCACGATGTTCAGATCGAGTTGGAAGCCCCGGGTGCTGAACCAGTGACCGACATACAGGATCAGCAGGGCACCCAGACCCGAGGTCAGCCAGCGGCCATTTTCCACGGCGCCGGCAAATCCGCCGCGGCGATGCGGGGCCGGTGGGTTTTCTTCGGTGGGTGTGAACTCGCCGTCGATCTCCTGGATGTCTTCGGCTCTTCGCGGATGCAGCAGCATCGCGAAGACAGCCAGCGTGCCCAGGGTGCCGATCAGGATCGCGATGTTCCAGGGTGTGAGGACGGTTTCCGTTACCGGAATCAGCCCGCCGATGAGGCCTTCCATGGCGTTGCCGGGGGTGGCGACGAACAGTGGCGCGGAGGCGCTGTATCCCATGTGCCACACCACGAAGCCGCTGAATGCCGCGCCGCCCAGCAGCGGGTAGTGCACGCGGATGCCGCGCCGCTTGCAGCTTTCCGCCAGCTCCCGAGCCATCAGCCCGCCGAGGATGGTGCCCAGCGGCCAGGCGATGAGGCTCACCGCGCCCGCAAACAGCACCGCGAAGGCGCAGGCGCCTCGGGCGCTGCCCGGCAGGCTCGCTACCCGTTGCAGCAGCGCGGGAACCGGGCCCAGATGCGCCAGCGCGAAGGCGAACAGCACGGTCAGGCATACCTGAGTAATGAACGGCAGCAGGCCGCTGAGCCCGTTGCCCCAGGCCAGAACCGCATCCATGGGCCCCGCCGGCGTCATGATGACCACCAGCGCGAGGCCAATGAAGGTCATGAGGACGGCGAAGGCGAACGGTTCGGGCATGAACCGCTCGAAGAAGCGGATGATGGCAGCAGTCACCGTGGATCAGCGCGCCGCTGCCAGCGGCCCTCCGGAGTCACCGATGGCCGTACTCGATGAACAGATGGGGCAGGTTGCGCAGTATGAAGCTGGGCTCCGCCTCCGGTTCCGGATGGCCTGGAGCCATTTTGATGTCGGCCATCCGGGCGAGCAGGGCGGGGAAGCCGAGATTCAGCTCCTGGCGTGCCAGCGGGGCGCCGATGCAGTGGTGCACGCCGGACCCGAAGGCGAGCTGCATGCCGGCCTTTTCCCTGTGCACGTCGACAACGTCGGGGTTCTCGAACTGTCGCTCGTCGCGGTTGGCGGCGCCATAGCGCAGCATGATCATCTGCCCGGCCTTGAGCGGGTAGCCGCCCAATTCGGTGTCCCGGGTAACCAGCCTCGGCAATCCCTGAACCGGGGCCTCGAGACGCAGGGTTTCCTCGACGAACGTGCGAACGAGCTTGCTGTCGCCGCGAATTTGCTCCTGTAGATGCGGATTGCGGCACAGCAGCAGCATGCCCCAGCCGAAGGTGCTGGTGGTGGTCTCGTGTCCGGCTACCAGAAACTGGTTCAGAATCGACAGCGCCTCGCCATGGGTCAGGTGGCGGTCCTCATCCTGCAGCTTGCTGTTCGCCAGGATGGTAATCATGTCGTCCAGCGGCTCCACCCGCCGGGCTTCGATGAGGCGCACCAGCAGCTTCTGCAGATCGACGCCCAGCCGGGCGCGTCTCACCATCTCTTCCGGAGGCAGAGGGCTCAGACGCAGACCTGCCGCCGCGGCGGTGGCTGCGTCGTAGAAGAAGGGGCGATCTTCATCCGGAATGCCCAGCCGATCCGAGATGATGCGCAGCGGTACGGGAAACGCGAAGCCCTCCATAAAATCCGGATTGCCCGAGCTGACGAACCGGTCCGCCTCTTCCTCGATGATGGCGCTGACCTGGGGTTCCATTTTCTTGATCTGGCTGCCGGTGAACAGCTTGCTGACCAGAGAGCGATACTTGGTGTGCTCCGGCTCGTCCAGGGTCAGCATGGTCGGTGGGATCAGTATCATTTCCTCGTTGATGCGCAGAAGCTCCTGCTGCACATCGGCGGGCGCTGCTTCGAAGGCCATGCGCTGAGATGCCTGCAGAAACCCGTCGTACTGGCTGGAGAAAGTCTCTGTATCCCGAATCGCCTCTCGTACCAGGTCGTAACGGGTCACCACGTGTACATCCAGCTCTGGCACGTGATAAACGGGCGCTGCATCCCGCAGCTTCTTGTAGGCATCGTATGGGCGTATCAGGGTGGGAATGTCAAAAAGCCCCACATCTCCCAGAACCCCGGTATTGCCGGTTGCTTCGCTCATCTCATCCCCCTCCAGCTGTCTGAACTGTCTGATTGGAACTCAGTGAAATACATCGTCCGGGCTGCGCATCGGGACGCTGCCATCGTCATTGCGATGCTGCTGCAGGTCTGCCTCGGAGCGTTTGAAGGCGGCGGCTACCGACTCGTTGATGCAGGCCGCGCAGAACCCTTCTTTCATCAGGTCTTCCACCAGAAACCCCAGCAGATCGTAAACGGACAACGTCCCTTCGCTCGCCTCGTTGAATCGCCAGAGCACATCCTCGACGGTCTGCAGCGCGGCATCGCAGCGGATGTCGTCGCGCAGCTGCTTCTGTTCTTCTTCGCTCATGATCGGCGCGTCCCCCTGCGCGTACCGGCGTCTGAGAGATTGTACTAGCGACGGGTCCAGAATGCTGCCGCGAATCCCGGGTGCTCTCCTTCGGCCAGCTCGATGCGCTCCACGACTTGAAATGGACCCGCGCCAGCAGCGAAACCTGAGTAGAATGCGCCCGTTCGTCCCGACTGGTGCCGTTCACCCGTCTGGCCTCCATCTGCGGGTGGCTCCGTGCAACACAGGTCAAGGTTCCCATTGCCCGCAACTCCTCCCGCCTCCGCGCTCACCCTATCCGCGACCTGGCCATTCGACGTCAGGAAGTCGCCTTTCTTCTATGGTTGGGTGATCTGGGTGCTGTCCACGGTGGGCTTTCTCATCAGCGTGCCGGGCCAGACCATGGGTATGGCCGTGTTTACCGACCCCTTCATGGCCGCGTTCGGACTCTCCCGCACCGAACTGTCCACCGCCTATTTTTTCGGCACGTTGGGCAGCAGCCTTTTCCTTACCCGCACGACCGGTATCAGGCCCGCACCATGATGGTGGGGTCCTGCCTGGTGCTGGCTGCGGTGCTCGTGCTGATCAGCGGCATCGACGGGGCCGTCGCGCCGTTCGGCCCGTCCTGGCAGAACTGGGTTGCTTTCGGCCTGATCCTGGCGGGCTACTTCGGGGTGCGTTTCGCAGGGCAGGGGGTGCTGACCAGCGTTTCCCGTAACGTGCTTCTGGTCTGGTTCGAACGCAGGCGGGGACTGGTCTCCGGCGTTCGCGGCGTTGTCGTCTCTCTGGGTTTCTCCATCGCGCCTCTCGTTCTGGCATTCATGATCGACGGCTGGGGGTGGCGGGGCGCGCTCTGGCTGATGGCGCTGGCGGTTGCCGTGTTTGCCGGGGTGTCCCTGCTTTTCGTGCGCGACACGCCGGAGAGCTGCGGCCTGTTGCCGGATGGCGCAGCGCCGCCGACGGATGGCGCCAGGCCGCTGCCTGACCGGCACGACCTCACGCTGGATCAGGCGCGGCGTACCGGCGCCTTCTGGATCTTCGCCGGCTCGTTGTCCATGCACGCGCTGTTCGGCACCGCCTTTACCTTTCACATCGTCGCCATTTTTGCCGAAGCGGGCCGGGATCGAGGAGAGGCTTTCGGCTACTTTCTGCCCCAGGCCATCGTTGCGATGCTGGTCAATCTCTGCGCCAGCGCTCTGGCGGATCGCTGGCCGCTAAAACCCTTCCTGCTGCTCATGCTGGTTGGCTTCATCAGCGGAGCCTGGGGCCTGATGCACCTGGAGCACCGCTGGGGTTACTGGCTGCTCGTGCTCGGGTTCGGCACGGGCGGCGGGCTCTGGGGGGTGCTGTCCAACCTGGCGTTCGTGCGCAGCTTTGGCCGCCTGCACCTGGGTGAGATCAGCGGCCTCAACACGTCCTTGACCGTATTCGCCAGCGCCGTCGGCCCGCTGCTGTTCAGCGCGGGCCAGGACTGGTTCGGCACTTACGATGCCGCCGTCGCCCTCTGTCTCGGTCTCAACGGGCTGCTGCTCCTGCTGGCATTTACCCTGCGCGAACCGGAACGTTGAGGCGGCGGGCTTCAGCGCGGCTGCATGCGGATGCCGCCGTCCATGCGCACACACTCGCCGTTCATATACTCGTTCTCGATGAGCATGACGGCGACGTGGGCGATCTCGTCAGCGGTGCCCAGACGCTTCGGATAGAGAACCTGGGCGGCCAGCGCGTCGATGACGTTCTGCGGTGCACCCTGGAACAGCGGCGTATGAATGAGACCCGGAACGATCGTGTTGCAGCGGACCCCGATGCTGGCAAGGTCTCTGGCGATGGGCAGGGTCATGCCGACGATGCCGCCCTTTGACGCGCTGTAGGCCGCCTGGCCGATCTGGCCTTCATAGGCGGCAACGGATGCGGTGTTGATGATGCAGCCGCGGCCGCCGTACTCGTTGTGCGGCTCGTTTTTCTGCATCTCCGCGGCCGCCAGGCGCAGCACGTTGAACGTGCCGATGAGGTTGATGTCGATGATGAGCTTGAACTTGTCGAGCGGGAAGGGACCCTCCTTGCCTACGGTCTTGATGGCGTTGCCCACGCCGGCATAGTTGCAGCAGACGTGAATGGCGCCGAACGCTTCCATGGTCGCCGCGATGCCCGCCACGGCGGAGTCCTCTTCGACCACGTTCACCTTCTGAAAGATGACGCTGTCGCCCAGCTCTTCGGCCAGCGCGTTACCTTTCTCCTCGTTCAGATCGAAGATGGCGCATTTGGCGCCTTTGCCGACCAGCATGCGTACCGTGGCTTCTCCCAGGCCGGAAGCCCCCCCGGTGATGACGGCTACTTTGTCTTTTATGTCCATCGATGCTCTCTTTTCGTGGTTAGGTTGCAGAAGGGGGCGCATTATACGCACAGTGTTGACGCTTCAGAACCGATGGCTCAGCATCGGATCGGAGTCCGCCGGACAGCTGGAATACTGAGGAGGCAAGGCGATGAGCGCGTTAGAGAAACCCGGAGGCTGGCAGGTGACGCGGCTGGCGGGCTCACTGGGAGCGGAGGTCAGGGGGGTGTCTCTGGCCCGGTTGTCAGAGACTGAGTTCGCCGCGCTGCAGGAATTGCTGCTGGAGCACCTGGTGCTGTTCTTTCCAGACCAGAACCTGGAGATCGATGAGCATGTCGAGTTCGGCCGGCGCTTCGGTGCCCTGGAATCGCACCCGAATCTGCAGAACCCGTACACCCAGCATGCGGAGCTGTTTGAGCTGGCTGCGACCCACGGCGGGGTTGCAGACGAGTGGCATACCGACCTTACTTTTCGGCCGGATCCCGCCATCCTGTCCGTGCTGCAGCTCAAGAAATGTCCGTCCACGGGCGGCGACACCATGTGGGCGAGCCTCTACGCCGCCTACGACGAGCTCTCTGCGCCCATGAAGGAGCTGTGTGACGGGCTGACGGCGCTGCACGATGCGCTTCCGCACAACCATCCGGAGCAGATGACGATTCATCCCGTGGTTCGTCTGCATCCGGAGACCGGACGGAAAGCCCTCTACGTCAACGAGCACTTCACGCGACGCATCGTCGAGATGAACGCCACGGAAAGCGAGACCCTGTTGAGCTACCTCACCCGCTGGGTGAGCAACCCCCGATTCACGGTGCGCTATCGCTGGTCCGAAGGCACCGTCGCCATATGGGACAATCGCTGCACCCAGCACTTCGTCCTCAACGATTTCGACGGCGAGCGCATCATCCAACGGGTTACCGTCATGGGGGATCGACCCGAAGGCCAGAAACCCCGCTGGGAACCCTGGATTCGCCCGGGGCCGCTGTCGGCAACCAGCCGCCATGGGAGAGAGATTCAGTGGCCCGGCTCCGGCCGTCCCGGCTGCCCTCGTCCACCGAAGTTGCTCGCTGGCTTACGCAAGCGATCAATTCGGCCTCCTCGGCGTCGCCCCATGGCCACTGAATCTCTCTCCCAGGCTCAGCCATCGGGTTGCAGGGTTTTTTCCATTTTGTAGTTTCGGAGAAGGGTGCCGCGTCGCCTGACGTCCTGCGGTTCGAGCACTTGGAATCCGTGACGCTCGAATACCGGGCGGGCGGTGATGCTGGCTTCGGTGTAGAGCCTTGTCAGGCCGATCCTGGCGGCGCTTTCGTGGATCTGGCAGAGAAGTGCGGTGGCGACGCCCTGACGGGCGTGGCCGGGGGAAACATAGAGCATGTCGACGTGGCCGTCGGGCTCGAAATCGCAGAAACCGGCCAACGTTTCGTCCAGTTCAGCCAGCCAGAATTCCCTTTGGCCGTCGGCGATGCGATCTCGCCAGCGCGTCGCGTCGGGCGCGCCGGCCCAGACGTCGATCTGCTCGCTGCTGTAATCGGCTGCGCTCAGCGCGCGGATGGCGTCGCAAAACAGTTGCGCCACGCTGCCGGCGTCCTCGGCTACGGCCAGGCGCAGCCGCATGAAAGGTTCAGCCGTCTACCCACTGCGACAGCAGGTCGTGGAAATGGCGCAGCTTGCTTTCCTGGTACCTGGCGAGCACCACCTCGTCGTACTGGGCAGCCTTCAGGCCACGCTGCACGTTGGGCAGGTTGAACGTGTCCTGAGTAAATACCTTAGCCAGCAGCCCCAGCTCTGGCGCGTCGGTCCACGGTTCGTCTTCAGCGAGCAGGTGCAGGGGCGCCGGTTCCGGCCGTTCTCCTTTGAACGGGCTCAGGTAATAGCATTCCATCAGAGATTGATCGTGACGGTTCTGCCACGGGCGGAAACGATAGACGATGCGGTTATAGCCGCCCCAGGGGTGGAAGTTGGGAAACAGGGTGTAGTAGATGCTGTCGGACACCTCGGCATCGGCGATGGTCCTGTCTGTTCCCACCACCTCCTGCAGCGCGGCGCGGGCACCGGCGGCCATCATGGCGCGGGCGGTGGCCCCCTTCGGCAACTCCGGGCCGGGCGGATCGTCCAAAGCGCGCATGGTGACGGCCTCGAGCTTGTCCTGTTCCGTGGGCTCCCAGCGGATGTGCGGGCTGGGCGTGCCGTTGGGCGTGATGGCTCGGGAGAAATTGCCCCAGGCGTCGTACTGGCTGTTCTCGTCGCCGGTGGCTGCCAGCAGCTGGGGATGGGTCGTAATGACATGGAAGGCTTCCATGAAAGCTTCCTGGCACAGCTTCCAGTTGCAGTTCATGACCTTGCCCACGTGGGCCTCCACGTAGCGATCCTCGGGCGACCAGGCGGCGAAGTGATCGGGCAGGTCGCCGAGAAATTCAGCCAGCGGTACGGCGTTCATGTCCATGTTGATGAACACCCAGCCGCCCCAGGTCTCGCACCGGGCCGGGGTCAGGTTGAAATCCTCCTGGTCGACATGGGGGAAATCCCAGTCGGAGGTTATTCCTCTCAGGGAGCCGTCGATGTTCCAGCTGAAGCCGTGAAAGGGACAGATGAAGCTTGCCGCGTGGCCGTTGAAGTCGCACAGTCGTCGCCCGCGGTGCCGGCAGACGTTGTGATGGGCTCTGATCCCTTGCTGCGTTCGGACGACCAGGATGCTGTAGTCGCCTACCTCGTAGATGTGATAGTTGCCGACGTTGGGTATCTCCTCTTCCCGGCACGCCATCTGCCATACGCGCGGCCAAAGCTTCTCCATTTCCAGATCGTGAAATTCCCGGCTCGTGTAGCGGGCGACGGGCACGGAACCCAGCGGCGACTGGTAGGGGTTTTCCAGGGTCAGAACGGCGGGCGGTGGCACCGCATCCTGGGAGATCAGTTCCTGATAGCTGATGCCCGCGGATCGGTCGCGTTGGTCGGCTGCTTCGGTTGCCATTGCTTGTAATCTCCGTCTGGTACTGGGTTGGGGTTGGTCAGCGGTTACGGCGAACGTTGGCAGCCGCAGGCAGCTGAGGGCCTGCTATCCACATGAGCATGTGCGGATCGGCCTGGCGCAGCTCGCCGGACTCGTATCGACCGTCGAAGTGAAACCTGCCCTGCAGGCCGTTGTTTTCAACGTCCACCATACCGTCTTCACGCAGGGTATAGAGGGCCCCCGACATCGGGTGTCGTAGAACGGTCATCCATTCTCCCGTTTAGTCAGTTAGAAACCGTTACGGAAACCGTCAATGCTGACTGATTATCGTACGCAACTGCCGTGCTTTTCCAGCGTCTTCAGACGACCCGATACCGGGCCTGAAATCGTAGGCAATTTTGACACCAAAATTGCTCAAAATACTGTAACGCGTGTTACAGAAAGTTACGCGTTCAGGGGTTGTACCTACTGTTGCTTGGCAGGTAATGACGTTATCGTTCGTGGTTTTATCGGCGTCCGTCGGTGGCGCAAGTTCCGGGAGGGTCTGAGAAATGCCGAAAATCACGTTCATCGAGCACAATGGCACCGAACATCAGGTTGACGCAGACGTCGGTTCATCCGTCATGCGTGCTGCTATCGACAATCTGGTGCCCGGCATCGATGCCGACTGCGGTGGGGAGTGCTCTTGTGCCACCTGCCACGTCTACGTGGACCCGGCATGGATGGACAAGGTAGGCCGACCGGAAGACCGCGAAGAGTCCATGCTGGATCTGAACCCAGAACGGGAACAGAACTCCCGATTGTCGTGCCAGATTCCGGTGACCGACGCGTTGAACGGCCTGAAGGTCACCGTGCCCGAGTTTCAGATGTAACCCTGAGGCCGTGCGCCGGATAGTCGAGATCCATCAGCGCGGCTTTGACGAAAGATACAGACGGAGAATCCGATGAGC
Organism: uncultured Pseudomonadales bacterium; assembly: GCA_947258825.1. GTDB lineage: Bacteria > Pseudomonadota > Gammaproteobacteria > Pseudomonadales > Azotimanducaceae > UBA7803. Next base: position 13,832 of record CAMYJX010000013.1, read on the forward strand.
GAAGCCGCAGACAGCAATCAGAGAAATCTCGAAATCGAGCCGGACCCTTATAAGCTGCCGCTGGAGGAGATCGACCCGGCACAACCGGCCCTGTTTTTTCAGAATGCCGAGGGTCCGTACTTCGAGCGCCTGCGCAAGGAGGATCCGGTTCATCTCACGCCGGATAACGAAGAGTTCGGTCGTTTCTGGTCCGTGACTCGCTACGAAGACATCAAGTATGTCGACATGCACCACGAAATCTTCTCTTCCGAAGGCGGCATCACCATCGCCGACCAGGATGAAGACTTTACCCTGCCCATGTTCATCGCGATGGATCCTCCCAAGCACGACGATCAGCGCAAGGTGGTTGCTCCAGTAGCCGGGCCGCGTAATCTGGCGGCTCTGGAGCCCACCATTCGGGAAAGCGTGTGCGAGATTCTCGACGGGCTGCCCGTGGGCGAGACCTTCAACTGGGTGGACAAGGTGTCCATCGAGCTCACCACCCGCATGCTGGCGATCCTGTTTGATTTTCCCTGGGAAGAAAGGCGCAAGCTCACCCGCTGGTCCGACGTGGCCACCGCCGGGCCCGAATCGGGAATCATCGAATCGGAGGATCAGCGCCGCGCCGAGCTGCTGGAATGTCTCGAGTATTTCAGTGAGCTGTGGAAGGACCGTGCTGCGCGCAAAGAGGTAGGCCACGACCTGGTTTCCATGCTGGCTCACGGCGCCTCTACCAAAGACATGCTCAGTCGGCCCATGGAGTATCTGGGCAACCTGGTGCTGCTGATCGTTGGCGGCAACGATACGACGCGAAACTCGTTGAGCGCCGGCGTGCTGGCCCTGAATCAGAACCCTGACCAGTACGACAAGCTGCGAGCGAATCCGGACCTGATTCCCAACATGGTTTCGGAGATCATCCGCTGGCAGACGCCGCTGGCCCACATGCGCCGGGTGGCTCTGGAAGATACCGTGCTCGGCGGCAAGCAGATCAAGAAAGGCGAAAAGGTCGTGATGTGGTATCTGTCGGGCAATCGGGACCCGGATGTCTTCGACGACCCTGACGCGTTCATCATCGATCGGCCGAACGCGCGTAAACACATGAGCTTCGGCTTCGGCATTCACCGCTGCATGGGCAATCGGGTAGGCGAGATGCAGCTGCGCATCGCCTGGGAAGAGATTCTCAAGCGTTTTCACAAGGTCGAAGTGGTGGGGGAGCCTGAACGGAACTTCTCCGCCTTCGTGCATGGCTACACCGAACTGCCGGTGCGCCTGATCGCGAAATAGGGCCGGCGAACAGCGATGAGCGAAGCCGTAGAGACGCTGGAAGGCAACCTGAGAGACCCCTGGTCGCTGCCTCTGGAACAGGTGGATGCGGCCAAGGGCGAGATCTTCGAGCAGGATGCGGCTCTGCCGATCTTCGAGCGCCTGCGCGAAGAAGATCCGGTGCACTTTCACCAGGACAGCCGGTTCGGCCCTTACTGGTCGGTGACCCGCTATCAGGACATCAAGCACGTGGACATGCACCACGAGGTGTATTCCTCTGCGCAGGGCATCACCATCTTCGACGGCAGCAACGATTTCCGCACCCCCATGTTCATCGCCATGGACCCGCCGAAGCACGACGAGCAGCGCAAGGCGGTGGCGCCGGTGGCCGGGCCGCGTAATCTCGCGGCCATGGAACCCACCATCCGTCAGCGCGTTTGCGACATTCTGGATTCGCTGCCCCGTGGCGAGACCTTCAACTGGGTGGACAGGGTTTCGATAGAGCTGACGAGCCAGATGCTGGCAACGCTGTTCGATTTTCCCTTCGAAGCGCGCCGCAAGCTCACCCGCTGGTCGGACGTTGCGAGCAACGGCCCCCAGCAGGGCGTCGTCGAGTCGCTGGAGCAGCGTCGGGCGGAGCTGCTGGAATGTCTGCAGACCTTTACGGAACTCTGGCACCAACGCGCGGCGCTGCCGGAACCCGGCAACGACCTGATCTCCATGCTCGCCCACGGCGAAGCGACCAGGGACATGGTCAACAACCCCATGGAGTACCTGGGCAACCTGATGCTGCTGATCGTCGGCGGCAACGACACCACGCGTAATTCCATCTCCGGCGGCGTTCTGGCGCTGAACCAGTACCCGGACGAATATCGAAAGCTGCGGGACAATCCTGATCTCATTCCCAATATGGTCTCGGAGATCATCCGCTGGCAGACGCCGCTGACGCACATGCGACGCACGCCGGTGGAAGACACCGAGCTGGGCGGCAAGCTGATCAGAAAAGGCGACAAGGTGGTGATGTGGTACATCTCCGGCAATCGCGACGAGGACGTGTTCGACAACCCTAACGCGTTCGTCATCGATCGTCCCAATGCCCGCCAGCACATGAGCTTCGGCTTCGGTATTCATCGTTGTATGGGCAACCGGGTGGGAGAAATGCAGCTCAGGGTGCTGTGGGAGGAAATACTCAGGCGTTTTCACAGCGTTGAGCTGGCGGGGCAGCCGGTGCGCAACCGGCATACCTTCATCCGCGGGTTCTCCCACCTGCCGGTGCGGCTCGTCGAGAAATAGCCCTGTGCCGGTCTTCGGCGCAGACAGACAACACTGGCTTCGTTAGCATTGACCACTCGTCCGGCAACGTGTTCGGGAATGGGGGGAAGCCGTGCTGTGTGATCTGGCCTTCAGGTGGGCTCGTAATTCCGTTGGCGCTCTTGCGGGCCTTGGGTTGCTGGTGGCGACCCAGGCGTCCGCCGAATCCGCGCTCGGCTGGCCCGCCTACGGCGGTTCCCCGGGCGGTGGTCACTTCACGACGGCGGAGCAGATCGACGCCGGAAACGTCGGCGCCCTGGAAGTCGCCTGGATACACCGCTCCGGCGACTTTCGGGTTGGCGGCGTCAACCTGCTGGAATCCGACAGCGAGGCGGACAGCCGGGAAGCGCAGCTTTCACCGGGCTCGTTCATGGGCACGCCCATCGTGGTCAACGACACCCTGTACTACTGCACGCCGTTCAATCGCATATTCGCGCTGGACCCTGTCAGCGGAGCAGAACGCTGGGTATTCGACCCCGGCGTAGACATGTCGAAAGAGCCGCTGACCAACTGCCGGGGCGTGAGCAGTTGGCAGGATCCTGAGACGCCCACCGGGTTGTGTTCTCACCGGATCATCGCCGGCACGCTGGACGGTCGGATATTCGCGCTGGACGGTGCAACGGGCGCGCGCTGTCCGGACTTCGGCATCAACGGCGAGATCGATCTCGGCGAAGGGCTGACGGCCCACGAAGAGACCGAGTACGCGATCACCAGCGCCCCGGCGATTCTCGGTGACAGGCTGATCACCGGCGCGCGCATTGCGGACAGCTATCGCAAGGACGTCCCCTCAGGGGTCGTGCGCGCTTACGACGTGCGCAACGGCGCCTTCCTCTGGGGTTGGAATCCGGTGCCTCCGGGGTCTGCCGAGCGGGACGCGGCGGGCAACTACGTCGCCGGCACCACCAACGTCTGGTCCACCATCTCGGTGGACATGGAGCGGAATCTGGTCATCGTACCCACCGGCAACAGCTCGCCCGACTACTACGGCGGAGATCGGTCAGGCAGCGGGGGTGGCGATCTGGACCATTACTCGAGTTCGGTGGTTGCTCTGGACGGCGACAGCGGAGCGGTGGTCTGGCACTACCAGACCGTGCACCACGACATCTGGGATTACGACGTGCCCGCGCAGCCCACCCTGGTGGACCTGGAGATCGACGGCGTTCCGCGCCCTGCCGTCGTGCAGGTTACCAAGATGGGCCTCACGTTCGTTCTGGACCGGGAGACCGGCAAGCCGCTGCATCCGGTGGAAGAGCGTCCGGTGCCGCAGGATGGCGCGGTGCCCGGTGAGTACCTGAGCCCCACCCAGCCTTTTCCTCTGAAACCGGCACCCCTGCATCAGCTGGGAATCGGCCCGGAGGATGCCTGGGGGTTTACGTTCTGGGACAGAGGCAGGTGCAGGCACCGGGCCCATCTACACCCCGATGAGTCTGGAGGGGACGGTGATGTATCCCTCGGTGCTGGGCGGCAACAACTGGGGCGCGCCAGCCGTGGATCCGCAGCGCAAGATCATGATTGCCAATACCAAGCACCTGCCCGTGGTGGTAAAGCTGGTGCCCAGGGAGCAATGCGTCGACAGCGTGCCGATGCCGCAATTCGGCTCGCCCTACTGTGTGGAGATGGAGACGCTCATGTCGCCGCTGGGCGCACCCTGCTCCGCGCCGCCCTGGTCGACGCTGGCGGGCGTGGATCTGGAGAGCGGCGAGATTTTGTGGCAGATACCTTTTGGCACCTTGAGAAACCTGGCGCCCTGGCCGGTATCCCGTATGAAGGGCGGCATCGAGATGGGTGGTCCCCTGGTGACTGCCAGCGGGCTGGTCTTCATCGGCGCGTCGTTTGACGGCTTTTTCCGCGCCTACAACACAGCGACGGGGGAGCAACTGTGGCGGGACAGGCTGCCCACCAGCGGCAACAGCGTTCCCATGAGCTATGTCAGCGATGGGCGTCAGTTTGTGGTCATCGCCGCCGGCGGGCACTTCTCGTCTCCGGCGCCGAAAGGGGACTTTCTGGTCGCCTACGCGCTACCCTGAGCGCTGCCTGCCAATGGATGAACAAGAGACTAAGGAGGACAAACAGTGACCGATGTTCTAAAGGAAGTGCTCGCGGCGAACGCCGATTATGCTGAGGAATTCGGGGCCAAGGCGGAGCTTGCCATGCCGCCGGCCCGACGATTCGCCATTCTCACCTGTATGGATGCTCGGCTGGATCCTGCGAAATTTGCCGGTCTCGCGGAGGGGGATGCCCACGTCATCCGTAATGCCGGTGGGCGCGCCAGCGACGACGCCATACGCTCGCTGGTCATTTCCTACAAGCTGCTGGGCACCCGCGAATGGTTCGTGATTCATCATACCGACTGCGGCATGGAGACCTTTACCGACGAGATCATGCGCGGCCTGCTGGCCAGCAGCCTGAAAACGGCAACGGTGGATGCGAACGGATGGCACGACAGCGGGGAAGGGCCGGGTTCCACCGAAGGTAACTACATCGACTGGTTGACCTTCGCCGATAACGCTCAAAGCGTGGTGGAAGACGTGCAGCGTATCAAAGGCCATCCGCTGGTGCCGGCTGACATTTCTGTATACGGCTATATCTACGACTGCAAGAGCGGCCGCCTGGTGGAAGTGCCGGGGGCCTGATCAGCCGGCGAGCCCCATCTGCTTTGCCAGCTCGTCCAGGTGGTCAGCAAAGGGGTCCTCGTCCGGATTCCGGTGCCAGGTATATTCGGCGGCCACCGCAGCCTGCTCCGCCACCTCCGGGCCGAGCAGCCGGCTGATGATTGCCAGAGCCATATCCGTTCCCGCGGAGACGCCTGATGAAGTGACGATTTTTCCGGCGTCCACCCAGCGGGCGGTTTCCACCCAGTCCACCTTGTCGCTCTGCGCTCGCGCAAGACTGAAGAACTGCTTGTTGCTGGTGGCCCGCAGGCCGTCCAGCAGCCCTGCTCTGGCCAGCAGGGCCGATCCGGTGCAGACGGAGGCGATGAGCGGCGTGTCTTCGCCTCGCGCCTGCAGAAAACTCAGCATGGCCTCGTTCTCCAGCTCTGAGAAAGTTCCGAACCCGCCGGGAACCAGCAGGACGTCCAGCTTCGGCGCGTCGGCGAAGCCGTGGTCCGCCAGCACCCGCGGACCCAGGGGGCCGTCGCCGCCCATGGCCGCGGGTACCGGTCCGGCTCTCTGAGCGATCATGGTGATGCTGGCGCGTTCAATGCCGAGCAGGGAAAACATTTCCAGCGGGCCGAACATGTCCAGCAGTTCGAAGTTGGGATAGAGCAGGCCGCCGATGCGCAGCGGGGACGGGGTGTTGTCTGAGGTCTCTGTCATGAACGGCGCTCCCGGAAATTCATCCTCTCAGCTTAAGGAAGCTCTGACTAATTCTTGCTTGCTCAGCGCAAGTTTACGGGGTCTTGGGCAAGGCGCGCTTAGCCGGCAATGTAGGCCACCTTGCCAAGAAGCGCAACGCTGCCGAAGGCCCCATAAATTGCGCCCTGCGGGAGCGTCTCGCGTTTCCCCTGTCGTTGTCGCGTGCCTTGCCAAGGTGATCTACATTGCCTGCGGCCCGCTTCTAGACAGGAAAGACGCTCTGGGCATGCAAGCTTAGTCAGAGGTTCCTTCATTGAATCCCCATCAGTTTGTCGTCTACACAGGCGGGTCATCAGAAGAGTGCTGAAACCAGCGCCGTGAAGCTGAGCGCATGCCGAGGTAACCTTGATCGCTGACGATTGGAATTGCGGGAGAGCGGCCCATGCCCTTGGACACACGGGTTGTCGGAAGAGCTACCGAGGCGATTACCCACGAGGTGGATGCACGCTGGATCATGGCTTATGCGGCGGGGCTCGGAGACTTCAACGCCGGGTACCTGGATACCGCGGCGGCCGCGCCTGTGGCGCACCCGGTTTTTCCCGTCTGCCTGGAATGGCCCGTCATCCTCGCCAGCCGCCAACTGCCTGGGTGTGAAACCTTGTCCCAGGCAGAGGGCGCGCGTGGCGTTCATGCCGCCCATGACCTGCACCTCTATCGGCCCATCCGCCCTGGCGAGCTGTTGACAACCCGAGCCACGGTCATTCGTCTGGAGGGTATCAAGCCCGGTGCGGCCCAGACGTTGCGCCTGGACACCGTGGACGCGGAGGGGAAGCTGGTATGCCGAACGTACCAGTTGAGCATCAGTCGCGGTGTGGAGATCACCGGCGAGCCTGTGGCGAGCGAAGATACGCCGCCATTGCCAACCATGGCCGGACAGCAGCCATCGGCGGGGTCGCGACGGGAATCCATCAGCATCCCGGTTCCAGAAGGCCTGGCCCATGTCTACACCGAGTGCGCGCGGATCTGGAACCCCATTCATACGGATCGGGCCGTGGCTCTGGCGGCCGGGCTGCCGGACATCATTCTGCATGGCACCGCGACCCTGGCAATGACGGTCACCCGGCTGGTAAACGGCTCGCTGGAAGGTGACCCCACCCGGGTTATCCGGCTCGGCGGCCGCTTCTCGGCCATGGTTCTGATGCCTTCTGTCCTGACCCTGGAGATCCTCGGTGATGCAGCTGGAACGCTGTTTTTCGAGGTGCGAACAGAGGCCGGGGACGTGGCTTTCAGCCAGGGTTTTCTCTGCTATGTCTGATAGCTTTCCGCTATCATCGCCGGTCCCGTAAGGCGGTGAGAACCGCGAGGCTGCGCACCGCTGCAAAGCTGCAGGCTGCCGCAGCCGCTGACCAGAGGATCGATACATGTCCGAAATCGTACCCGACGCGCTGCGGGATCCCCGCATTCGGACGGCGTTCGTGGAGGCGAACGGTCTGCGTTTCGAGGTGGACCAGTGCGGCGAGGGCGACAGGCTGGCCCTGTGCCTGCACGGCTTTCCCGAGCACAGCTTCTCCTGGCGCTACCAGCTGCCCATGCTGGCTGACCTGGGCTATCAGGCCTGGGCGCCCAACCTGCGAGGCTACGGCAATTCGTCACGACCCGAGGGTGTCGAGGCGTACAGCCTGGAGAACCTGATGGCGGATGTGGCCGCGCTGATCGACGCGTCCGGCTGCAAGGAAACGGTGCTCATCGCCCACGACTGGGGCGCGGTGATCGCGTGGCATTTTGCGGTTCGCAGGATCCGGCCGCTTTCCAGGTTGATCATCTGCAACGTGCCGCATCCGGTGCCGATGCAGAAAGCGTTTGGCAAAGGGTTCGAGCAGCTGAAAAAATCGTGGTACATCTTCTTCTTCCAGCTACCCCGCCTGCCGGAGTGGCTCATGGGTCGAAATGGCGGCCAGGGCATAGGTGGCGCCATTCGCGGCTCGGTGGTCGACCCCACCAACTTCCCGGACGAAGTGATCGACGTTTATGTCCGCAATGCGATGCAGCCCGGCGCTCTGACCGCCATGATCAACTACTATCGGGGCCTCGTTCGCGGCGGCGGCGGGCGACGGCAGAGCCGACAGGGATACCCCGTCATCGAGACGCCCACGCTTCTGGTCTGGGGCGAAGACGACGTGGCGCTGACCAAGGAAACCACCTACGGAACGGACGAAGTGGTGCACGATCTGACGGTTCGCTACCTGCCCAGGGTCTCTCACTGGGTGCAGCAGGAAGCCCCGGAATTCGTGAACCCCATGATGTCCGCGTTCCTGCAGGGAACGCCGGTGCCCTACATGAAATGGCAGGCAACCCTCGTCGATGAGGCCCCGGAAAAATCGTGACCGACACCGACGAACCTTCGAGTGGCGCCAGCGCCATCAGCGTGTCAAGAGACCGCGTGGTCCGCTTTCACTACCAGATTTTCGATGAGGCGGGTGCCGCGGTTGAGAGCACCCGCGACGGTGAGCCGCTTGCAATTCTGCACGGCCGAGGCAACGTGATGCGCGGCATCGAGGACGCCCTGGAAAGCAGGAAGGCGGGCGACCGCTTCGAGGTGACGTTGCCCCCGGAGCAAGCCTATGGCCCGCGCAAGGACGACTTCACGCAGCGGATATCCAAGAAGTACTTCCGTCAGCCGGCGCGGTTGAAGCCGGGGATGACTACCCAGCTGAGCACTGAGGAAGGCACGCGGTCTGTCACCGTCCTGAAGGTCGGGGGCAAGGTGGTGGACGTCGATATGAACCATCCGCTGGCCGGACAGACCCTGAAGTTCGACCTCGAAGTGATGGAGGTGCGGGAAGCGACCCGGGAGGAAATCGCCCACCGCCACGTGCATGGCCCCGGCGGGCATCATCACTGATCTGATTCATCCTGATTGACCCAGATTCATCCTGATTCACCCAGGGGCTGAGAAGAGAATTCCTAAGCCTGCTGCTTCTCATGCCTGCTGCGCGGGGATGTCGACAATCATGCCGTCGAGGGCGTCCGTGACCTTCACCTGGCAGGACAGCCGGCTGTTGACCTCGGGTTGCCAGACGTACTCCAGCATGTCTTTCTCATCCTGGATAGGCGCCGGCAGTTGCTCGAACCAGGGCCCGCGGATATAGCAGTGGCAGGTGGCGCAGGTGCAGCCGCCGCCGCACTGAGCCTTGATTCCCGCGATGCCGTTGTCCAGGGCGCCGTCCATGACGCTCTCGCCCGGCTGCAGGTGACAGACGGTCCGGGAGCCGTCTGCTTGTACGTAGATTACGGTAGGCATGCGCGGCGTTCGCCTTGCTGAGTGGCTGCCGGTAGAATTGAGGGTTTTCCAGCGGAGATCAAGGGACCATGATCATCGGTCTCACCGGCGGCATCGCGTCGGGGAAATCCACGGCGGCCCGATATCTGAGCGAGCTTGGCGCTCACGTGATCGATGCCGACGTGCTCGGCCATCGGGCCTACGAGCCGGGAACCGGCGCGTTCAGGGCGGTGGTAGCAGCCTTTGGTGACGATATTGTGTCACCGGAAGGCCAGATCGATCGCAAGGCGCTGGGTGGAAAAGTTTTCGGCAAGCCGGAGGTGCTGAAACGCCTGACGGACATCGTCTGGCCGGAGATCCGTCGCCTGGCCGAGGCCGAGATGGCGGTCGCGCAGGCCCGCGAGCCCGGCGGCGTCGTGGTGCTGGAAGCAGCGGTTCTTTTTGAAGCCGGCTGGGAAGCGGTGGTGGACGAGGTCTGGGTCGTGGTGGTGGAGCCGGAGGTCGCCGTCCAGCGTGCCATGAGCCGAGATGGCGTAGACGCCGAAACCGTGCAGCGCCGAATATCGGCCCAGCTGTCCAACGAGGAGCGGAAGGCGCGGGCCCATGTGGTGATAGACAACGCAGCCGACGAAGCGGCGATGAACGCACAGCTGGACAGCCAGTGGCGGCGTATCTCCGGGGAGAACGCGGCATGATCCTCGACCTGCACACCCATTCAATCAAATCAGATGACGGGCGCGCCAAGGTGCAGAACTACTGTCAGTGGATCAGAACCCGGGAGATCCCCATCGACGGCTTCGTGCTCACCGAGCACCGTCAGTTCGACAACGAATCCGACTACGGCGACCTCGCCAGAGAGTTTGGCATCACCATCCTCAAGGGCAGCGAAGTAGAGACCGAGTATGGCCACGTGCTGGTGTTCGGGGTCACGGAAGGGCTGCAGCAGGCGTTCGATTTTTCAGATATTCACCTGCCGCTGGCGAAGGTGGTGGAAGCCTGCGAGGAACATGGCGCGGTGCCGGTTCCCTGCCATCCCGGCCGGCCCAGGGTCGGTATGCATGCGCATCTGGAGACCTACGGCGTGCCGGAGGGGGTGCGAATCGTTGAGATCTTCAACGGCGGCAGTCGGGATAGCGAAGACGAGATTGCGCGGGATATGGCCGTGGAGCTGGGCTATCTCGGCATCGGCGGCAGCGACGCGCACATTGTGAGCCACGTGGGCCGCTGCGCGACGCGCTTCCCCATGGATATCCACAGCGAGAGCGAGCTGGTGGAGGCGCTCCGGGCGGGTAACTTCGAGGCCATAACCAACAGGCAGTGAATCATGAGCGAGACGCTGGACATCGACAGCATCAGAACGAATTTTCTCAACAAGGATTACGACGAGCGGCACTTCGAGCTGACGCCGGAGCAGATTGTCGACTACGCCGCGGCCTGCGGTGAGAGGGCCCCACGGTACACGGATCCCGGCCACCCGGATTTCCAGGCGCCGCCGACCTTTGCTTCCAGCTTTCAGCCTGGCAAGCGTCTGCCGGATGGGTTCCCCAAGCTTCCCGGTCTTGGCATGGATGCAGGCAAGGCCGTGTCTCCGAAGGCGCCCATGCGGTCGGGTGTGCCCCTGGTCGGGCGCACCCACCTGCACGATGTGTATGCCAAGACGGGTCGGTCGGGGCGCATGACCTTCATGGTTACGCGCATGGAGGTCTATGATCCGGACGAGCTGCTGCTGGCCACGGCTGATACGCGCATCGTGATCCGCGAGCGTCCTGAAAAGGGCGCGTCCTGATGACCGTCAGCAACATCAGCGATGTGGAATTTGGCGCCGAGCTGCCGGTGTTCGAGCCCGATACCGGCCTGGCTAACGTCAAGCGCTTCGTCATCGCCGCCGGCTGGAACGGTCCGCGCTTTACCGACCACGACGCTGCCCGCAAGGAGGGTCTGCCAGGGGCCCTGGTGCCAGGCATCCTCAGCCAGGGGTATCTGGCCGCCATGATCCATCGCTGGGCGCCCGAGGCGCTGATACAGAATGTGGATACGGTGTTCCGGGCCCCGCTGATCGTAGACGAGCCTTGCAGCATCAGCGGCGTTGTAACCGACATAGACGAGGAAGCGGGCAGGGTGGAGATAGACCTTACCATCACCAACGCCAAGGGCGAGACCAGAGTGTTCGGCACGGCTGAGGTGCAGCTGCCGGCCTGACGCCGTCGCGCTACTCGCCGGGTGGAACGTCTTTCTCTGCTTCCGAAATCTGGGCACAATACGCTGGCAATCAATCCCCTCAGCAGCACTCAACAGAGGATGCATCGTGTACGACTATCTCATCAAGAACGCGCAAATCGTCGACGGTACCGGCAGTGCGCCATTCAGCGGCGACATCGCCATCGAGAATGGCCTGATCTCGGCGGTTGGACAAGCCAACGGCACCGCTAAAGAAACCATTGATGCCGGCGGCGCTTACGCGACGCCCGGGTGGGTGGACGTACATACCCATTACGATGGCCAGGTCAGCTGGGATGACACGCTGGATCCCTCTTTCAGCCACGGCGTGACGAGCATCGTCATGGGGAACTGCGGCGTGGGCTTCGCGCCCTGTCCCCCCGGCGGCGAGAAACGCATGATCGAGCTGATGGAAGGCGTGGAAGACATTCCCGGCACGGCGCTGTACGAGGGCATCGAATGGGGCCGCTGGGAAACCTTCCCCGAGTACATCGACTACCTCGCCACTCGCAGTTTCACCATGGACGTCGGCACGCAGATTCCCCATTCCGCCGTACGCAACTACGTCATGGGCGATCGCGCGTTGCGGCACGAGGATGCCACTGCGGCGGATCTAGCGGCGATTGCCAGGATCGTCAAGGAAGGCCTGGAGGCAGGGGCGGTGGGTTTTTCGACATCGAGAACCATTGGCCATCGATCTGTTCTGGGCGAGCCCATCCCCGGCACCTTTGCCGAAAAGGAAGAACTGCTGGCCATCGCGCGGGCCATGAAAGCCGCCGGCAGGGGCGTGTTTCAGGCCGTCCCCGCGGGCGTTGTCGGTGACATCGCGGGTCCGGAGAAATGGACGACGGAACAGGAGGTGGAACTCTTTGCCGACATCGCGAGGGAGAGCGGCCGCAACTGCACTTTCACGCTGGTGCAGAACGGCAACCGGCCGGACCAGTGGCGCAACTGCATGGGCATCGTAGAGCATGCAAATGCGGAGGGTCTGATGATGCGCCCGCAGATCGCCACGCGGCCCATCGGTTTCGTCACCAGCCTGCGCTCATACCACATGTTTCAACGACGCGAGACGTTCCTGAAGCTGGCTGATCTGCCGTTTGATCAGCTGCTGGCTGAAATGCGCAAGCCGGAGGTGAAAGCCGCGATCCTCGGCGACAAGGACGTGCCGCCGGATCAGCCCGGCACCATGGCCAATGTCTACGCACTGCTGGCCATGGCCGCGCCCGGAATGTTCCCCATCGAGATGCCTATCAACTATGAGCCGGAGGCATCCGGCAACATGGGCGCGCTGGCCGCGGCGGCAGGGCAGGACATCGCCAGCTACATGTACGATTACCTCATATCCGGTGATGGCAACAACTTCGCCATCCTGCTGGGCGCCAATTTCGTCGATGGCACGCACCGACCTATCAGCTGACCCATTGGGTCCGGGATCGTACCCGGGGCCCCCGGCTGCCCATCGAGCTCATTGTCCACAAGCAGACGCTGAGCAACGCTGACCTGTTCGGCTTGACCGATCGCGGCAGCATCGAGGTCGGCAAGCGGGCCGATCTAAACGTGTTAGATCTGGATCGCCTGGCCCTGGGTAAACTGGCCGTTCACGCCGACCTGCCGGCCGGCGGCACCCGCATTCTGCAGGGCGCCAGCGGTTATCTGAACACCTTCGTAGCAGGGGTTAAAACCCGCGAGAATGACCAGGACACCGGCGCCCGACCGGGTCGGGTAATAGGTGCCGTTCGTTAACCTTTAACCTTTTGCGCGTGACGTGCGTGTCGATTAGGTTCCCGTTTCCACAGAGGCTGAATCCAACTCCGGGAGCATCGCGGCGTTCTGATCGATCACTTGCCTGACCGCTGCCTTGCGTTGGCGCAAGACCAGGCTCTGATGGCTTCGGGAGAAGCCGATGTCGTCGCCGAGTTCGCGCACGCACAGCTTTTCCAGATCGTTTTCTGGTGTGAAGGTGATCTTGACGGTGTGATCCTCAATGGTGATCGTGGTCTTCATCTGCTCTCCTGGGCGTTGGCTGGTTTTGGCCCGGCCTTGAAACCAATTCTCACGCACGGAGCTTGCTGAAGTGTCAGGTTTCTGTGAGCGGAAACCCCAATGGCTGTAAGCAGGCGCGAAGTGCCTGGGTGGTGTGACTCGTTAGTCTGATCACAGAATTGGTGTAGCAGTCTGGTTCTAGATCAGTCTCTTAATTATCTAATTATTAAGCATTTTTTCCGGTGCTGGAGGTAAGAAATAGGCCGTCCGAAGCGGGAGTTTAGGTTGGTTTAGCTCGGCCGGTCGTCCGTTTTGCAGTGAGATTTTTACGCTGAATGCACCACCAGCTCACGGGCGCGAAACTCGTGCCCGTTCAAGTATTCGATGGCCAGCGCAGCAGATTTAGCCGGCATCTCTACATAGGCGACTCTTTTCGGAAGTGATCTGTTTTGCTCCCGAACGACACGGGCTGATGTAACCTCTCCATACTGTGAGAACAGCGCCTGCAGGTCGGCATCCGTTGCCGATTCGGGCAGGTTGCTGACGAATATTTCCTTCATTGTCTGCTTTCTCCTTTGTCCTGGCTGCCTCCTTTCAAGCATCCTGCTCGCGAGTCGCGCGAGCTAACGGGTGCGGTAGAAGCTCGCCAATGCAAGTCATGCAGAAATCGGAC
>CAMYJX010000013.1:27932-62673 GCA_947258825.1 uncultured Pseudomonadales bacterium
CGGAGACACTGGCCGGTTACCCAGGCGGCCGCAGGTGAGCAGAAGTAGAGCACGGCCGCGCCGAGGTCTTCCGGGGTGCCCAGGCGTCCCGCGGGCAGATTCAGCGATTTCTGCAGCTCCGGGAGGTCGTCATCCGTCATTTTCATTGCCGCCATCATGACCTCCGTAGGCACAAATCCAGGCAGGACGGCGTTGATGCGGATGCGCGGTCCAAGCTCATTGGCCAACGTGCGTGTGAGCATGTTGACGCCCGCTTTGGCGGCGCTGTAGTGGCCGCTGCCCTCGAATATGTCCTGTGAGGCAATCGACGAGATGTTGACGATTCTGCCGCCTTCGCCCATGTGTTTGGCGGCGGCGCGAACGCTGTAGAAGATGGCGGTCAGATTGAGTGCCAGCGTGGCATGCCATTCCTCCGGCGGCAGCTCAAGCAGCGGGGTCTGCACGGGCGAGCCGCCGGCGTTGTTGACCCAGATGTCCAGCTTGCCGAAATGGTCCACCGCCGCCTGGGCCAGCGCGGTGAGGGCGTCCTCGTCCGTGACGTCGGTGGTGATCGCCACCGCACGGCCGCCGGCTTCTTTGATCTCCCTGGCCACCTGCTCGATTTCGTGGGTTCGCCGCGCGGCGCACACGACGTTGGCGCCCGCCTCGGACAACACCTTTGCAATACCTGAGCCGATGCCGCGGCCGGCGCCGGTGACGACGGCGACTTCGCCTTCCAGATTGAATAATTCGTTGGCCATCGAGTACGCTCCGCTTGCTGTTGTAGGTGTCGAATTAGCTGCGGACCAGTGTAACCTGGGTCTGAAATGTCGTGACGCCCGTCATTGCAAATCTGTTCCGAGCCCTATCCACTGGCCGTTGCGGTTATGCTCGAAGGTCAGCTTATGAGATTTGAGAGGTTCAGCGCCAGAGTCATCCTGCTCATGGCTTCCTTCGGCCTGCTGTCTGGCTGTGGCGGTGGATCCAGCTCCGACGCATCTGCGCCTTCAGTTGGTGGTGGCATTTATGACGATGGCAGCACTGCGCCTTTCGGTCTGACGGAACGACGGCCGCTGGGTTCGCTCTTCCTACCGACAGACTCTGTCGATATCGGCAGCTATAGGCTTGAAGCCAGCTTTCCGCAGTTGGTTTTTTTTCATTCTATTTTCGTGGCTGGTGTTCCTGGTGAAAATCGGCTGGTAGTGCTGCGCCAGAGCGGACAGCTGGAAGCTTTCGTCAATGATACGGCGGCGTCCAGCACGAGGCTGATACTGGATCTTGCGGGAATCATCGTCAGCGGAGGCGAGGAAGGGCTCTTAGGCCTTGCCTTCGATCCGGGCTTCGTGACGAATCGCTTTGTATACGTGCATTACTCCGCTGGTGGACCACGGCGCTCGGTGATCTCGCGCTTTAGCTGGGATACCGTCCTCGATCGGGTTGAGCTTTTCAGCGAAAAAGTCATCCTGGAGGTAGAGCAACCCTTCAGCAACCACAATGGTGGCATGCTGGCTTTCGGTCCCGACGACTATCTCTACGTTGCTCTGGGAGACGGCGGCAGTGGTGGCGATCCGCAGAACAACGCGCAGAATCCCGACAACTTCCTGGGCAGCATTCTGCGACTGGACGTACATCCGTCGAACCCGTTCGATCCTTACCAGGTTCCTGCCGACAATCCGTTCGTTGGACAGAACGGCTTTCGTCCGGAGACCTATGCCTACGGGCTGCGCAATCCGTTCCGATTCTCCTTTGACCGGCAGACCGGCGATCTGTGGGTCGGCGATGTCGGTCAGAACGAACGGGAAGAAATCGATCTGGTACGAGCCGGTGACAACCTAGGCTGGCGGGTATTCGAGGGGAATCTTCCTTACGACGGATCGTTGAACAACCTGCCGGCGGCGGCCTTTGTGCCTCCGGTCATCGACTATGATCACGGTCAGGGGGTCGCCGTCATCGGTGGCTATGTCTATCGCGGGACTCGCAATCCCGGCCTGGTTGGCCGGTACCTGTACACCGACCTGGTCCCTGGACCGGTGTGGGCGCTGGAATACGATGGAGTAAACGTACGCGCGAATGACGTCATTGTCAGCACGACGGCCGGCACCAACAGTTTTGGCGAAGGCAACGATGGCGAGGTTTATCTGCTGCAGAGTGACAGTATCTTTCACTTTGTGGAAACGGCCAACGGCGGCCGGAGCCTGCCGGAGCGGTTATCCGAAACGGGCATCTTCTCATCGCTTGCTGACCTCACACCCGCTTCCGGGCTGATCGAATTTGCCGTCAATCAGCCTTTCTGGTCAGACGGCGCGCTGAAGCGACGTTTCGCAGCCATCCCAACTAGCGAACGGATCGAATTTTCCGCCACCGAGCCATGGAGGTTTCCCGTTGGATCTCTGCTGGTCAAGCATTTTGAGCTGGAACTCACCGAGGGCATCGCCAGCTCGGCGCGCCGTCTCGAGACCCGCTTGCTGATTCGGACTGTGAATGGCTGGCAAGGCTTCACCTATCGATGGAACGACGATCAGAACGACGCCCTGCTCCTGAGCGGGCGCGCGTTCGAAAACATTACTGTGGCCTTGTTGGACGGCGGGACGCGAGAGCAGGTTTATGAATACCCGTCACGTACCGATTGCCTCACCTGCCACAACGATTCGGCAGGATTCGCCCTCGGCGCAAAAGCTCGCCAGTTGAACGGTGATTTCGCCTATCCGGCGGCGATCGACAACCAGCTGCGCAGCTGGAACAACATCGCTCTGTTTACCAGCGATATCGGGGATCCCGAGCAGTACGGCGTATTCCCTGCGGTTGCCGATTCTGCGGCCAGCCTTGACGCGCGAGCCAGGGCTTACCTGTCGATCAACTGCGCATCCTGCCATCAGCCAGGCGGACCCACGCCGGTGAGCCTGGATCTGAGTTTCGGTACTCCGCTTGTCGATACCGGCGCGTTGGATACGGCCCCGAGCGCGGGCGATCTGGGTCTGGCGAGCGCGAGGATTATCGCGCCGGGCGATCGCGCCCGCAGCGTGCTCTGGGAGCGGATGCGGCGCTTGGATGGCGACAGGATGCCGCCTGTCGGCAGCCATGTGGTTGATGAGCTCGGCGTCGCTTTGATCGGCGACTGGATCGATACGCTGTAGGGGTAGGTGCCGTTCGTTAACCTTTAACCTTTTGTCGGAGCCTCTTACCGCGCCCAAGGCATCAAGTCACCGCGCGCCCCCATGCGTTCACCAACGCTTCGTCACCCATCAGGTTCGGTTCGCTTTCCATTGATCTCCAAATCGTACGATCAGCCAGCTGCCCAGAAGCACGGCTGAGATCAGCAACACCGTTATCTCCAGGCGGCCGAGCGCTTGGGGCTGGGCCAGCAGCAGCATGCCGAGCGCGGTCATCATGAGCCCGGAAACCAGCTTCAGAATCCGGCCTTCGCGTTCGGACAGCTTGCGCCGGCCCAATGTCAGCACAAACAGCCCCACGATGGCCAGCAGCGGCAGTATGTACACCGCGCAGTAAAGGGCCAGATAACCGTAGTAGGCGGCGGCAGGCAGCGGGTTCAGCGTAAGCAGGCGGGTGAACACCATGGGGAACCCGGCTGTGCACAGCAGCTCGTACGCATTGGCCACGATGGCAAGGGCCAGGGTCCCCGCGAGCACCGTGGCCATGCGTTCTGCTCCCACCAGCGCGCGCATGCGCCGGAATAGCCCAGGCTTCGCGGAGTCCGGCACGCTCAGCGAAGGGCCTGTCTTGAACCAGAAGTAGTCTTTCACGTTCAGCAGGCCGATGAGCAGCGCGAGGGCGCCGGCCGCCAGCGTCACCCAGTACAGATGACCGATGACGAGAAACAGGTTCAGCCAGGCTGCCATGAAAACGAAGTAGGAGGCGCCGCTCACCAGAACGAACAATCCGCCAACCACCAGCATGCGCGGTCGGCTGCGCGCATTCACCAGCAGGCTCAGCAGGAACAGAAGCACGAAAAAGGCGCAGGGATTGAACGAATCCAAAGCACCCAGGACGATCGCTACCGCGGGCAAAGACCAGCTTTTGAGATCGATATCTCCCAGCCTCGGCAGCTGGGGGAGGGCGACCGAGTCGTCTGCGGTCACAGCGGGTTTCCCGGCGGTGTGCACGCCAGCTCGACAGATCTCGAGCTGCTCAACGAGCATCGCGCCGACCCCCTCTGCCGAGTCGAAGCCGGTGATCATCTGACCGCAAAACAGGAATGCGGGCACGCTGCGCGCCTCCTGCCCGAGGCTGGCGGCGAGATCGACGTATATTCGTGCGTTGCCCGGATTTTCGGTGAGCTCCAGGTCGTGCAGCCGTACCCAGTCGTTCTGCTCGGCAAGCTGCGCTACAAAAGGCCGGGCCTGCAGGCAGTGGGGGCAGGTCTTCGACCAGAAAAAATACAGGTGGAGCGCAGGCTCGCCTTTCTGCACCGATACCCAGGGGTCCGCCGGCGCGTCCGCGGCTTCGGCGTACGGACCAAGCCAGACGAAGGAGACCCAGAGGAGCGCGCGCAGGGTTGGCAGCATCGTCACCTTGCCTGCTGGCGTTGGGTGCCGTTCGTTAACCTTTAACCTTTGGCGGACCCTGCGGTTACGCATAACGGTTCGCCCTTTGTTTCGAAGCGGGCACAATGATTCCATGAATCTGACCCTATTGCTTACGTTGGCCGTTCTCGTCCTCATCCTGCCGGTGATCCCGATCCTCTGGCTCGTGACAAAGGAGATCAAAAAAACCCGCGAGCTGTTCCGCAAACTTGCGATCCGGCTGAATGGCGAGTTGACCCTCCTGCCGTTCGGCCTCAGATACGAACGCCACGATCTGCAGATTCGAATATATGCCCAAGGAGGCATCCAATACCGGGCCCGGGTTAGCCTGCGTGCCAATCCGGGAATTCTGGTGACGCGCAAGTTCTCCAGGCTGAAATTCCTCGACTCGCTCAACTACAGCCCGTCCCGGCAACCATTCCTGTTTCGTACGTCCATTGATGATGAATACGGGTTTCGAGCGAAAGATACCAGGTGGATGCGCGAGATCTTCAGCCGTGAGCTGCTGGACCGGCTGAGCGCGACCGATCGGGTACGTCGAATAAAGATCGGCAAGCGCGTCCTGAGCGGCTCGATCCTGCTGTTCAGTAACTCTGCTCAGGAACACGATAAGGCGTCCGAGGCCGTCGATATCCTGAACGAGCTGTCAGGTCGGCTTTCCCGATTGTCACTAGCGCAGTGATCAGGCAGGCGTGAACAGCGGTATGTTCAGCTCCTCGTGTTCCTCCCAGGTAAGTGTCACTGGCTGACCGCACGCGAGGTTGGTGGTGGGATCTGCCACGCCTACGATGTTGGTGAGCACCCGCGGGCCTTCATCCAGATCTACCCACGCGATGGCGTAGGGCACCAGGGTTCGGAAAAAGGGGTGGTAGCTCTGGCGCACCACGCTGTAGCTGTAGAGGGTGCCGTTGCCTGAGGCAGTGTGCCAGGAAAGCGCGCCACTCGTGCACCCCGTGCAGTGCGCACGCGGGTGCCAGACAACGGTTCCGCAGGCATCGCACTTCTGATAGCGCAGCGCCTTGTCTTTCGTTGCCTCCCAGAACGGCTTCGTATCCAGCTCTTTGAGGGAGGGCAAGGGTCTCGTCGCGTCAGCCATGATCAGTCTCTCCCCATAATGACGGTGCCGGCACAGTGCCGGCTGCCCAGCATGCCGCCGTTGCCGTGGGCGACCGCCAGCTTGGCGTTAGCCACCTGGCTGGTGGATTCGCCGCGCAGTTGCCGAGCCGCCTCGATGAGCAGAAAGATGCCACGCATGCCGGGGTGGTTGGACGACAGGCCACCGCCGTCCGTGTTCAGCGCCGGGCCATCGCCGGGCCGGTCGAACCGTAGTCGTCCGCCTTCGACCCAGCTGCCGCCTTCACCTTTCGGGCAGAAGCCGAGATCTTCAAGCAGCGCGAGCACGGTGATGCTGAAGGAATCGTAGATCATGGCGATGTCGATCTCCGCTGGCGTTATGCCGGCATCGCCGAAAGCCTGAGGCGCAGACTGAGCAGCCGCGCTGGTGGTGATGTCGCCACCGTTCTCCGGGTATTTGGTCGCTTCGCCGGTGCCGAGGATCCAGATTGGCGCTTTGGCGCAGTCTTTTGCAACATCCGGTGCCGCGATGACAACCGAGCCACCGCCGTCGGAGATCATGCAGCACTCCAGAAGATGCAGCGGGTCTGCAATCATCCGCGAGTTCACGACGTCGTCGATGGTGGTCTCGCGGATGTCCAGAAACTCCAGGTCCTCCATGGCCTTGACGGCCTGCGGGTTGCGCATGGCGTGCAGCCGGGTAACCACTGAGATTTCAGCCAGCTGCTCGCTGGTGGTGCCGTATTCGTACATGTGCCGCCGGGCGACCATGGCGTAGTTGGCCACCAGCGTCATGCCCACGAAAGATTCCATGTTGTCACCGGGCTGCACGCCCAGACCGCCGCGTCCACCCACCCCGATGCGCGCCATGTTGCTGTGCGCGGTGGAGCCGTAGGTGAGCAGTGCAACTCGAGCCTTGCCCGCGGCGATATCCCGTTTGGCATGGGCCGCGTGATATTCGTAGGAACTGCCGCCGACGTTGGTGGTATCGATGACTTTGGGTTTGAGGCCGAAGTACTCCGCTACGGTAAGGCCGCTCATGGGCCCACCTTCGCCTGCATCGTAGATGGCGTCCACGTCGCTCCATTTCAGGCCGGCGTCTTCCAGTGCCCGTGCCGCACTCTGGGCCTTGATCTGCAGCGGGCTCAGCGCGCCTTCCACGTCCCGCGATGGATACTCATGAATGCCGACGATGGCGGCATCTCTGATCTGGCTCAAAGTCTCCCCCTGTAAGGTTCTCGTTCTTTCCGTCAGTCTAAGGGCAAAGGCGTGTCCGACCAAGCCGACCTGGCTCAGACGTAGGCGACGAAACCCTCTTCGGACAGACCCAGCAGCTGGCACGTGGCTGGCTGCAAACGGGCCAGGGTGTCTGCCGGGTGAGTCTGCACGGGATTTTCCAGCGGTCGTAGCCAGGAAGGGATGTAGCCGAAGTAAAGACCCATGCGGACTTCGTCGGTCACGTTTTCGCCGCCGGAATGAATGACGTTGCCCAGGTAGGCCAGCGCCGACCCGGCCGGCATCTCCGCAAAGGCGAGCTCGCCGTTATTGGGCTGGCGATCGCTAGGCCAGTGATGGCTGCCCGGTACCACGACGGTGGCGCCGTTTTCGCGGCGGAAATCCGTGAGCGCGATGTTGACGCTGAACAGAAATTCTTTGCTCAGCCCCGACCGTCGCCAGGAATCGGCGTCCCGATGCAGGCGCTGCTGCGTCTCCTCGGGCCCGATGGCCATCAGCTCTCCGGTACTCATGATCACGGGGCCGCCGACGACACGGGGGGCAAGGTCCAATGCCCGGGGATGCATCAGGCAGGCTTCCAGCTCGGCCCCATACTGCAGCAGGCCGTGCAGGCGCTTGGTTTTGTGACCAAAGAACTCGTCTTCGTACGCATGGTAGGTGTTGCACCAGGGCAGGCCGGAGATCGCCCTGGCCAGCGCGTTTCTGACCCGTTCCAGGCGTGCGTCGCTCAGATATTTCAGGATGACGAGGCCGCCATCCTGTTCCAGAGCTTGGAGGATGCCTTCCCGGTCGTTTACGTCCACTTGCTGCAGTTCTGGCATGAGTGTGCTCTGCGGGATAGTCTATTTGTGCTGGGAGGCCAGTATCGGAGTTTCGCGGCCGCACTGGCAAGTCGGCTACGGCGCTGCCAGAGCGGGAAACGCCGAGGGTCGTTCGTCCGGGTGCCCGTACGACGCCGACCCAGGTGGCGATCGGCAACTCCATCAACTGCCTGAGCGTCGAAGCGATTGCCGTGCAGTTCAGCTGGATGCGGCAGCTCTCCTTTTTGCGCTGATAGCCGAAAATTCACCCGCTTTCTTGTCCGCGGGTGCGAAATTCACGAGAATCGTTGCCCCTGATATCAACCCTGCGAGAACGCCATGCCCGGCCTGCTGCCCGACGTCGATCCCCACGGTCTGCTGGAATATTCCGTGGTCTACACCGACCGCTCCCTGAACCACATGTCGGCTTCGTTTCAGACGGTGATGAAAGACATCTCGCAGATGCTGAAGTCCGTATATGGCGCAGCCTCCGCCGTGGTGGTCCCCGGCAGCGGCACGTTCGGCATGGAAGCGGTGGCCCGTCAGTTTGCCACCGACAGGAAATGCCTGGTGATCCGCAACGGCTGGTTCAGCTACCGCTGGACGCAGATCTTCGAGATGGGAGGCATCCCCAGCGAGTCCCTCGTTCTGAAGGCTCGACAGCTGGGTGAGGGCAGCCAGGCGCCGTTCGTCCCTGCTCCGGTGGATGAGGTTATCGACGTCATAAAGACCGAGAAGCCGGCGCTGGTGTTCGCCCCCCATGTGGAGACGTCCGCCGGCATGATGCTGCCCGATAACTACATCCGCGCGGTGGCGAGCGCGGTTCATGATGCCGGGGGCATGTTCGTGCTGGACTGCATCGCGTCCGGGACGGTTTGGGTGGACATGGCGACCCTGGGCGTGGACGTGCTCATCAGCGCGCCGCAGAAAGGTTGGAGCGGCTCGCCGTGCTGCGGTCTGGTGATGCTCTCGGAGCTTGCGCGAGAACGGATAGAGTCCACCACCAGCACCAGCTTCGCCTGCGATCTTCGGAAGTGGCTGTCCATCATGGAGACTTACGAGAACGGCGGGCACGCCTACCACGCCACCCTGCCCACGGATGGCCTGCGGGCGCTGAACGAGGTGATGAAGGAAGCCCAGACCTACGGATTCGACCGGCTCAAAGACCAGCAGCTGGAGCTGGGCAGTCGCGTGCGAGCGCTGCTCGAAGAACGCGGTATCGCCAGCGTCGCCGGCGACGGCTACAAAGCCCCCGGAGTCGTGGTGAGCTACACCCGGGATCCTGACACCCAGTCCGGCAAGCGGTTCATGCAGGCGGGCCTGCAGATCGCGGCTGGGGTTCCGTTGCAGTGCGATGAGCCGGCAGATTTCAGCAGCTTTCGAATCGGCCTGTTCGGCCTGGACAAGCTGCAGAACATCGACCGAACGGTGGAGACCCTGGCCGGCGTGCTCAATCAACTCGACTAGCCGCTTGGTTCGCCTTCGGCCCCTGCGGGCAAAACGGTTATAATCCCTAGCCTTTGCCACCAGCCCCACTCGAGAAATCAGTCATGGGAAACAAAGACAAAATCACCGCCAAGGATTGGGAACAGCTCGCCGAGAAAGAGCTGCGCGGGAAGCCGCTGAGCGATCTGACCTGGGACAGCCCCGAAGGTATCCCCATCAAGCCGCTGTACACGGAAGCGGATCTCGAGGAAATCGCGCACCTCAACACTCTCCCGGGTTTCGAACCCTTCGTCCGCGGCCCGCGGGGCACGATGTATACCAACCGGGCGTGGACCATTCGCCAGTACGCGGGCTTTTCCACGGCCGAGGAATCCAACGCCTTCTATCGGCAGAATCTGGCAGCAGGTCAGAAAGGGCTGTCTGTGGCTTTCGACCTGGCCACCCATCGGGGTTTCGACTCCGATCACCCGCGAGTGCCCGGCGATGTCGGCATGGCAGGGGTGGCCATCGATTCCGTCGAGGATATGAAGATACTCTTCGACGGCATACCGCTTGACGAGATGTCCGTCTCCATGACCATGAACGGCGCTGTGCTGCCGGTGATGGCGGGCTATGTGGTTGCCGCTGAAGAGCAGGGGGTGGCGCAGAGAGACCTGGCCGGCACCATTCAGAACGACATTCTCAAAGAGTTCATGGTGCGCAACACCTACATTTACCCGCCGGAACCCAGCATGCGCATCGTGGCCGATATCATCGGTTACACCGCGGAAAACATGCCACGGTTCAACTCCATCTCCATATCCGGCTATCACATGCAGGAAGCCGGCGCCAACGCGGTGCAGGAGGTGGCTTTTACGCTGGCGGACGGCATCGAGTACGTTCGGGCTGCGCTGGACAAAGGCCTTGAGATTGACAGCTTCGCGCCTCGACTGTCGTTTTTCTTCTGCATCGGTATGAATTTCTTCATGGAAGTCGCCAAGCTGCGCGCCGCACGGATCCTCTGGCACGAGCTCATGAGCCAGTTCAACCCGCAGAATCCGTCCTCGCTGATGCTGCGCACCCACTGCCAGACTTCGGGGGTATCGCTGCAGGAGCAGGACCCTTACAACAATGTGGTCCGCACCACCATCGAGGCCATGGCTGCCGTGTTCGGTGGCACTCAGAGCCTGCACACCAATGCGCTGGATGAAGCCATCGCGTTGCCGACGACGTTCTCGGCACGGATCGCCCGCAACACCCAGATCATCGTCGCCGAAGAGGCGCAGATCACCCGCACGGTTGATCCGCTCGGCGGCAGCTATTACGTGGAAAGCCTGACCAACTCCATCGTCGAGCACGCGCGCGGCCTGATCAGCGAGGTGGAAGGTCTCGGCGGCATGACCAAGGCGGTGATCTCCGGCATGCCCAAGCAGCGCATCGAGGAAGCGGCCGCCCAACGCCAGGCTCGGATAGAGCGCGGCGAGGATGTGATCGTCGGCGTCAACAAGTACCGCGTGGAAGGCGACAGCGAGGCCGTCGAGGTGCTGGCGGTGGACAACTCCAAGGTGCGCAAGGCGCAGCTGCGGCGTCTGGCCGAAGTGCGTAACAATCGGGACGACGCAAAGGTTCAGGAAGCCATGGACGCGCTGACCAAGGCGGCGAAGGAGAAGTCGGGCAACCTGCTGGACCTGTCCATCAAGGCGGCCCGTCAGCGGGCCACGGTGGGCGAGATCTCCTACGCGCTGGAAAAAGTTTATGGTCGCCACGAGGCGGTTGCACGCATGACCCCGGGCGTCTACGCCGCCAGCTACCAGGACGACCCGGATTTTCAGAAGGTGCACGAGGAGATCAAGATCTTCACCGACCTGGAAGGTGAGGCGCCACGAATTCTGGTGGTGAAGATGGGTCAGGACGGGCACGACCGCGGCGCCAAGGTGATCTCCAACGCGTTCGGCGATTTCGGCTTCGACGTCAGCATGGGCGCGCTGTTTCAGACGCCTGAGGAAGCTGCCGACCAGGCGGCGAAAGAGAACGTTCACGTGGTGGGGGTATCCACCCTCGCTGGCGGACACAAGTCGCTGGTCCCGGAGATGATTGAGCATCTGAAGGGGCAGGGGATGGAGGATGTCATCATCGTCGTCGGCGGCGTGATTCCCCAGCAGGACTATCAGGCGCTTTACGACGCCGGCGTGCACGCGATTTTCGGCCCCGGCAGCAATATCCCTGAAGCGGCCAGCGCAGTCTTAAAGTTGATTCCCGGAAAGAACAAATAACCGCTTGAAATATAACGGTTTGGAGGACTATCTTGATCGGCAAATTGAATCATGTCGCAATCGTGGTGCCTGACCTCGCGGCCGCATCGGCCCTGTATCGCAACGCCCTCGGCGCTGCGGTCACGCAGCCCGTGCCCCTGCCGGACCACGGCGTAACCACCGTTTTCGTCGAGCTTCCCAATACCAAGATCGAGCTGCTGCACCCGTTGGGCGAGGGTTCTCCCGTGCAGAAGTTCCTGGATGGCAATCCCAGCGGCGGCATGCATCACGTCTGCTACGAAGTTGAGGATATCCACGCGGCCATCGAGCATCTGGTGGCAGAAGGCGCCCGGGTCCTGGGGGACGGCAAGCCCCGCACCGGCGCTCACGGTCTGCCGGTGGTGTTCCTGCACCCTAAAGATTTCTGCGGCACGCTGGTGGAGCTGGAGGAGGTCGCCGGCGCTAGAGCCGCCTCCGCGGGCTGAAGCGGGGTCGAGGGTGCCACCCATTGAGCTGACCTACTATTCCGACGTGCTATGTGTCTGGGCCCATGCCGCTCAGTCCAGGGTCGATGAAGTGCTGCGCAATTTCTCCGATCAGGTGACGGTTTCCTACCGCTTCTGTTCGGTATTCGGCGATACCTCGCACAAAATCGGCAAGGGATGGTCGGACCGGGGTGGTTACCAAGGGTTCAACGAGCACCTGCGTGAAGTGGCCGCGCAGTTTGATGGTCTGAGCATCCACCCGAATTTGTGGCTGGACGTGCGACCTGCATCCTCAGCCAGCGCGCATCTGGTTCTGAAAGCGGTGGGGCAGTTCAATCCCGATGCGGTTCCGCCGCTGCTGCTGCGCTTCCGTAACGCGTTCTTCGTCGAGGGCAGGGACATCTCCCGCTGGGCCGTGCAGCAGGATCTGCTGCGGGAAAGCGGGCTGGCGCCGGAGCCTGTGCGGGCACAGATCGACGATGGGTTCGCATTCGCCGCCTTGGAGGCGGATCAACGGGACATGGCGGTTCTGAAAGTTCAGGGCAGTCCTACCATCCTGCTCAATAACGGCCGGCAGACGCTGTATGGTAACGTCGGTTACCGCATCATCGAGGCCAACATCCGGGAGCTTCTGCACTCACCGGCGGCGGGTTCCGCGAGCTGGTGCTGACGGCGATTCAATCTATCTGATTCGGGCCCAGGGAACGCCCTGTATTTGATTTCCATAGCTCACCCAGGGCTTTGATTTTCCACGCGCTAGAGGAAATCCACAGATCGCCGCGCTTCACTCCTTGTCGACGTATTCGAACTTCGCGACGTAGATCTCGCCCGCGAGATGGCAGACGGAGGACGCCTCGACCACGCCGTCGCCGTTGAAGTCCGCGCCGAGCTGGGTGTAGCCGGTCATGTAGAGCGTCCGGCCGTCCGGCGACAGCCCAGCCGCGTTGACGACGTCGGCGGCGTCGCCGACGATCGTCAGCAACTGCTCCAATTCGCCCTGCTCGTTGAGGATCGCGACGAATCCCTCCTTCCGATCGTCGCCGTCGGATTCGCGTTCGAGCACGCCGTCGTTGTCGAAGTCGAGGTCGTTCGAATAGGTGCCGCTGACCAGCAAGCGCTTGCCGCGCAGCGAGAGGTGGCCGCCGGACGTGGTGTAGGTCCTGTTCCAGAGCAGGTCGCCCGCGGCGGTCACGCGCAGCAGGTACAGGTTGAACTCTATGTCGTACTGGTATTTGCGCCCGCTGCGGCTGATAAAGTCTATGTCGGCGGCGCCATCGCCGTCGAGGTCCGAAGGGGCGCTGTGCCCGCCGAGGACGTACAGGTCGCCGTTGTCAGCGACCGCTAGACCGCCCGCCGTCTGGATAGACGGACCGGTTACGACCCTGATCCAGCGTACGCGTCCGTCGGTGTCCAGTCGGGCGTAGTAGCCGTTGAGATCGTACTGCACCGCGCCGTCGGGTCCCGGCGCCGCGGAGCTGACGGCCATTGGGCCGTCGGCCTCGCCGTTGCCGTCGAAGTCCGGCGCGCCATCCTGGTAGGCACCGGCAATGTAAAGGTCGCCCCCGGCGCCGGTCGCAATTCCCAGCCCCATTACCCGCGCGTCGCCGCCGGAGATCCGCGCCCACAGGAAACCACCGTCAGCGTCCCAGGCGGTGACCAGCGCAGAGCCTTTCGCAGTGCCGACGACGTCTACCTCGCCGTCCCCGTCTACGTCCACTTTGCCCGTGGCCGTCCCGATCACGTAGGCGTTGCCCCGGGTGTCGCTGGCGACGCGGTACATCTCGTCGAGCCCGGGTCCGCCGATCGCGCGCGCCCACAGCGGGTCGCCGTCCCGATCATAGCGGGCGATGAAACCGTCCTTGCCGCCGGCGGACCTCAGCATGCCGCGGCCGTATTGCATCTCGTCACTGAAATGGCCTACCGCGTAGAGGCCGCCGTCACGGTCGGACGCGACGCCGCGGGCGGTGTCGTCCCCGCGCCCGCCGACTTCCTTGGTCCAGCCGGAGTCCATCCGGTCGGCCTGCTCCAGCTTGGAGATGAGCGGGTCCGGCTGGCCAAAGGTGTTGATGTCAATAATGCCGTCGTAGTCGAGGTCGAGGCTGCCGCGCCGGCCTGCGATCAGCACGTTTCCCTCGCTGTCCACTACCAGGTCGCTGCCCCAGTCGCTGCAGCACGGCCCGCGCATCAGCCGGACGTCTACATAGCGATACTCACCTGATTCGGCCTGGCCGTAGGTGGCCGGTGCCATGAAGGCGACACAGGCGAGCAGCAGGCAACCGGGCAGAATGCCGCGCGTGGCCCTGCGGGTGAAGGCGGGAAGTCGAATGGAGCCCGGCGGAGCGGCGCCGGATGCGGAAATTCCGGTCATGTGGATCTCCTCGCCAGCATTGCGCAATACTTACCCGGAGGATGCTACCAGAGAGCCCCGTCAGAAGCTCGGTCATGCCTATCTATGGTTAAGGAATTCTCGAGTTGTGCCGAGTTCCATATAATCGCAAGATCGTGGCTTCAGTAACTGCATAGCGCCATTGGACAAATGGCCCTTAGTGCATTCAACAGGAAAAAAGACAGATGAAATTGGTCACAGCATGTTTTTGCATCGCGTTCACGGTGCTTTCAACAACTGCCCGTGCAGATAGTCACGGAGATGGATTGTGTACGGATGCCGGCCCCCAGACTCCGCGTGACATCTCCAATGGCTACGGTTTGAACGATGTTACTTTTCCCGTCGCGCCACCCAGTACGGAAATGAATCTGTGCAACATACATACCCACACACAAGCAGAGCACAAAGGCCCGGGGTTTAACATTGCGGTATCCGATGGCGACGCTGGCTTTGCCTGCAACGAGTCTCGGACGCTTACGGAAGCAGAGCTGGCACCCGTGGCGGGAGCCTATAAGGGCGTGCAGTCAGGCGATACGATCGAGGTTCACTGGGTGCACACGACGTGCGAAGCGACGCCGGGCGAAGGGCTCGGTGCTTGCGTGCCGGAGCCATGTGAAAACCCGCTGCTACGAGTCGAAACTCAGGTGTTTCTGGTAGTGAACGATGACAACGCACTGGATTTCATGGACCTCGCTTATCAGGGCAATGTGGTCAACGGCTTGCATCAACCGAGAAGCCTGCCGACTTCTACCGGTGTGGCGGTTGAGTTTCTTGGATCAACGACCGGCCCCAGTTACACCCAGGCTAAGTGTTCGCCAGCACAGGTCAGCTGGAGTGTGCGTCCGCAATGTGAAAAATTGAGCATCAGGTCGCTGCACAATTGGGCGGCAAGCGAGAATGTATTCAAGGAGACGAAGTCCCATGGCGTGAGAAAACTGGTGACAGCCCCGGAACTACTCTCGCCGATCAGGTAGCGCTGGGGGTTAAGCAATTTCTTCTCCATGAAGATCATGAGCACAGGCGGATGGATCGCTCTTGTCCTGGCCTGCCACCTTCCGTCCGCTCATGTTTGCCGGCGACGGTCCGTTGATTGAGATAGTCGTCTCAACGGGTCTGTGCGCCGCCAAAAACTCCGTCGCGAAGATGCGCAGTAGTGCGCACAGGATCTGCGCGCTGCTTCCCGTACTCCTGGCCTCGAAACGTGCAGCATTGCCCTGCGTAAATTCGAGCTTCCAGGAGAATCAGAATGAATGGATCGTTGGTCAAAGGACTCATTGTCGGCGCGGTCGTTGCCACAGCGGGTGGGGCCGTTGCTGGATACAACATGATGGAACGCGCGCCCGCCTTCTCTCCTACCCACGCGGAGGTCGTTCAGGTCATTCCGGCCACGATCGAGGTCGCCACGCCTCGGGAGGTGTGCGAGGAAGTTCAGGTCACTCAACAGCAGGCGCCTCGCGATGAGCACAGGCTCATGGGAACGGTGACGGGCGCGGTCATTGGTGGCGTCCTTGGCAACCAGGTCGGTGGCGGCAGCGGTAAGAAGCTGGCGACTGTTGCGGGTGCTGCGGTTGGCGGTTTTGCCGGCAACAAAGTCCAGGAACGCGTTCAAGCCAAAGATACCTACACCACCACCGAGAAGCGCTGCGATACCGTTACCGACTATGAAGAGAAAGTGGTTGGGTACGACGTCACTTACCGAATCGATGAGGAGGAAGGGCAGGTCCGAATGGATATAGACCCGGGAGACAGCATACCGCTTGTAAACGGAGAACTGGATCTGGATTCGGCAACCTCATCCTCCTGATCGTTGCCGGTTCGGCGCGGCGTCAGGTGCGGATGCTGGCGATGCGGTAGCACTCGTCGGAGCAGCAACGCTGACCTGCGTACGGGATGAACCACTCGCTGCAGCCGGGACAGGCTTTGAGTTCGGGCTCTTCGATCTGCAGCTCGCCTCGGCGGCGCTGGTCGAGCAGCCGCGCAATTTCCTCGTTGCATTTGCTGAGTTCGCGAAACTGAGCATCGCCGATGTCCAGCAGCTCCAGAATCAGGCTGACAGACAGCCTGTTCGAGCGCAGCAGCAGCGTGGCCGCAGTTGCCTGCAGGTCTGTCATGTCTTGAGCATGCTGGCCGGCGTTCGGGTCTTTGGGGTTTGCGCGGCGATCTTGGGTCATGGTAATCGACATCGTGATGTGATCATGGCACGAGTTTCCGGGCTGAGGCATAGATCACGTCACAGTCGCTGCTCGGAATCGCTCACTGTGTTCATGGACGCGTATCAGTCGCTCCTGACTGATTTCCTTCAAGAGAACTCCAGTATCGGCTGGTCCACCATCAGGCTGTCTCCCTGGCTGGCCAGCACTTTCGCCACCACGCCGTCGTTGACCGCGCGCAGGCTGTTCTCCATCTTCATCGCCTCGACGACGGCCAGCTCCTCGCCTGCCTTTACCTCATCGCCCTCGGCCACGGACAGCCGGACGAGCAGCCCGGGCATGGGCGAGAGCAGAAACTTGGAGAGGTCCGGCGGTACTTTCTCCAGCATGTGTCGGGTGAGCTCTGCGGCATCGGGCGTCAGCACAAGCAGATCCGTTTCTGCACCGCGGTGAAACGCCCGGTAGCCGGCGCCGGTGTCGTCCAGCTGAACGGTCACGCCGCGTCCATTGACTTCGGCGTTTACCAGGCGCTCGCCAAAGCGCCAGTCCGTTCTCAGCCGGTAAATGTGATCCTGATAGCCGACCTCATAGCCATGAGCGACGGCGTCCAAGGTAAGTGGAAAGTGTTGCCCGTTGGCGATGACTACCCAGTCGTTGCGGGGGCGCCGTTCGAAGCGGCGGGTCTGCCCGCTGATCTCCGCAGCCCGGTCAATCTGGCTAGTATGAACCACGGCGGCGATAGCGACGGGCACCAGCGGGTCGGGCTGGGGTACGTCCTCGGCGTGAAACCCATCCGGATACTCTTCGGCGATGAAATTCGTCGTCAGGCGTCCGTCCCGGAAACGGGGGTGCATGATCAGGGCATTGAGAAAGCTGATGTTGTGGGACACGCCGCGAATGTAGTAAGCGTCCAGGGCGTCTGCCATGTTGTCGATGGCCTGTTCCCGGTTCTCTCCGTAGGTGATGAGCTTGGCGATCATGGGGTCGTAGAACATCGACACCTCGCTGCCTTCCTCGATGCCAGTGTCTACCCTGACGGCGTCGGTCTCCTCGGGCGCGTGGTAGTGAACCAGCCGGCCGATGGAGGGGAGGAAGTTGCGGAAAGGGTCCTCGGCGTAAACGCGGGTTTCCAGAGCCCATCCTTTCAGCTGCACGTCGTCCTGGCCCAGCGAGAGCGTCTCGCCGTAAGCGACGCGGATCATGTGCTCCACGAGGTCCTGGCCAGTTATCAGCTCTGTTACCGGGTGCTCGACCTGCAGACGGGTGTTCATCTCGAGGAAGTAGAAATTGCGATCTGCATCGACGATGAACTCTACGGTGCCGGCGGAGCTGTAATCCACTGCCCGCGCCAGGGCCACGGCCTGCTCGCCCATGGCCGTGCGAGTCGCCTCGTCCAGAAACGGCGAGGGCGCTTCCTCGATGACTTTCTGGTGCCGACGCTGAATGGAGCATTCACGCTCGCCGAGATAGATGGTGTTGCCGTGGTTGTCCGCCAGCACCTGGATCTCGATGTGCCGCGGCTCCTCAATGAACTTCTCGGCAAATACCCGCTCATCGCCGAAGCTGGATCGGGCCTCGTTGCTGGCCCGCTCGAAGCCATCGCGGCATTCCTCGTCGTTTCTGACCACGCGCATGCCCTTGCCGCCGCCGCCGGCGCTGGCCTTGAGCATGACCGGGTAGCCGATATCCCGTGCGATCTCCACAGCGTGATCGGGCCCGTCTATTACGTCCGTATAGCCGGGAATGGTGTTGACGCCGGCTTCCATGGCCAGCTGCTTGGACGTGATCTTGTCACCCATGGTGGTGATCGCCTTCACGCCGGGGCCGATGAAGGTAATGCCCGCTGCCTCAAGCGCCTCCCGGAAGCCCGCGTTCTCGGAAAGAAAACCGTAGCCTGGATGTACCGCTTCGGCCCCGGTATCCTTGCACGCCTGAATGATGCGTTCGCCCCGGAGATAGCTCTCCGCGGAGGGTGAAGCGCCAATATGCACGGCTTCGTCGGCCATGCGCACGTGCATGGCGGCGGCGTCCGCATCAGAATAGACGGCAACGGTCTGAATGCCCATTCGGCGGGCCGTTTTCATTACGCGGCAGGCAATCTCACCGCGGTTGGCTATCAGGATCTTCTTGAACATCTTTTCTCAGCCTCTTACAGCGGTATGTTGCCGTGCTTGCGCCAGGGATTTTCCAGCTGCTTGTCCCGCAGCATGGCGAAGGAGCGGCAGACTCTTTCCCGTGTGTCCTGGGGCATGACCACGTCATCCACATAGCCGCGGCTGGCGGCAATGAAGGGGTTGGCGAACTTTTCTTGGTATTCGTCCGTTCGCGCCTGAATCTTGTCCTGGTCGCCGATGTCCTTGCGGAAGATGATCTCTACCGCCCCTTTGGCGCCCATGACGGCAATCTCGGCGCTGGGCCAGGCCAGGTTGACGTCGCCACGAAGATGCTTCGATGCCATGACGTCGTAGGCGCCGCCGTAGGCTTTGCGGGTGATCAGGGTAACCTTGGGCACGGTGCATTCCGCGTAGGCATACAGCAGCTTGGCGCCGTTTTTGATGATGCCGCCATACTCCTGCGCCGTGCCGGGCATGAAGCCGGGAACGTCGACGAGGGTAAGGATCGGGATGTTAAAAGCGTCGCAGAAACGCACGAAGCGGGCGCCTTTCTTGGAGGAATCGATGTCGAGACAACCGGCCAGCACCATGGGCTGGTTGGCCACCACGCCGACGGTGGAGCCCTGCAGGCGGATGAAGCCGATGACGATGTTCTGGGCGTAGTCGGACTGCAGCTCGAAGAAGTTGCCTTCGTCGGCCACTTTCTCGATGACCTCTTTGATGTCGTAGGGTTTGGAGGCATCCGCCGGGATCAGCGAGTTGAGGGACGGCTCCTGCCGCTTGGCCGGGTCTTCGGTGGGCCAGCGAGGCGGTTTTTCGCGGTTGTTCGGCGGCAGGAAGTCGAAAAACTTGCGGGTTCGAAGCAGGGCTTCGATGTCGTTGCCGAAGGCCAGATCGGCAACGCCGCTCTTGCGGGTGTGCACGCTGGCGCCGCCGAGCTCTTCCGGCGTGACCACCTCGTGGGTGACGGTTTTAACGACGTCCGGGCCGGTGA
Organism: uncultured Pseudomonadales bacterium; assembly: GCA_947258825.1. Lineage (GTDB taxonomy): Bacteria > Pseudomonadota > Gammaproteobacteria > Pseudomonadales > Azotimanducaceae > UBA7803. The sequence goes on from CAMYJX010000013.1 coordinate 47,369, forward strand.
CGAACATATAGGCGCTGTCTTCAACCATGAAGATGAAATCGGTCATGGCCGGGCTGTACACGGCACCGCCCGCGCAGGGGCCCATGATGACCGAAAGCTGCGGGACAACGCCGGAGGCAAGCACGTTGCGCTGGAAAATCTCGGCGTAGCCGCCAAGCGAAGCGACCCCCTCCTGGATCCGCGCGCCGCCAGAGTCGTTCAGGCCGATCACCGGCGCGCCCACCCGCATGGCCTGGTCCATGATCTTGCAGATCTTCTCCGCATGGGCTTCGGACAGCGCCCCGCCGAAGACGGTGAAATCCTGACTGAACACGAACACCAGGCGGCCATTGATGGTGCCGTAGCCGGTGATCACGCCGTCGCCCGGATACTTCTGCTCCTGCATGCCGAAATCGTTGCAGCGGTGCTCGACGAACTTGTCCCATTCCTCGAAGCTGCCCTCGTCCAGGAGAATGGTGATGCGTTCGCGGGCGGTGAGCTTGCCCTTCAGGTGCTGTTGCTGGATTCGATGCTCACCCCCTCCCAGCAGCGCCGACGCTTCTTTCTCACGCAGCCTGGCGATGTTGTCCTGCATTTTGACTCCCCAATGGTTCCGGAATTCTTACGTATCTCGAGCGAACGGCGAATAATAGCCTCTCGGCATCGGCTGAACCAGACAGGCGGCTCGTACCCAGGCGGTCTTTAGGGAACCTCTGAGTATTTCTGGCTTGCTCAGGGGTTCCCTGGCTTGATGCCGCTATCGGCCGGGCCTAGGATGAACACCAGGTTGGAGGAAGAGGCAGCTGCAGCTATGAGCGGTTTGCAAAGTATTGTCGTGTCCGGTTTGATCCTGCTGGGCGTCTGGGGCTCGAGTGCGCCCGTCCTGGGGGCGGAAGACGGGGATCCCCTGTTCGCATCGGACGAGCTGCTGGCCGTACAGCTGACGGGGCCCCTGCGGAGCATGGCGCGGGATCGGAGCGATGAGCCGGAAGCGCGGGCCGGCCGGCTGTCGTTTACCGATAGCAGCGGCACGCTGGTGGAAGTACCGATAGAGCTCAGCCCCCGTGGCAAAAGCCGACGCGATCGTCAGGTCTGCTCCTTCCCGCCGCTGTCGCTGAAGCTGCCGAAGAAAGAGATGGATGGCACCGTCTTCGAAAATCAGAAGAGCCTGAAGCTGGTGACCTATTGCAAGTCTCAGGAACGCCATCAGCAGTACCTGCTGAAAGAGTATCTGGCCTATCGAATCTTCAACCTGCTGACCGATAACAGCCTCCGGGTTCGGCTGCTGCAGATCGAGTACGTGGACGAGGACAGGGGCGGCAAGGCTCTGGTCAGGCTGGGCTTCGTCATCGAGCACTTCAAGCGTTTTGCCAAGCGGCTCGGGGTGAAGCGGGTCAAGCCGATAACCATTCCTCGGGAGCAGCTGGAGCCGGCTCAGGCAAGCCTGGTGGAGCTGTTCGAGTATCTGATCGGCAATGTTGATTTTTCCCTGGTATCGGGACCAACGGGCGATGACTGCTGTCACAACGCCAAGCTCTTTCAGACCGCGGACGGCTTGATGCTCCCTGTTCCCTACGATTTCGACATGACCGGTTTCGTCAACCCGCCCTACGGCACGGCCAACGCGCAGCTCAAGCAGCGCAATATTCGCCAGAGGATTTACAGAGGCCTTTGCCGGGCGGGTGACCACCATCAGAACGCGGTCGAACGCGCGCAGGAGATGCGCCAGCCCATCGAGCAGCTGATCAGGGATCAGGCTGGCCTCGACGACAACAACCGTAAGAAAATCCTCAGCTACCTGGCGGCGTTTTACGACGTTCTGGACGACCCGCAGAAGCTGCAGAAGGACATTCTGGGCACCTGTCGCTACCCGCTCTGAAGCCATTCCGCCAGGAGGCCGCTGAATCGCGGGTGAATCAGATAGCCCGCGGAATGATGCGGATTTGATCTGCCGTAGCGCTCGGCCAGATTGTAGATGCGATAGTCCTTGATCTGGCTGACCAGCTGACGATCCAGCATTCGGGCGTAGTCGTTGGCCACCGTCTCGTCATGACAGGTGAAGTCGTCTTCTGCGGCTATGTTCAGCCAGTTGATGATGTTTGTGGGAAAGCGCTGCGTGTTTGGGGACTTCGCGCCCGCCAGGTGATGCTTCACGAACTCGTCGGCCAGCGGCGATCCCAGCGTGATCCAGGTGTCCACCCTGGGTACATGGGGGAAATCGGTGTCCACCGGCTCGTGTCCCGCCTGCCAGAGCGAGTCGTAGGCAATTACGCTGCCCAGGCAGTGGCTCACCAGAAGGATGCGGTCGTTACGGTTCAGCGCGTCCTGCAGGACCGGCGCAAGGCGCTGTTGCGTAGCTTCCTGGAAACCGTTGGCATTTTTGAAGTAGGCGGCGACCTCGGGCATCTTCCTGGCGATGGCGACGTTGGTGAGATGCAGCGCGGACAGGATCGGCGCGCCCAGGTCTGCCATGAACTCTTTGAGCGAACTCTTGCCGGGTACCGACTCGTAATACTGACGGCGGAATCGCTTCCTGTTTTTCAGCGCGCTGAGCGAGCGTAGCGCCTGCTCCCGGTCGACAAGGTCGAGCTCCTGGTCGTACTTCCCCCCCGCCGTTTTGAGCAGCTCGTTGCTCAGATCTCCGTAGTAGACGAACTGCAGATTGACGCCCTCGAGCAGCTCGCTGCCCCCAGCTTCCTGGTGATCGCGGTCCAGGCCCGCGGCCATGGCAGATCGCCAGTGGCTCTCCAGCAATTCGGCCGCAGGTTTCCATCCGCGACCATGAATCATGATCAGCGTTCGCGTTCGCGTGCGCTCGCGCTTGTTCTGCTCATTGAGCTGCGTAGACACCGAGCCGCCCCCTTTTTCCAGCGCCTTCGTCTGCCAGCAGCAGGTCGCCTTCTGCCGTGACGGCTATGCCTTCAGCCTGGCGGTGGTGTTTCGCCGTGGGCAGCTCGAAGGCATCGACCAGTGCCCCGTCAGCCGTCAGCTCCATAAGCGCACGTTCCCTGGCGGCAACGATCAGCAGGTGGCCGTTGTCGGGAATTACCGTGATGCCCGATGGATGAAAGCCACGGGATCCCATGCGCTCCTTCAAAGCATCACGGTCGAGCCTGATGGTTTTCGTGTCATCCAGCGCCTTGTTCTCCAGCGACCAGTGGAAAACGGTGACGTATCCTTTGAGCGCCTTCTGGCGTGGAGATTTGCACAGGACCAGCAGGCTCTTCCGGTCCCGCTGGTACTCCAGGCCCTCAATCTCACAGCGTTTTCCCAGGCCGGTCCTGGTCATCTGATAGCCGACTGCCGAGTTGTCCTCACCTTCGGGGGCGGAATAAAGCACGCCGTTGCTGTCGATCAGGTAGATCTCATCTTCTGTCACCGCGATGCCTTCAAAGTCACCGCGAATCGCAGGGTCGCCCAGGGCAAACTTTTTGATCCGACGACCTTCGCGGTAATCCAGCTGGTGGATAACGGCCTTTTCGTCGTCATGCGCAAACAGGCGCTGACGGTCGTCCAGGGCCAGTCCGGATATCTCGCTGAGCGATTTTGGCAGCTTCCACTGAGAGAAGCGGGTGTCGTCGTAGTCGAAGCCTCCCACCGAGAAGGTCTCCGCTGCTTCGGCGCACGCGTGCATCAGCGGAAGCCCGCCCAGCAGCAGGAACCCCTGGATCAGGCGGACGAACCTAGCGGTCGTCATCCTGATGATCCCGGCTGGTGAGAAACGAGAAGAACGGGCTGTTGAGCCGCGCCCCGTAGTCGAGGGTCCACAGAACCAGGGTGCCGTAAACGAAGCCCATGGATATGACCGTCGCGATCCCCAGCGCCGAAACGCCGGCGCCCAGGCCAATGGCGATGGCGCAGAAGATATATAGCGTGTGGGCGGGTTCGGCGAGGCTGAAACGAAAGCGTACTGCTGCCACCACGCCAGCCAGGCTGAAGGCGAGGGCGAGGCTGTCCTGAACGATCATGGCGATGCCGGCCACGATGACAGGCAGGATCATCATGGTCTGGGCAAAGGAACGATCGACTTTGCGTATCGGCGTGGTAATGAAGTACATCCAGGAAACTGGCGCCATGAGCAGCATGCCGCCGACCACCGCGATGGCCAGCTTTAGGATATACACCTGCTCTTCAACGGTGCCGCCGATGGAGCGAACGATCTCGAACTCCTCGGGACCGTCTCCCAGCATGTCCGCGACGCCACCGAGGGGCACGTACGGGTGCAGGTCGGGAAACAGCGCCAGCAGGCTCCAGCTGACGCCCACCAGCAAACCGTAGTAGCCGGTAATGACCGTGAGTGGAGCAGATACGCGAACCGACTTACGCATGTATCAGCCCTCGATCTTCCAGGTTTTCAGCAGCTCATCTCGACGTTTCAACAGATCGCGCCGCTGATTGCGGGACAGGAGATCCCCGAGGGTTTCCTCCAGCTGGGGCTCGTCCAGCTTGCGTAGCGCTTCAGCAAAAGCCAGCGGCAGCACGGCGGGCGCGTTCTGCAGATAGGCGGGAAAACCCTTGCCCCTGCCGAAGGCTCTGGCGTGGCCGGCGCTCATGAACTGCCAGGTGCCCCGGTTGTAGAGCATGGTCGTGGGCTGCCGGCTCTCATTCTGGATCAGCGCGTCCAGCACGTACATCAGGTTGAAGAGGTTGCCACGTCCGCACCAGTTGGACGGCCCCTGACCCAGCGCCATGCGTTCCGCCTCGTCGATGGTCTGTGTCCAGACGGCTGTCAGGGTTCCGCGCTTGCCTTCGTATTCCCGGGCCGCGACCGGGGCAACCAGGCCCAGGTTCAGAAGGCGGTCCAGCTGGTAGGCAGCCAGCTGATTGTTGATATCCCGTTTGCCTCCTCGCTGGAACAACCCTCGCACCGTCGTATCGCCCATAGCGACGGACACCGGCAGGCCACCGTCGGCGCGCGGAGCTTCAGCCGCTGGGGCCATGACGCCGCTGGCGAGCAGTGGCCCTAACGCCGCGGCGTCCAGGCCAGAGATTTCGATTGCCGGCATGGGATCGGGCCGGTCCGCAAGCTCGCCCGTGTCCGGGTAGAAGACCCGGGCACTCGAGTCAGCGATGATCAGCCCGGCCGGTTGCCCACGGTAGTATTCAGTGAGCATTCCGGTATCCGCCAGTATGGCCTGGCCGTCGAAACGCTGACGGATTCGATGGTCAGGCGTCGGCGTGTGGCCCATTACCACGCGTGAGACCTGCCAGCGGCTCAGGGCGTCGGCCAGAACCGGGGTCTCCAGCAGGTGATGGCATCTGGCGGTGCCCCGGTACCAGAGCACGCCCGCATAGGAAAACAGATCATCGCTGGCCAATGCCACGAAGCGCTCCGTATCGGCGACCAATTCGGGAGGTATGGGTTCGAGGGACGCGGAGGATGGCTCGGCATCGAGCCTGGCCCGCAGCTCCTTCGCGCTGTCGTTGACGTCTGCGTTGGGAGAAATCAACGCCGCCTGCTCCAGAACCACGCGAAGCTGCAGCAGCTCGTTGAGACGCGCTTTGAAAGTGGCTTCCAGATCTGCAGGTGACACCGTTGCCGCCAGCGGCGGAAGCCCACCATGCACGAAGGCGGTATCGTTGACGACCAGCACGGACGGCTGCTGGAGCAGCCACTGGCCGTAGACGCCGTTTGGCAGAAACGCCTCGCGGTGCGCGTCAAAGCCGGGTGGCGGTTGATCGCTGCCTGCCTCCGCGTCGGTAGCCGCCGCGCCCGGCTCGGCGAAAGCCGCATACTCGCCTCTGGACACGTAGCGGAGGTCGCCGGTCAGATTCATGAGCTCATGATTGCCCAGCACCACGTGAACCTGGCCCCCGGCAGCCAGCGCCTCGGGTTGAAGCTTCATGAGCAGGTCCATGACTTTCTTCGAATCGGCACCGCGATCCAGCAGGTCGCCCAGGCTCACCAGGTGCGTGGAACCCGCGGTCCAGCTTCCGGAGTCATCGACGACGTCCAGATCCCGCAGCAGCCGGAAAAGCTGATCGAATGCCCCGTGAACGTCGCCGAAGGCAATGATACGCGATGCCTGAAACCGAACGTCTGAGGATTCGCCTGCGGTTAAGGGGGTTACGACCCACAGCATGGCCAGCAGAATGATGCCGCGTAGTAGTGGCCTACTGCTAAACGTGGTCATCTGACCCTCCATCAGCCCCGGTGACCATCAACCCCGGTGACCCAATTAGCCCCGATCGCTCGATTCTCTCCAACAGTTTTATACCGGACCTGATCCGTTAACGCGAGAATCCGCGTAATGCTGATTTGGCCATCCAAGCTGGCGGGCGGTTTTAACAATGAGTGTGGGCCTATAATCATCGTCCGCCATGGGCCGATCAGGAGGATGGACGCATGCACCCGAACGAGGCGCTGTTTGCCAACGAGGGGTTCTATCTGGCTTTTGCTCAGGGGGACGTGGATGCCATGGACCGGCTGTGGTCTGCAAACCCCAGCGTGCTCTGTGTGCACCCGGGATGGCCAGCGCTGACTACCCGTGCCGCGGTCTTGGAGAGCTGGGCCCGGATACTGGAAAACCCCAGCCGGCCGCAGATCGCTTTTCAGGTTCAGGAAGTCATACCGATGGGAAGCGTCATGGCCGTGGTCTGCTACGAGCAGGTGGAAGGTGCCGTGATGCTGGCCAGCAACCTGTACCTGGAGGAAGCCCTAACCGTGCGCATGGTTGGCCACCATGCCGGTGTCTGCGCTAACCCGCCAACTCTAGCGGAGGCGAAGGAGCCGCGGCTCGACGGGTAAAGCCGCGCTGAAGGCCTGCTGCGCCTGTCAGCGGCACTGCGTCGGCACTGCGTTCGCACTGCGTCGGCACTGCGTCCGAACTGCGTCACAGTCAGAGCGAGCAAGGGGTCGCATCTGGCTTTGCCGGCGCCGTTTATAATCCGCCGGTTGCGAACGGATTTTGGCAGGAATCAGACAATGAACCAGGCGGCTGTCAGCTCTCCAAAGATCGGCACGCTGCGCAGGCTCACCTCCGATCACCCTTACTTTGCTGGCTGGTCCGTGGACCAGCTGAAAGCCATCGAAGCCTTCTCGCACATTATTGACGCGCCTTCTTCCACACAGATCATGGCGCTGGCAGACCTGAACCCTTATGAATACTTCCTGGTGGACGGGCAGGTCACCCTGCAGCCTGAAGCTGGAGAACAGCGGACCGTGAAAGCGGGGGATCTGGACGCCGGTTTTCCGCTTGCCCATCTGCGGCCCAGCCAGTACCAGCTGACCGCGCTGCCCGGGGCGAAGCTGGTGAGGGTAGAATCCTCGAAGCTCAAACAGCAGCAGTCGCAGAAGCGCCAGGCGAGATTTCAGCTCAACGACGACGCGCTGGCTGGCAGCTGGCGGAGCCATGCGCTGGTGACAAGGTTGACTAAGCAGATGCGCAGCGGCGGCTTGGCAATTCCCCCCATGCCGGGAATCGCAGTGAAGATCCGCCGCGCGCTGGAGAAGGATGATTACAGCATGGCCGGCATTGCGGCCATCATTTCAGCTGATCCGGCCATTGCCGGTCGCCTGACGCGCGTAGCCAACAGCGCCATCTTCGGTGGTCAGAGCGCGTGCCAGTCCGTGCAGGATGCGCTGGTCCGGCTGGGCATTCAGCGGGCGCAGAACATCGTTCTGACCCTGGCGACCAGAGACCTGTTCGTCGCCAAGGCGCCTCACCTCAAAGACCGTATGCTCAAGCGCTGGCGCCATGCCATCGACATTGCTGCGTTGTGTGCGGTTCTGGCGAAGATGACACCCGGTCTGGATGGCGACCGGGCACTGCTGTTGGGGCTGCTGCATGAGATCGGCGGGCTGCCTGTGATACGCGAAGCGGAAGGTTTTCCGGATCTGGCGGACACCCCCGGCGTGCTGGATGAAGTCCTGGCCGGGCTCGGGCCGGAGATCTCAGTAGCGGTTCTGGAACAGTGGGGGTTTCAGGCGGATTTTCGCCAGGCGGCTGAGAATCAGTCGAACTGGTATCTGGACCACGAGGGCCCGGCAGACTATGCCGACGTTCTGGTGGTCGCCCATCTCCACGGGCTGGTGAAAGATCGTGCTTTCCATCGGCTGCCTCGACTCGACGAGACGCCCGCCTTTCAGAAGCTGGCGCTGGGGTTGCTTTCCCCCCAGCTCAGCCTGCTGGTTCTGGACGAAGCCAAGACCCACATCCAGGAGCTCAAGGGGCTGTTGTCCTGAGCTGACCTGCTCAGCGGTCGACGTGCGCACGGTTCCAGAAGTGGTATGCTTCCCGGCTTTCCTATTTGCGGCCACTGACGGATCTATTATGAATACGACTAAGACTAAGACGTTTACCGGATGGTTTCTGGGCCTGGCTTTGCTGTTCGGCGCCAGCCTAACGGCAGCCGAAGATGACAAATATGAGGAAACCCTGGAGCTGTTCCGCAGCGCGGGAGACAGCTCCGCGTTCTTTTCCAACAGCTATGGCTATGCGGTATTTCCGACCATCGGCAAGGGCGGGTTCGGAGTCGGCGGTGCGCGGGGCTCGGGACGGGTATTCGTCGGTGGCCAGCCTGTAGGTGACACCACCATGACCCAGCTGACTGTGGGTTTTCAGATTGGCGGCCAGGGATTCAGCCAGATCATCTTCTTTGAAGACGAGCGCGCCTTCCAGGAGTTCTCGACGGGAAGCTTCGAGTTCGGGGCGAATGCCAGCGCGGTGGCCATCACGGCGGGCGCTTCTGCCAGCGCTTCGACCACCGGGTCTTCGGCGGGCGCCAGCGGGGGCAGCAAGAACGCCACGACGGCGGGTGCAAGCTATTACAAGGGCATGGCCATATTCACGATCGCCAAAGGCGGGTTGATGTACGAGGCCAGTGTCGGCGGGCAGAATTTTTCGTATCGGCCGCTCGGTGGCTGAATTCCCTACTTGATCTATTTGGTGAGAAACGGCGCCTGAGGTCAGAATCTGCGGGTGAGTCTGACGCCCTGTGTGGTGAAGCTGACCTGGTCGCGGCTGCCCTGCCATACCAGGGCCAAGCCGCCCTCGTCGCCCCGCTGCCTGCCGAAGTACCAGGTGTCGCTCAGTTTCCAGCCGTGAACCTTGGTGTAGTTGTCGAGGCGGTGGCGGTCGATACCCGAAGCGTACTCGAGTTTGAGGTCATTCGTGCCTGCCGTGCTGTCGTAGAAGCGCTCCCCAGCGGTCGCCTGGGTATGTGCGGTCAGCAACGCTGTTGCCAGAAGCCCTGAAGTCAGGAAAGAAGCCCGCATTGGCATTTCTCCACCTTAGTCGTTAAATAGATTCTGGCAGTTCACACTGCGTTTTGAACACAGGAAAAGGGGAGGTTCAAGTGATCAAGTCTGTAGTAGGTATAGGCTATAAACTATTGATATATAAATATTTAGACTAAATTTGTGACGTGCTTCCGCTGATTTTCAGGGGCATTGCCGAGACAAAAGAGGCAAGCGTCACGCTGCCTTTGCGCGCATTCAGACCTTGTTCAGCTCAAGGCGCTAGTCTGGTTCGAGGCGGGAGGGGTAAGTGCTATGCTTGCCGCCGCTCATTTACGCAGCAATTGATGAATCGATCAGGGATTGGATTATGAAGAGAACGGGATGGGTGCTGGGCTTTGCACTAATGCTTACCGGATGCGCATCGGTGGGCGACGAGGACAAGTATGAGCGGACTGCCGATCTGTTCCGCGCCTCGGGAGACAGCGCCGCATTTTTTTCCAACAGCTACGGCTATGCGGTGTTCCCCACCATCGGCAAAGCGGGTTTCGGGGTCGGCGGCGCGCGCGGCTCGGGGCGGGTGTTCGTCGGTGGCCAGCCGGTGGGTGACACCACCATGACCCAGCTGACGGTGGGTTTTCAGATTGGCGGCCAGGGATTCAGCCAGATCATCTTCTTTGAAGACGAGCGCGCCTTCCAGGAATTTTCCACGGGCAACTTCGAGTTCGGCGCGAATGCCAGCGCGGTGGCCATCACGGCGGGCCTGTCCGCCAGCACATCGACCACCGGGTCCTCGGCGGGTGCCAGTGGAGGCAGCAAGAACGCCACGACGGCGGGTGCAAGCTATTACAAGGGCATGGCCATATTCACCATTGCCAAAGGCGGGCTGATGTTCGAGGCCAGCATTGGCGGGCAGAAGTTTTCATATCGGCCGCTGGGAGGGTGAACAGGGCGCTAAGCGGAGGAACCCGCGGCCTCCTCAGCCGCCCACAGCCAACCCCCAGGCGGGTCGGGACTCGATCTTGGTCAGCCAGGCGCCGATGTTCGGGTGGTCGTTCGCGTCGAAAAGCTGAACCAGCTTAACCAGGTGCAGGGTGTAGGCCATCATGATGTCGGCTGCGGAAAATGCGCCGCCAGCGAGAAATCCGCCGCCGGATACCGCCGTCTCCAGCACGTCGAGATTGGCCCGGATGCGCTTCTGGCTCCAGGGTATGACGCCAGGCACGCGCTCGTCCTCGGGTAGGACCATCGTGTGCTGAATAAGGTCGCTGACCGGTGGCAGAAATGTGGCCTCCGCGCAGTGGAACCACTGCAGATAGACGGGGAAGTCCTCGCTGCTGACGGACGGTTCCAGGCGGCCCCTGCCGTATCGGGCCAGCAGATACTGGATGATGGCCCCCGACTCGAACAGGCTCGTCCCTCCGTCAGCCAGCGCCGGAACCCGAGCCAGAGGGTTGATCTTCCGATAAGCGTCGGACCGCACATCCTCGGGGAACTTCAGGTGCTTCACCTCGTACTGCAGGCCCAGCTCTTCCAGCGTGGCGTAGACTCTGACCGAGCGGCTGTTGGGGGCGTGATATAGCGTGATCATGTTGGCTCTTCCCTGGCGTAGTCTGGATAATGGCCGATGGATGCCGGAATGAGCAAGAATAGCGCGGTATCCACCGCCTGCTGGATAAGCCCGACGCAGGCGGGTAGCGGCGGCTGAGATTAGGGCTTGGGCAGTTTCGCGCAGGGTATCCGGAGAAGGGTTTTCAGGTATGGCAGAACGGTTGGAAAGTTCAGAAAGCGGTGAGATTCAGGAAATTCGCAGCGCGGTCAGACAGCTTTGCGCGCGCTACGGTGAGGATTACTGGCTGGCGCTCGATCGCGACAACGGCTATCCGACGGAGTTCGTCCGCGAGCTCACTCAATCGGGGTTTCTCACCGTGCTCATACCGGAGGAGTACGGCGGGGCGGGCCTTGGGGTCGTCGAGGCGTCGGTGGTCATGGAAGAGGTCTGCCGCTCGGGGGCCCATGCCGGCGCTTGCCACGCCCAGATGTACGTGATGGGGTCGGTGCTGCGTCATGGCAACGATGAGCAGAAACGCCGGTATCTGCCGAAAATCGCCAGTGGCGAGCTGCGCCTGCAGAGCTTCGGCGTCACCGAGCCGACCACGGGTACGGATACGACCAACCTCAAGACCGTTGCCCGTCGGGATGGGGACGACTACGTCATCAACGGTCAGAAGGTCTGGATCAGCCGTATACAACATTCAGATCTGATGGTGCTGCTGGCGAGAACCACTCCCAGAGATCAGGTAAAGCGGAAAACCGAGGGCCTTTCCGCATTCATCGTCGACGTTAAGGCGGCCGAAGGGAACGGTCTGGAGATACGTCCCATTGAGTCCATGATCAACCATCATTCCTGCGAGCTGTTCTTCGACGAGCTGCGCATTTCCCGGGAAAACCTGCTGGGTGAGGAGGGCGCCGGATTCAAGGTTATCCTCGATGGGATGAATGCCGAGCGCGTGCTGATCGCGGCTGAGTGTGTGGGAGACGGCCGTTACTTCATCGATAAGGCCACCGCCTACGCCAAAGAGCGGGTCGTCTTCGATCGTCCGATTGGCCAGAATCAGGGGGTGCAGTTTCCTATCGCTCGATGCTATGCGGAAGTGGAAGCCGCGGCCCTGATGGTGGAAAGAGCCGCGCGGCTGTTTGACGCAGGAGAACCCTGTGGCGCGGAAGCCAACATGGCCAAGATGCTTGCTTCGGAGGCGTCCTGGCACGCGGGAGACGTGTGCATGCAGACCCACGGCGGTTTCGCCTTTGCCAAGGAATATCATATCGAACGGAAGTTCCGGGAAACCCGTCTGTATCAGATAGCGCCGATATCCACGAATCTGATTCTGAGCTTCATCGGCGAGCACGTGCTGGGGATGCCCCGCTCGTTCTGACGCCGCGAGTAGTCTGCATCTGAAGGCGCAACGCAAACAGCCTCGAGGAGATCACCATGAGCGATTCGTCACCGGCATCGCTGGATGCCGTAACCACGCTGGGAGACCTTGCCCGGTTCCATGCGCGTGAGCGTGGCAGCAAGGAGGCGTTTCTGCATGCCGGGCGGTCCACTTCCTATGTCGAGTTCGATGGCAAGGTAAACCAGGTGGCCAACGGGTTGCTTGCAGAAGGGCTGAGTGGCGGCTCGCGCGTCGCTTTCATGGATAAGAACTCGGACGACTTCTATCAGATCGTATTCGGTGCTGCCAAAGCCGGCGCGGTCTCGGTTGGCATCAACTGGCGGCTGGCGCCGCCCGAGGTAGCGTACATCCTGAATGACAGCAAGGCGGAAATCCTCTTTGTCGGGCCGGATTTCTACGGTCTGGCGGAGGCAGTCAAAGACCAGGTGCCGACCCTCAGGCGCATAATCGCCATGGAGCCGGGACACGAAAACTGGACGGACTTTGCTGCCTGGCGTGGCAGTCAGGTGGACAGTGACCCGCATGTGCCGGTGACGGCTGAAGACGTCGCCATACAGATGTATACCAGCGGAACCACGGGCCACCCGAAAGGGGTGCAGCTTGCTCATCGCTGCTTCTTCGATCTCTGGCGTTATCCGCCCAGCGCCGACATGGCTTTCAACGAGTGGTCCGATCGGGATGTCAACCTGGTGGCGATGCCCAGCTTTCACATCGGCGGCGTCGGCTGGGGCATCCTGGGTATCCGTGCCGGCGCCAGAAACATCGTCGTCAAAGAGTTCACCCCGGGTGACACCCTGGAGATGATCCAGAATCATGGGATAACCAAGCTTTTTCTTGTACCGGCGGCCATCCGCATGGTGCTGCAGCATCCGGATGCCCGTCATACCGATTACAGCTCGGTGAAGTTCATCAGTTACGGCGCTTCGCCCATCCCTTTGGACCTGCTGCGGGAAGCCATGGAGGTGTTTCAGTGCGGGTTCGTGCAGCTCTACGGCATGACGGAGACGACGGGCTCCGCCACCTATCTGCCGCCGGAGGATCACGATGTCAGCGGCAATGAGCGGATGCGTTCGGCAGGCAAACCGTTTCCAGGAATTACGATCAAGGTCGTCGACGAAGCGGGCAACACGCTGCCGCCACGTCAGGTGGGAGAGATCTGTATCAGCTCGCCGGTGAACATGCTCGGCTACTGGAACCTGCCGGAAGCCACGGAAAAGACCCTCATCGACAGCTATGTCCATACGGGTGATGCCGGCTACCTCGACGAAGACGGTTACGTCTATGTGCATGATCGGGTCAAGGACATGATCGTTTCCGGTGGAGAAAACATCTATCCGGCGGAGGTCGAGAGCGCGCTGTTCGGACATCCGGCGATAGGCGATGTCGCGGTCATCGGCGTGCCCGATGATCGTTGGGGCGAGGCAGTGAAGGCGGTTGTGGTGCTCAAAACCGGCATGAGCGCCGACGCGGACGAGCTCATCGGCTTCGCCAGGGATCGAATTGCCGGTTACAAGCTGCCGAAAACGGTAGACTTCATCGGCGAGCTGCCGCGCAACCCTTCCGGCAAGATTCTCAAACGCGAGCTTCGGAAGCCCTACTGGGAAGGCCGGGAGCGAAACGTCAACTGATCGGGTGGAGAAGCATGACTCAAGCAAGCACAGCCACGGATTTGAGGGTGCCTAGATGAGCCTCAAATCCGTAGGTCCGGGGGAAAGGGCGCCGGACGAGATCAACGTGGTGGTGGAAATACCGGCCAATACCGGGCCGGTGAAGTACGAGGTGGATAAGGACAGCGGCGCGGTGTTCGTCGACCGCTTCATGGCGACAGCCATGTTTTACCCCTGCGATTACGGCTACGTACCGGAATCCCTCGCCGACGACGGCGATCCGCTCGACGTGCTCATCGTCACGCCGCATCCGTTGATTGCCGGTACGGTGATCCGCTGCAGGCCCGTAGGCGTGCTGAAGATGGCTGACGAGGCGGGAGACGATGCGAAGATCCTTTCGGTTCCGGTGCGCCGCGTGACGCGCATCTATGAGCATGTGCAGGAGGTGGCCGATCTCCCGCAGACGCTGGTGAACTCCATCGAGCATTTCTTTGCCCACTACAAGGATCTGGAGGAGGGCAAGTGGGTGAAGATAGAAGGCTGGGGTGATGCTGCCACGGCGAGGCAGCTGGTCACCAGAGCCCTGAAATAGCAGGAAGCGCGGTTCGGCCGTAACATCCTGCTCAAGCACACGCGGGGAGGGCGTCATGAGTGCACCTAAGGTATCCATGAACGAGCTGGCCTTCTATACGCTGGCCGGTGCCCCCGGGTCGCCTCGGGATCTCGTCCAGGAAGTGCGCGATGCCGAGGCCATGGGCATCGGCGCCTGCTTCATCTCCGAACGCTTCAACATCAAGGAGGCGGCAACCATTTCCGGTGCGGTGGGTGCAGTGTCCGAGCGCTTAGGTATCGCGACGGCGGCAACCAACCACAATACCCGCCATCCGCTGGTGACGGCCGCCTACGCCAGCACCATGCACTTTCTCACGGGCGGTCGTTTTTCCCTCGGCCTCGGGCGGGGCATCGACGCGTTTTTCGATGCCCTGGGCCTGCCCCGCATCAGAACTTCGGAGCTCGAGGATTTCGTTTCCGTGATGCGCCGACTGTGGAAGGGGGAAACGGTGCTGGGCCACGACGGGCCCTGCGGTCAGTTTCCTTTTCTGCGGCTCGACCCGGATTTCGATGAGCACATACCGATGACCTTCACCGCCTTTGGCCCCAACAGTCTGGCTCTGGGTGGCAGGGCCTTCGACGCCGTGGTGTTGCATACGTTCTTCACCGACGAAACCACGGCGCGGGCGGTGAAGACCGTCAAGGACGCGGCGGAGCAAGCAGGACGCGATCCGGCCGATGTCCGGGTCTGGTCCTGCTTCGCCACCATCGGCGATCACCTGCCGTATCCGCTGCGCTTGAAGAAAACCGTCGGGCGCATGGCTACCTACCTGCAGGCCTATGGGGACCTGATGGTGCGAACCAACAACTGGGACCCGGCCGTGCTGGAGCGTTTCCGCCAGGACAGCCTGGTGGCCGGCTTTCAGGGAGCTCTGGACCAGAAAGCGAGCACGGCAGAGCTGGAGCGCGTTGCCGAGCTGATTCCGGATGCCTGGCTCGCACCCGCGGCTACAGGAACCGCCGAGGCGTGCG